>NZ_JBWKQB010000043.1:0-43642 GCF_059418545.1 Pseudomonas sp. GW821-FHT07G10 | reverse complement strand
GACTCGTCACAGCGCCTTGGCTCTGGGCCGCCGGCATCCGAATTTGAGCTAACGAACTAGCCACACAGGCCACTAGAGAGCAAGGAGACCCAATTAATTTGGCTAACCCAATTAGTGCAGGCATCCATGACCCGTTTTTTTGCAAAAAAAATACATTCCCGAAAGTGACAAGCCATTAACCACCCGGGAAAAAGAAACCTTGAAATGGACGGCCATGGGAAAAACCTATGTCGAAATCAGCATCATTCTGAATATCGACACACGAACCGTGAAGTTTCATTTGGTCAATGCCATGCGCAAGCTCCAGGCAACGAACAAAGCCGAAGCAGCGGTCAAAGCATCCTTGATGGGTATGTTGTTCTAGCGCCTGTGCAATAGCAGGCCACTGTTGAAGCCTGACCGGGCTCTGAGCGATGGAGGCGGTGGGCGCCCTCTTGATTTTCCAGCCATTGCACTGCGGCTCGCGGATGGCAGCCGACCATCCGCAAGCCAGTGCCATCAAGCCAGCAGCTTAAGCTCGCTTTTACCGTACTTGAGGGATTTTTCGTCCGGGATCATCAGGCCAGTGTGCTCGTCGCGCCCCTGCAGGATGAAGCGGGCGTTCGGGGTGCCCAGCTGGGTGGCGGCCTGCTGGCTGTCGGTGCCGATCTCGCCCTTCTTCATGCGGTTGACGATCACCCCCACCGCCGTGTCGTTGAAGTCGCGCAACATCCAGGCATCGCCGTCGCTGTCGCCGGCCACCAGCACCGGGCCGTAGCCCTTTTGTTTCACCAGCACGTTCTTGATGCCGACAGTCTTGCCCGGCCCGTAGTTGAAGTGCCAGCCCGGCAGATAGCGGCTGGTGTACTTGCCCTCTTCCATCGCCATGCGCAGGCCGATCACGTTCTCAGGCGGCACGCCGTAGCCGTAATTGGGATGGCCGGCGAACACCCGCACCACATCGTCGATCGAGGCGGTGCTGACATAGACGTCGATGCCGTTGGCGCGCAGCGAGTGCATCAAGCCGCGGATCTCCTCATGGATGCGGATGCCATGGAAGTGGGTGTCCGCCACCACCCCTGCCTTGCCCGAAAGCGTGCGAGAACTCTCGTACTTGACCTTGCGCAGCGCGTCACCGATCGCATAGTTGTTCGAGGCCTCGGCCATCGCCTGCAATTCGGCCGTGGTCATGTTCTTGTAGAAGTACAGAATCCACTTGTAGCCGATCTCCACCGGGTAACTGTCGCAGATCGCGTCATACATGAAGTAGAGCTTGGCGAGGAAGTCCTTGTACTGCTCGCTGGTCTGGATTTCCTCCAGGCTCTTGTCACCAGCGAGGCCCTTGTAGTTGGCGTGCAACCAGCGGTAATCGGCTTCCACGTCGCTGGCGATGTCTTCCATCTTGACCGGCTTGCCGTCCACGGTGGTGTAGTCCTTCATGAACGGGCCGTTCGGCACGTCCTGGCGCAGCACGGCGGCGAACTCATCGGGCGTCAACTTGTACTGCAAATGATTGATCTGGTAGACCAGCAGCGCTTCTTCACAGTCGTTCATGATGCAGGTGTTGTCCCAGTCGAACACCGCGTATGGGCGCTGCTCCGGGCGGTAGGACGGGCTCTTGACGCCGTGCTGGTCGATCACCGCCTGCAGGCGCTTTTTGTTGAGTGGCGACCAGCGCGCCGGGTCCAGCTCGCTCGGCGTGGCTGGGGGCGTGGCGGCTTGCGTTATGCGCGATGACAACAACAGCGGACTGACGACGGAAACAGTGGCGAGGGTGTTCAGAAACTGGCGACGCTGCATGGCATAGCTCCTACTTCTAGACGAGAGGTTACAACCGAGGCGATGGCGAAAGCGTGTTTCGAAAAATGGACGAGAGGGAAAAACCGTCCGGCGACGAGGCTATCTTCAAATACACAAAAATACAATATTGCCACAATATTACACTTTCATGATTCGCAGGCTGCGCCTGAGCAATGTTTACAGGGCCGAGTCGAACTTGACAGTGACCGATCCCCCTCCACAATGCGTGCTCGGACAGCGACTCAACAGCAGGGACACCCGGCATGTGGCAAGAAGAGCGTTACCAGCGGATCCGCGCACTGCTATCGACCTTGCAGCGCGTTACCACCGACCGCATCGTCACGGAGCTGAATGTTTCACGCGAGACCGTGCGGCGCGATCTGGTCGCTCTGGAAGAACTGGGGGAGTTGAAGCGGATACACGGCGGCGCCATCCGCGTCGAGGACGAGGCGCCAATCGCCGAGCGTGCGCACATCAACGTCAAATTCAAGCGTGACCTGGCGCGCGCCGCGGTCAGCCTGCTGTCGCACGGACAAACTGTGTTTATCGACGCGGGCACCACCACGGTCATCCTCGCCGAAGAGCTGGCCAAGCTGGGCGGGTTAACCGTGATCACCAACTCGTTCAACGTGGCGCTGCAATTGCGCAATCCCGCCGTGCCGGGCGGCCAGCACAACGAGGTGATTGTACTGGGCGGTTCGCTCGACGATCGTGCTCCGGCTACGGTCGGTGGCACCACGGTGGCGGAAATTGGCCGCTATCGGGCCGACCTCGCGCTGTTGTCGCCCGTCGGCATCGATGCCCAGCGCGGTGCCAGCAACTACGACCACCGTGAAGCCGAAGTGGCGCGCGCCATGGCCGAGTATGCCGAGCGCGTGGTCATCCTCGCCGATTACAGCAAGATCGGCGTGGAGAGCCGCGTCGCCTTCTGCCCGCCAGAACGCATTGACCTGCTCATCACCAACCACAAGGCCAGTACCGAAGCAGCGTTCGCCGCACTGAACGCCAGGCTGAAACGCATTGTCCTGGCGTAGCGGTGGCCTGCCGGTTCAGAGGGGAATCGGGGCAGCGTGATGCCCAAGATGCGGCGCAACCCGCTTGATTGGCAGTGACAAGCGACCGTCACTCTCCTACAAGGTGTAAGAAATACCCGCCTGCAAGGTTCTCGGCGCGCCCGGATAGGCGTAGACGTTGCCAAAGGCGCCTTCGTCGTAGTGCCTGTCGAACAGGTTTTTCAGGTCAAGGTTAAGCCGCACGTGCTCGTTGACTTTGTAATAGCTGAGCAAGTCGAACACCTTGTAGCTGTCCATGGAGAAAGCATTGGCCGCGGTCTGGCCGGCGCGTTCGCCAACATACTTGGCTCCCAGCCCCAGGCCCAGCCCTTTGAGCCCACCGTCCTGAAACTCATAAACGTTCAACAGGCTGAAACTGTTCTGGGGAATATTCACCAGCCGGGTACCTGATTTCAGCACGTTGTCCTTCGTGACTTCGGCATCCACGTAGGCGTAACCACCAATCATGCGCCACTCTGGCGTGAGGTTACCGGCCACATTCAGATCCAAACCACGGCTGCGAACTTCACCCGCGGCAACGCTGAAGGTCGAGTCCACCGGGTCGGTCGTCAGGACGTTGCGTTTTTCGATCTGATACACCGCCGCATCCACGCTCAACTGGCGATCGAGAGCCTCCCACTTGACGCCCAGCTCGTAGGATTTGCCTTCTTCAGGCTTGAAGCCGCCGCCGGTACGGCTGGCCCCCGTGTTGGGTTTGAAGGAGCGCGCCGTGTCGGCATAGATCGCCACGGTCGGGGTCAGGTCGTAGGTCAGTCCCACGCGCGGAGTCACCGCGTTGTCGCTGTTGGTCCAGCTCGGACCGTTGACGATGTAGTTATCGTAGTCATGTTCGAAGTGCTCAAAACGCGCGCCCACCAAGGCTTTCAGACCCTCGGTCAGGGTCACCTGGTCTTGCACGAAAGCCGCGTAAGTCTTGAGATTCTCCTGGTCATGGGTGGGGGTGCCGGTCAGCGCCGGACGCGGCTGGCCGTAGACCGGATTGAAAATATCGATGGGGTAAGCACTGACCGAACCACTGGAGCGACGGATGATCGACTTGTAGTTGTAGTCCTCATATTCGATACCCGTCAGCAGGGTGTGATCGAATCCGGCGGCGGAAAAATATCCCGTCAGGTTCAACTGCAGATCCCGATCGCTCCACTCCAGCTTGCGGTAGTTGAAATTGCGCCCCAGGGTACGGCCGTCAGCAGCGACCCCGTTGGCCTCGATGGCATTGCCTTGCAAGGTGCCGTCGAGCCACTGGCCGCCGCCGCCCAGGCTCCAGTTGTCGTTGAGGAAATGCTCGAAGCGCACCTGCGCCATGTTGTTGTCGTTATGCAGCTTGCCGATATCTTTTTCGCCAAAAAAGGTATCCCGCGAGGCCACGCCGATCTGATTGGGATAACGGGTCACACCGCGATCGAGCGGCGCGTTGTTGCGCATGAAGTCGCCTTCGAAGGTGATACGGGTGGTGTCGTTGACTTGCCAGCTGAGGACCGGTGTCACGCCGTAACGCTCGTTTTCCACCTGGTCACGAAAGGTATCGCCCCCCTCGCCAATCACGTTCAGCCGATAGGCCAATGTTCCCTCGTCATCCAGCGGCCCCGTGGCGTCCAGCGTCGCACGGCGCATGCCTTGGTCGTTGAGCTGACTGCCCAAAGTGACCGCACGTTCGGCCAGGGGTTGCTTGGACACCACGTTGAAGGTGCCACCGGGGTCGCCACGGCCATATAGCATGGTGGCCGGCCCGCGCAGGACCTCCAGGCGCTCGATGGTGTTGGCATCGGGCATGTTCGGGTAACCGCGGTTGATCGGGAAACCATTGCGGTAGAACTCGCCCGTGGTGAAACCGCGCACGGTGAAGGTGGTCAGGCCCTGTCCACCGAAATTGTTCGCCCGGCCCACACCCCCGGCGTAATCCAGTGCGTCTTGCAGACGAGTGGCGCTGAGGTCCTCCACCGCATCCCGGGTGACTACACTGATGGACTGTGGGGTTTCATGAATCGAGGTGTCGGTGCGCGTGGCACTGGCCGAGCGGGTCGCTCGATAGCCCTGGACGGGGCCCCGGGCCTGCTCATCGGACGTGCCGTTGATGTCGATCGCTTGTAACTCTATTGACGCAGGATCAGTCGGGGCTTGTTCAGCCCAGGCGGACTGGGAGATTGCTTGGATCACACACAGAGAAACGAGAGTTCGACGCATCGACGTACAGGCCCTTGGGAAGACGCCAGGTACTTCTGAAACCTGGCAAGATTGTGTAACGAATAATATCAATACACATTCTCATTTGATACCTCCTCTCACTTCTGCTCCTCAGAAAAGTATCTCAAGAACAAGTAAGCGAGAGCCAAAAGATCCCGCGCAATGTGCCAGTAAGCGGCATACGCACCGGTCAGAGATCGACCTCGCATTTCAGCTCGATGAGTCTCATCGATGCGCCGCAGGCAGGCCGCAAAGCAAAGCGCGGCGAGGAAGATACCGAGGGACATCAGAGCTCCATGGCAAGATTAACAGGCGGAAAAACGGCGCCCTCGGGCGCGCGTTTTGTCTCACCGTCAGTGGCGGTCTCAGGCGCCTTGAATCACACCCTTGAGCACGCTTTTGAAATGCTCGACTTGTGCCTGGCTTTCTGGATGTGATGTTCCGGCACAAAGGCGTTATCAATGATCAAGGTTTTGCTGCCGCTGCCGCGCATGCCCATGGCGTACCAGTCATCACGAATGTCGTAATCACTGCGCGGCAAGACAGCGAAACAGTAGTCCTGATTACCTTCAGCGTTTTTGCGTCTGAAACCAACGATTGCCCACTCGGCATGATCGCAACCGCTGCTCCATCCCATCTCACCGCTGAACATCACGCCGCCGTCGATCTCTTCAGTGCGACCGAAGGGCGCAATACTGCTGTTGGCAGTGGCATCAGGATCGTCGCCCCAGATCTCCTGCTGAGTCTTTGCAGGGAACATCGCGAGGTGGGTACACAGCAAACTCTTTATTATTGGCGTCTGCTGATCCCGCCTCGCCTTGCACTCCATTGCTTCTTACGGTGCAGGAAATGGCGGAGATCAATCATGTGTGCCGGGTCAGTATGCGTAAGCAGGACGCTATGAAAAATGCACGTTCCAAGTGGAAGATTGCACTTTTCATAGCAGGGAAGTTTCGCGCGGGTTGAAGCTCGAGCAGCATCGCCATGGCTGACCGAAACCGGTCGAGGGAGCGGGCGCCGTCAGCCGTTGAATTGATGGGGTCGAATCCAGTTGTACCCATGCATCAGAGAGTGGCTGATGTCTCGTGATGCATTACTTTCTCCTGTCCGGGATTAGTTGACCACGACAACATATCGTCTCGAAAACGTGGTCTGTAGGCACTACCGAGCGCTGTGCAGAGGGCCCGAGTACAGGCACAGTGATCGTAATCAGATCACCCAATCAGGTTTTTGATGATGGCCCGGCTACCGCGCTGGTCTTCCAGGTCGTGATCAATGATGTATTGATAGACAGCTTGTGCTTCCTCTCGGCTGCGCGGCTTGATTTGCGCCAGTACTTCGAATATGAACCACTCGCGTATCGTTGCCTCAGTGTGCCTGTCCCCTGGCACCCCGCAGGCCTTGCGCAACAGATAAAGCTCGTTCCAGTAACCGAGTTCATGCAGGCAGTCTGCCAAGGTATAAGGCATCAAGTCAGGCCTGTCCTTGAAGCGCTTTGCCGTAGCCGCTCTGTCGTAATCGAGAGTTGAACTGACACCGCCGCTTACTTGATAAAGCGCAGTGGCACAAAACCGCTCAGCCGGCGTCTCTTGGCCAATCGACTCACCAAAACGCATCTTGACTTCCAACTGTCGTTGACGGTTTTCAATCGAGCGCGCGATCAAAGTGTCCTGACGACCGAAGCCGGTCAGGAGAAGCGTCGAAGGAGTAAGGTCCGGGACCTGCGCATCGGGGATCGCGGTGGTGTTCTCGCAGTTCGGCGGCAGGCTGAACAGGTTGCGATGGTTAACATTGCCTACAGGGTGGTCCAGGTAATGCATTGAAAAACTTCCCCCAGGATACACGTGACTCAAGCTAACACAGGGTCAGTTGTCGATGCCTTATGGACCGACGTGCTTACCTGATTAGGATTATCCATGAAGCACTCAGTGCTAATGCCTATGTCCATATTTGTTCAGAATTGAAGTGGGATTCTCGACTTCAAAATCGGCGGCCTGGCACCCTTGCTGGTGGTACCGCTGATGGCCCTGCTACTCCCCGAATCCACGGCCTTGCGCCAGCAACACGGGCGGCCGGCAGTGCCGCGTCTCCACCGACCGTATCTGCCGACACCTTGCGACCAAGGGACGGAGGCTGTCCGGGCTGCGGCGTATCGGTCGTGAAATCGTCGAGTCGTGGCGGCTGATGCTGGTCTGAAAAGTCTGTCACTCATCACGCCCAAGCATGGCTGGACCCGGCTCTCCCGGACGACGTGTATTGCTCACAGGGGAGCCAGAGAACCGGGCCTCTCTAACGCCTTTTCGCTCGGCGGCGATTTATGCCACGGATAGCCCTTCGCGCTGAGTTGAAAAGCGTAATCGAATAAACGCTTCATGTACTCGCCGTCGAATTTCTGATTGTGCGGAAAGTAAAAGTCGGAGCCGATGTACGCAAGATTGAAGTCCGCCCCATCCTGCCGCGCGATACGGTAGATTCGATCCAGGTCGCTGATCCCCTGAGTTTGAATCAATGCACTGATGGCTCGACCGCCGATGCTCAACGTACGGCGCTTCGTTCCAGCCCACTGCGGCTCGAGTTTCCCATTGCGAATGACATAGAAATTACGTTCAAGTCGAAAAGGTGCTCCGCTGACTCTGTTCATCGCCATCAAGGTGCCAGGTGGGTAAAGGAACACCTGAGTGATGACCCCGCCGTCCACGTGCATTTCCTGAAACTGTTTGCCGTCAACGTCCACATCGATCATGACGGGTGAGACTGCGCCGGGAATACTCATCGACGCGATCATGATGTTGCGAAAGAGGCCGAGCGCTCCCGGCGCTTCGCTGGAGGCAATAGCGCCCATGTTCCAGGTGACTGGCCGCCCTGAATCAAGGTCAGTTGTGCCGACCAACAGGATTCGTCCTTTGGCGTATTCCGACGCGATCGCCGCAAGAATTTGCGCAGTGACGTATTTTGTAATGAGCCGCGACAGTGGCTTGCTATCCGCTATACCGTCGCTAGCAAGACGGGTTAGCACGTTTCGCGAATGAAAAACGTCTTTTGGACCGATTGCGTTGGCAATACCCCGAATGACGCCGTCGTACTCAGACCCCAGATAAGCGAACGGGGCGACCAGGGCGCCCGCGCTAATGCCCGTGACGACCTTGAACAGGGGGCGAGTCCCGTGTGCGGTCCATCCCGTAATGAGTCCCGCTGCGAATGTGCCTGCGTCGCCGCCCCCCGAAACTGCCAGCATATTTGCCAGCGGCAGGATGTTGTTCGGCTTCCCGGCCCTGGCGAGCGCCTCGCTCTCGCGTTTGTTGGACTGAATCGCATCCTGAATGAACGGAGTCAGGTCGTGGTCCAGCCTGTAGCGAGCATTGGGAATGCCTGGGATGACAGCTTTTTCCGTTAAAGTTTGCGGAACAGCGTCACGGCGTGGCAGCCACGCTTGAAGCAACATGTCCAGAGTTGAGGCACCTGGTCTGAGCAGGAATGGTTTCAAAACGCCTCCTCCGGCCCCTGCAGTCGACAGCGAACGCGCTCATCGTATTCGGTGAAATGTCCTTACCCATGGTGCCGAAGATGGCTACATGCCAGCCGACTGCGACACGTCATTCGAATGTCCAGGAGCTCATCTTGCGCTCCTTTACGTGATAAACAAACTCGTTGACCACCTCCCCCCGGGTGTTGCCATTCCATAGATAGTTCATCCGGCCCTGATAACCGAAGCCGGGGTTCTCCAAGCACCAACCCGGCAAGCCAGAAAGCTCCGGCAACTTTAAATCGCGTCTATCGACGTACGAACTGGCAGCTATCGGCTGAAGCGGCCAAGCTCGGGACTCCCAAAGCTGTACAGGCGAAAATCACGGACGATTTATGGAGCCCCGCACCGGGAGCTCCCTTGATCTGTCGTTGCAGCTTCAGGCCTCCCTTTCTTCAAACCCGAATAACACCTGAGGCGCTTCGACCAGCAACGAACGCATCAGCTGCGTCGAACACTCCAGTGCTTGCAGTTGTTCGATCACAGTACCGAAACCGACGCTTTCTTCATGTTGTGTATGCGGCCAGTCGCTGCCCCACCTGAACCGGCTCGGATTTCCGTCGTCAGCGTCACCTTTGAACCCGGTGCACGTAGCGCCTGGCATACCCATCCGCTGGGTCAGACGCTGATTGTCACCGCAGGCTGCGGCTGGACGCAGTGTGAAGGCGAACCGATCGTAGAGATTCGTGCCGGTGATGTCATCTGGTGCCCGCCTGGCCACAAACACTGGACGGTGCTTGCCCCACCACCTCCATGACCCACATCGGGGTCCAGGAAGCGCTGGACGGTGTGAGCGTCGTCTGGTTGGAAAAGGTCACCGACGAAGAATATAACGTCGGCCCGCCTGCTGAATGATTTGGCCAATCTGTTACATCGACCGGTTGAATCCACAACTAGAAGCACTCATTCCTGATTCACGCAAAAACGCCTGTATGAAAGTTGAAGCAAGAGGCTGGCGCCCGCCGTCACAAAGGAAGCGGTCTATCTGGATGACTCGTTTCATGACGAATGTCGAGCTCATCCCACAGCGATTCTGCTGATCCGCTGTGTATCACAGTGTGTCTGAATGACATCTCGATACATAGGCTTTCATCTGGCCTGCGATTCGACACAGGCCAGATACGTCGCCGCGTTCAAATGCAAGCAAGGTTTGAAGGGGATCAGCCAGAACTCCTGACCAACGACTTGCATCGGAGACATCACCGTGAAGATAGCAGTGCAGAACAACAAAACCGGCAAAACTTGCCGCCGTCTGGTCGGCTCGTCGATCCTCGCGTTCACCCTGTTCGGCGTTCTCGGCGCGGCCCACGCGCAAACGACCGCCGCCGCGCAGCCAGCCGCAATCAATGCCGGCGCCACTCATGTGGCACCCTCTGCGTTCGGCCCGCTGAAGCATGTCAACGCCGGACTGCTGAACGTGGCATACGCCGAAACAGGCCCGGCCGATGGGCCGGTGGTGATTCTTCTGCACGGCTGGCCGTACGACATTCACAGCTATGACGAGGTCGCCCCCATGCTTGCAGCAAAGGGCTATCGAGTACTGATGCCGTATGCGCGTGGCTACGGCGATACGCATTTTCTGTCCGAGAAAACCGTTCGCAATGGCCAACCGGCCGCGCTGGCAAGTGACGTCATCGACTTTATGGATGCGCTGAAGATCAAACAAGCCGTGCTCGGTGGCTATGATTGGGGCGCACGTTCGGCCGACATCGTCTCGGCGCTGTGGCCGGAACGGGTCAAGGCGCTGGTCTCGGTCAGCGGCTATCTGATCGGCAACCAGGCGGCCGGCAAGAACCCGCTGCCACCCAAGGCCGAATTGCAATGGTGGTATCAGTTTTACTTCGCCACCGATCGCGGTCGCGCCGGGTACGAGAAAAACACCCACGACTTCGCCAAGTTGATATGGCAATTGGCTTCGCCAAAATGGGCGTTCGATGACGCCACCTACGACCGCAGCGCCAAGGCACTTGACAACCCCGACCATGTCGACATCACGGTGTTCAACTACCGCTGGCGCCTGGGCCTGGTTCAAGGCGAGACCCAATACGAAGCTCTGGAGCAGAAACTGGCCACGGCGCCTTCCATTAGCGTGCCGACCATCACCCTTGAAGGCGACGCCAACGGCGCGCCGCACCCTGCCCCCGAGGATTACGCCAAGCGCTTCACCGGCAAATACGAGTTCCGGCTGATCAGCGGCGGCATCGGCCACAACCTGCCGCAGGAAGATCCGCAGGCGTTCGCCAAGGCTGTGATTGATGCGGATCACCTTTGAGGCCGATCTGACATCCGTGCACTTCCCTCGATAAGCACCTTCACAACAACGGCTCGTTTTATTTAACGAGCCGTTTTTTTTGCGCGGTTTCATTGCCTGGAGGTTCGACGACGTCTATATCGCCATGGCGGTTCCTGCGCTGTTCATGACCGGTGACCGCTTGATACTCGGCAAACGAAACATAGCCAGCACCGACAAAGGCACGCCTGGCAATGGAGAGAAGGTCAAAGGCCTTCAACCCGGCACCTCATTGCAGTAACGCGTATTAGCCATCAATCCTGTCCGCGTGCTCAGGAGCCGCCAGTATGGTGATATTTCTCGTCAAACCGGGCGTGCTCCGACCCTTTCGCCTGAGACCTCGTCAGCGAAGGTAGTTTATGCACTTCATTTCCCTCCAACGCTCGAGCTTTCACTCGCTAGTGGCCTGAGCGGTTAAGTCATTTTCCTACAGGCGACGCATAGACTATGCGGCCAATGTCACGGATTGGTTATACGCCTACCTCGGCCAGCGTCTCCCTTCGCTTTAACGCCTTCACACCTCATTACCCTGCACCCCATCGCCTGAAGACCTTCAAAATCAGTAACGAGCCTCATTTCGCCGACAAGGTGGTCGACGTGGTTGGGCTCTATCTGAACCCACCGGATAACGCCTTGGTGTTGTCCACTTTCAGCCTGTTGCTTGGGGTGTTTTTCAAAAAAATTTCGTAGTCCAGTACGATCTTTACGGGTTGCGTCCTCCCCCCTAAGTGATCACGCAGGATGGTTCAGTGATGCAACCCATCTTGACAATTGAAAACCGGGCGGACTATTGTCTGACAACCTGACTAGGAAGATTGTCTTATGCTTGAGGTACAGCGTCCCGATTCTCTCGTGGTGCGTGTTGTCAGCGCCATCCGCGCGGAAATCGACTCCGGCCAGCTTGCACCCGGATCGCGTTTGCCGACTGAACAACAGTTAGCGGAACAGCTGAACGTTAGCCGCTCAGTAGTTCGCGAGGCTATCGCCCAGCTGAAGGCCGATGGTGTATTGCTAGCACGGCGAGGCCTTGGATCATTCATTTCCCAGACACCCGCCGGGACGGTTTTCCGGTTCCCGAAAAAAAACGACTACAGATCAGACCTCGTGCAAATGTTCGAAATGCGTCTGTGGATCGAAACCCAGGCAGCCTCGATTGCTGCTCAGCGACGAGACGCAGCAGATCTCCAACGCATGAAAGAAGCGTTGCAGGAAATGCATGACAAACGCACTGACTTTGAAGGTGCGGCCTTGGCGGATGTGGAGTTTCACCGCGCAATCGCCGAAGCCAGCAAGAATGACTATTTCGTGGCCTTTCATGACTTCCTTAGAGGTCAGCTGGCGGCCGCGCGCAAAACAGCTTGGGAAAACTCGGCTTCTCGCTTAGTCGGTGGTTCGGCAGATGCTGCCTACGAGCACCAAGCGCTGTACCACGCCATTGAAAATGGTGATCGGCATGCCGCTGCTGCCTGTGCAGACGCACACTTGCGCGCATCAGCCAAGCGCCTACAACTTGAGCTTCCTCCTATGGACTGAATCAAGCTCGTTATGAAGCCCTGAAAGCATGCACTGGTATGCGTGATTTTTACAAAATCATTAGTCAGACAACCTGATAGCCTGATAACAAGACCAGCCATTTACTGATCTATGGTAACCACACAATGACTTACGACTTTTGCATCATCGGCGGCGGGATAGTGGGCCTTGCCACCGCGATGGAGCTACTCAAACGCCAGCCCAATGCATCGCTTGTTATCCTCGAAAAAGAAATAACATTGGCCAAGCACCAGACAGGTCATAACAGCGGTGTGATACATGCTGGTATTTATTACGCCCCGGGCAGTCTCAAGGCTGAGTTGTGCAAGCGCGGTGCCGAGGCAACCAAGCAGTTCTGCACTGAGCACGGCATCAAATTCGACGTCTGTGGCAAGTTGCTGGTGGCCTCGACCGCCCTCGAAGTCGAGCGAATGGAAGCGTTGTATGCCCGCTCGCAACTCAATGGAATGAAAGTCGAGCGTCTTGACGCGGATGAGCTGCGTCGCCGGGAGCCAAACATCATTGGCCTTGGAGGGCTATTTCTCGACGCCACCGGCATCGTCGACTACCGGGAAGTCTGCGAAACCATGGCCCGAGTCATTACCAGCAGCGGCGGTGAGATCTATCTGGAAAAGACTGTTACGGCCATAGAGGAGAACGGTGACAACGTAACGATCAGCACCCGTGACGGTGTCTGGCGTGCGAAGAAGCTGGTGGTCTGTGCCGGCCTGCAATCAGATCGCCTGGCGACAATGGCGGGCATCAAAATTGACCACCAGATAATTCCGTTTCGCGGCGAATACTTTCGCTTGCCTGCAGCGAAAAACAACATCGTCAATCACCTTATCTACCCTATACCAGATCCTGAGTTGCCGTTTTTGGGGGTACACCTGACCCGCATGATTGATGGCAGTGTCACCGTAGGCCCAAATGCTGTGCTGGGTCTGGGCCGTGAGAACTACAGAAAGTTTTCGATCAATTGGCGCGATGTGGCCGAGTACACAACCTTCCCTGGCTTCTGGAAAACCATCTGGCAAAACCTGGGTTCCGGTAGCGTGGAGATGAAAAACTCATTGTTCAAATCCGGATACCTGGAGCAATGCCGAAAATATTGCCCGTCACTGAACATTGACGATCTTCTGCCGTATGAGGCGGGTATTCGTGCCCAAGCCGTCATGCGCGACGGCACCTTGGTGCATGATTTTTTATTCGCCGAAACGCCACGCATGCTCCACGTGTGTAATGCGCCCTCTCCCGCCGCCACTTCGGCCATTCCCATAGGCTCAATGATTGCCGACCGAATATTAAAACCCAACTAATACCGACTCAACTGACCTCCATCCAGATCTGCATCGTTGATATCTGCTGGAGGGGCGATGGTCAAATACATTTAAAAAACCTATTGGCTCGCAAGGGCAAATAGAGAGCAACTAGCGTCGACTTTAAAATAAATACAATGAAGCATGAGGAAATATAAAATGACGGCAATTAAAACGATAAGTCCTTTAGTGGAAACCCCAGAACAAGCCAGAAAACGTTTGCGTAAAGTTGCCGCGGCCACCATTTTTGGCTCAATGCTTGAGTGGTACGACTTTTACTTGTACGCAACAATGGCCGCGATTGTGTTTTCGAAAATCTTCTTTGATAACAGCGATCCCAAAACTGCATCGCTGTTAGCATTTTCCACATTTGCCATCGGTTTTATTGCTCGACCGTTTGGCGGGGTAATTTTCGGTTATCTGGGAGATAAATTCGGCCGCAAACAAGTGCTGGTGCTGACCTTTTGCTTGATGGGCGTCTGCACAACCTTGATCGGCCTGATTCCCAGCTACGCCTCAATCGGCATATGGGCACCCATCATTTTGGTCGCGGTAAGAATCATCCAGGGGCTGGGGGCGGGGGCCGAGTTGTCTGGGGCGGCAGTCACCTCCTACGAGCATGCTTGCGAAGGTAAACGCGGAAGTCAGGGCGCGTGGCCGGCACTGGGTCTAAACCTGGGTCTGTTGCTTTCATCGCTGACCGTTTATCTGCTGACCATTAATGGAAATGAATTCCTGCTGTCGGGCGGATGGCGGATCCCGTTCATTTGCAGCATTGCGTTAGTAGCCGTAGGTCTTTGGGTTCGCAGCAGCATTCCGGAAACTCCCGAGTTCGCCGATCTGAGCAAGCAAAAGGTAAAAGCCAAGGCGTCACCCCTGAAAGCACTGTTCAAGAATGACCTCAAAGGGCTGGGTGTCGTATTTTTCGTGGCTGTTGGCTACAACGCTTTGAGCTACATCTTCAAAACGTTCTCCCTGGCCTACCTGACCCAGTTCAAGGGGGTTGATGTTCATGTCACGTCATTGTCAGTGACTATCGCGAGTATGATCGCCATTGTCGCCGTACCCTTCTTCGGCTGGCTGTGCGACAAGTGGAGCAGCAAGACAGTGCTCATACTCGGCGGTGTGTTTTCGCTGCTGTTTGCCTACCCGTTCCTGGCGCTGCTTAACACCGGCGAGAGTCTGATGATTTATGTGGCCATAGGCGTTGGCACCGGCATCCTTGCCCCCATGATGTTCGCTCCGCAAGGTTCTTTCCTGAGCCGCCAGTTCCCTACCCAGACCCGTTCCTCAGGCTTCGGCACAGGGCGCGAAATCGGTACCGCCATCGCAGGAGGACTAGCACCGCTGGGAGCATTGTCATTGGTGTCCACGTCTGCAACGCACTCCACAGATGGAGTTGTCATCATCCTGGCGATAGCGTCGGCATTGGTCGTGGTTTTCGCTTTGTGCGATCAAGGACGCAAGCACTCAGCGTTTAAAAACTAAGAAGTGAGTGATCGTGGAAAGTTGGGGGAGCCAGCTCCTCCCCAACAACCCGCCTTAAAGTGTATGGGAGTTGATGCAAGCCACTCGCCGTTCGTCGCGACGAACCAGCAATTTGCCCATAGTTTCTCGACAACCGCAATGCAGCGGTTCTGCAAGCCGTACCCTCTGTAGCGGTTGTGAAAGACTGCGTACAAGCGCGATACGGTGTTGCCGGCAGATGCAGTGCTTTGCTATTGCCCCATAGTCTTATCCGACTGAGTGGTATGGATCGGCCGATTCTGTTGAAAAAGTCCCATCCAATAATCGCAGCGAAAAACCACGTTGTGGAGATTGAAATCTGGCCAGATTTTGAGTGACGAATCTGGTCAGATTTTTCGTAGCGACGCGAAAAAATGTGCGTTTTCTTGCCTCACTCCGAGGTTGAAATGATTGCCCGGACCTTTTCAACAGCATCGGCCAAAACCAGTCGTTCGGATGCGCCTACAAATTGAAGGTCAACTCAGATCGCCTGACGGCAGGCAGAAAAGTCCACATAGTCGAGCTCAAGCCCGTTGCCGTGCTCCAGTGCCCATCACGGTATTGGGCGGGATAGATAGCTATTGCCCATCCAGCTTGAACGCGACCCCGTGAACTTACTTCAAGGTGCCCGTCGTCGCGGCGCCGGCAGTCAGGTGGGTGAGCCCAGTCAACACTGCGATCGATGTCATCCGGCGTAGAGTCGCTCCCGGATACATAATCCATCTTCCAATCGTGACTGAGCCCTTGCTGGTTGTTGTTACCTCGGTTGCGCCACGACGCGCAAATAGGGTTTCAACGTCTTGAAGCCCTGCGGGTATTTCTTCCTGGCCTCTTCGTCAGATACCGAAGTGGGAATGATGACGTCCTCACCCGGGCGCCAGTTCACTGGGGTGGCGACTGTGTGCTTGGCGTTCAATTGCAGAGAATCGAGCAGGCGCAACACTTCATCGAAGTTGCGCCCGGCACTCATTGGGTAGATCAGCATCGCCTTGACCTTCTTGTCCGGGCCGACGATGAACACCGAACGCACCGTGGCGTTGTCCGCGGCGGTGCGTGAGCCGCCACTGGCATTCGGGTGAATCATGTGGTAGAGCTTCGCCACCACCAGGTTTGCGTCGCCGATCATGGGATAGTTGACCGCATGGCCCTGGGTCTCTTCGATGTCACCGACCCAGGCCCGGTGGTCACTGACCGGGTCGACACTGAGCCCGACTATCTTGGTGTTGCGTTTATCGAATTCCGGCTTAAGTCCGGCCATATAACCGAGCTCAGTGGTACACACAGGGGTGAAGTCCTTCGGATGCGAGAACAGGATGGCCCACTTGTCGCCAATCCACTCGTGGAAGTGCAGCGGACCTTCGGTGCTTTCGGCAGTGAAATCCGGTGCTTCGTCGCCAATACGGATTGCCATGTTCGATCTCCTTACAGTGACTGGTAGGGAAGTTGTCAGAACTCCGACTGCAGTTCCAACGGCATTCGGTGTCTGCGTTGAACCTGTCAACGCGAGTCAGTATAGGAGACGTACCAAGACAAGGCGCAAACCAGGGTATTTACTCTGTAAGTGCTTGAATTAGCGTGTCTTACGGTCTCATCAGCATTAAGCTGGTGACTCAGTCGATAGACCGGCCTCAATCCTCTTTTCGCGGACTCGTCCAGCAATAGCGTACGTGGCGCCGCCCAGGTGGCAATCAAAACCGGGCAATTCGACACTGCCGTGGGGCTGCTTGAGGCGGACATTGTCGGTGGGTGCGAGATGGTTCGCCGAAGGCTGCGGAGCCGATGTTGAACATGATCGAGTGGTGGATCTGCCTGAACATACCAGCGGATGAAGTGGCCCGGATCTGCCTCCTGTTGGAAACGATCCGGGATGCTATCAACTTTCAAACTTGCGCCGTCAGAGTACTTTAAAAATAAGCTCCAACGAATAACATCCCAATCCAGAGATCCGCAAAATCTGAGTTCCCCCCCTTCGATCTTCATCATCGATGCAAACAGTATTTCGCAAAAATTTTCGGAGTTTCCCTGACGAGTTCCTCCATCAACTCGCGCGCGTTGTCGTGACGAATCAAAGAGACGGATTGCCCTGCTGACAGAGAAACGAAGTCATCGTGGCCTTGCATTAGCGCCGCTCTTCCGAGATTCCCCATGTACCAGGCCTGGACAGGATAAGGCGCAATTTTTGAGCTGCAGTGACTCATCTCGGTAGTCATCCTGTTCGAAATGCTCCTCGCCAGGCGACCAGTGAAAGCTTTCGTCAGCGTCGTAGATCCCGAATGACTCTCGCAAAGGGCTTTGCGATGCGGGGAACTCGCCGCTGACTCTTTACAGGCAAGAAACGCAGTACCAATCTGAACGCCGTGAGCCCCCAAGGCAAAGGCTGCCGCCACCCCGCGTGCATCAGCTATGCCACCGGCAGCGATAACGGGGATCCCCACCTGGTCCACCACCTGGGGAATCAAGGAAAATGTGCCCGTAAGCGATTCTTCAGCCGATCTCAGGAACGACCCTTTATGACCACCGGCTTCGAATCCTGAGGCAACAATGCAATCGACGCCTGCATTTTCCAATGCTTTCGCTTCCTGCGCAGTGGTCGCTGTCCCCATCGTCAAAATACCCAATGACTTGCAGGCAGCAATAATGGCGGCAGGAGGAATGCCGAAAACAAAACTGAATACGGGCGGCTTAATTTCCAGCATTGCAGCTAGCTGGTCACCCAAATCGGGGATAAAACGCTCAGGCGTGGCCGGAACTTCCTTTCCAAGTTCGGCATAATACGGACGCAAAAGCTCGCCTGCTTCATGAACGCCTTCGGGGCTTGACTCTGTCTCTTCACCGTTAGACATCCAAAGGTTGATGGCAAACGGTTTACTCGTCGCGATACGAATCTGCCGTGCCACATCAATCATTTGCGCGGGCTCCAGTGACTGCATGCCAAAAGACCCTAAACCTCCGGCATTGGATACAGTACTGACCAGTTCAACGGACGAGGGGCCGCCACCAAAGGGACCTTGAATAATGGGAAATTTTATACCCAACAGTCTTGTTGCGGGCGTGTTGGACCACATCGGCATACGCTCCGTTTGCTATCGCAATTGAATAATACTTTTCTTTGGGATATCCGTTAGTTGGGCCCCCCATAAATACTGAGATGTACCAACAGCCGGCTCATATCTGCAGCAAGCTTAGAGGCAAATCGAGACACGCCGACTTTTTGCTCATTCACTTTAGAGCCAATGAATAGCTATTTCTGGCCATTTGCGCACGAGATAGCGAGAGGCTTATTGACCGGCTGACGGTGACCCGTAGCGTGTGTAGACGAACCTGTCTAAAATTCTCGTAGCACAACCGCCCCTTCTACGGACGGTTGACTGAGAAGGCTCATATGAAACTTGCACTGGTTGTTTTTGATGGTGTCCAGGCGCTGGATGTAGCAGGTCCCCTCGATGTGTTCGCCGAAGCGAATTCATTCCTGCCGGAAGGTCAGCGGTATGACGTCTCAATGGTGGGGGTTCGACCAGGAAATGTACGCTGCTCGAACGGGATGGAGATTGCCGTTCCCTATCACTATCAAAACTATCCGGGCCATTGCGACCTGCTTCTCGTGGCGGGTGGTCCGAGAATGCCGGACGCACGACCAGAAGAAGGTTTTCTGGATTGGTTGCGCAGTCAGGCGGCGGGATCTCGGCGATTTGGATCGGTGTGCAATGGAGCCTTTCTGTTAGCTCATGCTGGCTTACTGGATGGGCGCGAAGTGACCGCACACTGGAATGATGTTCAGCGGCTTGAAGATCAATTCCCTCTTACCTTGATCCGGCCTGACAAAATCTTCGTACGCGATGGAGATCTGTTCACCTCTGCCGGTGTGTCGGCCGGCATCGATTTGTGCCTGTCTTTGGTCGCTGAAGACTGGGGTAACGAACTTGCAGTCACCGTCGCAAAACGCCTGGTTGTGTACATCCACAGAGAGGGCGGACAGTCACAATCGAGCCCATTCCTGGCCTTGCGCCCCGAAGAGAACTCCATCGTCACTACGGTGATGCGTTTTGTGACAGATCATATCGGTGAAGCATTTTCGATGGATCAACTGGCGGATGCCGTGTCGGTGAGCCGTCGTACTTTTTCGCGAATTTTTTCCAGATACGCAGCTGTCACGCCTGCGGCTTTCGTTGAACAGGTGCGGGTTGACCATGCTCGAAAAATGCTTGAAGACACAGACGTCCCATTAAAAACCATTGCATTCAACTGCGGCTTTCATAACTCAACACATATGCGCATGATTTTTTCACGACGCTTGAATACCACGCCGAAAGAATACCGGAGCCACTTCAGAAACACCGAGAAAAGCGCAAAAGTAATACACAAGAAAGTATCGCAGATGCCCCACCACACCACGAAAAAAATCGAGGCAGCATAGTGAATCTCCTGGCGGCGTCCGAAACAAAAAGATGGCACCGACGCGGGTTCACATCAAGTTTATAAAGCATCGATTTCAAGCCAGATTCAATCACTTTCTGGCCAAGTACGAGCAGCTCCGATACGGGTGGGTGCTTGGCCGAAAATCGCCTTTCTTTGGCCTTGAACCGCACCATCTATAAGTATTTTAGAATGACATTTTAGTTAGCATCGCTCTAACAATCCGAGGGCAGAGAAACGAGGAGTCAGCGATGCAAAGCCAAAAAACTTCAGTCTTACATGGTGGGAACGTCTCCTATGTTGAAGAGTTATATGAGCAGTTTCTCGTTGACTCCTTAACCGTACCCGATCAATGGCGTACCTACTTTGAGTCATTTCGGCTGCCCCTCGGCATTGGTGAGCTGCAGTCAGCTGACATTGCGCACGCGCCGATAGTCGAGCAGTTTGTGCAGCTTGCGCGACGTGCCGGGCGCAAGGCTTTGTCGGTCGCCGTTCCAGACATGGAAACTGCTCGTAGACAATTGGCAGCTCAATCATTAATCGCGACCTTTCGAATGGTCGGCGCACGTCGGGCCGATCTTGATCCTCTGCGATGGGCTCCATTACCTGGCATGCCGGAGCTGTCGCCTGAGTTTCACGGATTGGAAGGCTGCGACTTATCAAAAAAAATCGAGCTGCCGGGTAACCACTTCTGGAAAGGCGAAGGGTCTATTTCTGACCTGGTCTGCGCATTAGAGACAACCTACTGTGGAACTTTAGGCACCGAATTCATGTACCTGAGCGACCCATTGCAACGCGATTGGTGGCAGAACCGTCTTGAGTCCACACGATCGAAGCCGGCGCTCGGTCCCGAGAAAAAACTACGCATTCTTGAGCGTCTTTCGGCGGCGGAAGGGTTCGAGAAATATCTGCATATCCGGTACACCGGTCAAAAACGATTTTCGTTGGAGGGCGGTGAATCCTTGATCGTCCTTCTGGATGAGCTCATCAACCATGGCGCAAAAAACGGTGTACGTAATGTCGTAATGGGCATGGCTCACCGTGGCCGTTTGAATGTTCTGGTGAACACGGTTGGTAAGCCACCGGCTTATCTATTCGATGAGTTCGATAACAAAGCTGCCAATGTTTTACCGGCGGGTGACGTGAAGTACCACAAGGGGTTCACGGGGAACATAGAGACGCAAAACGGTACGGTGAAAGTCGCCTTGGCCTTCAACCCTTCTCACCTGGAAATCGTCAACCCGGTTGTTCAAGGTATGGCTCGAGCTCAAAGCGAGCAGTACGAAGCCTCCCAGCGCGGCAGCGTGCTGCCAGTAGAGATACATGGTGATGTGGCCATTTCCGGACAAGGTGTCGTCATGGAAACACTGAGCCTGAGTTACACCAAAGGGTATGGCACCGGCGGCACCGTGCACATCGTCGTGAACAATCAGATTGGCTTTACCACTTCTGATCCACAAGAAACCAGGTCCTCATTTTTCTGCACTGACATTGCAAAGATGATTGAGGCGCCGGTATTGCACGTGAACGGGGACGACCCTGAGGCTGTTGTCAATGCGGTACAGCTCGCACTCGATTTCCGCAAAGAGTTTGGCAAAAGCGTAGTGATCGACCTGGTCTGTTTCAGACGGCACGGCCATCAGGAGCAAGACACACCCAACATTACTCAGCCGCTGATGTACCGTTCGATCGGTACCCATCCGGGCATACGTCAAATCTATGCCAATAAGCTGGTCGCTTCGGGACTGGTAACTGACGAGCAGGTTTTGTCCATCGCGCAGGCTTACCGCGACGGTCTGGAAAACTCCCAGTCTGGCGCTATAGCTGAAACCTCCATGGCCGTAGAGACAGCCCAACAGTTCTCTCCAGGCCTGAAAACCAACTTTTACTCAGCACCGACACTGGAGCAAATCAAAGCACTGGCTACCCGTATTTCAGAGCTTCCTGCAGATTTGAAATTGCACCCTCTGGTATCCAGGGTCATCAATGGCCGGCACGAGATGGCAATGGGCTCGAAAGCGTTGGATTGGGGCATGGGTGAACACCTTGCTTTCGCATCGGTGTTGTCTGCTGGTGTCGATGTGAGGCTCAGTGGGGAGGATTGCGAGCGAGGCACTTTCAGCCATCGGCACGCCGTTTTAAATCCGCAGAATCGTGAAGTGCGTGGACAAGGTAAATATCGGCCTTTGGATCATGTGGCCCAAGGGCAGCAGGGTAACTTCACGGTCATCAACTCGGTGTTGTCCGAAGCCGCGGTCCTGGCCTTTGAATACGGTTACACCATCGCTCGTCCTGACGCTCTGGTACTGTGGGAAGCTCAATTCGGAGATTTTGCCAACGGCGCGCAGGTAGTTATCGACCAGTTCATTGCCGCTGGCGCTGCCAAATGGGGTCAGCACAGTGCATTGACCATGTTGTTGCCGCACGGGCAAGAAGGTCAGGGTCCGGAACACGCTTCAGCCCGACTGGAGCGATACCTGCAATTATGTGCGCAAGACAACATGCGGGTTTGTCAGCCGACGACGCCGGTTCAGTTCTTCCATTTACTGCGGCGTCAGGCGTTGCATTCCGCACCCAGGCCATTGATTGTGATGACTCCGAAATCCTTGTTGAGGCATCCAGATGCTGTGAGCGAGCTAATGGAATTCTCTGAGGGAACTTTTCAGGAGGTGATGGGTGAGAGTTTTGCCGCTGCTGCGCAAGATCAAAAGGTGACCCGTGTGATCGCCTGTTCCGGAAAGATCTACTATGAACTGTTGGCACACCGCCGTGCTGCCAATGCTGAACATATCGCTTTGGTTCGCCTGGAGCAGCTCTTCCCTTTTCCTTGCGAGGCGTTGGCTAATGAACTCGGTCGTTACAAAAATCTGAAATCGGTGGTCTGGTGCCAGGAGGAATCCCGTAATCAAGGTGCCTGGAAATTCGTCGATGATTATCTGCGTGAAATTACCCCTGAGTCGGCCTCGCTTCGTTACGCAGGACCACCACCAGGTGCATCCACGGCACCAGGCAATATGACGATGCACGTTGAGCAACAACGCCTGGTCATTCAAAGCGCGTTCTCTTAGGGGACGATTTGTGCTCCCTCTCGTCGCCATCCTGGTGTCGAGAGGGAGTCACCAAGCTTGTCGCAAGAGGTGATCAACGCGTAAGTTGAATGAGCCGCCATTTAAAACCGGTAGGAGTTGATCAATGCGCATCGCCTTGCTGTCCGACATCCACTTGTCCGTCAACGCATTACCTTTTCCCGATGTGGATGCCGATATTGTAGTCCTCGCCGGAGATATCTCCCGACCGGCAGCGGCCATTGAGTGGGCCAAATCCTGCCCCGCTCCGGTCGTGTACGTGGCAGGCAATCACGAGTTTTATGGCAGTGACTTGATTTCTACCTACGAGCACTTGAACAGATTGTCGCAAGGCACACAGATCCACGTGCTGGAACGTTCGGAGTATGTCCACAATGGCGTGCGTTTTCTAGGCTGCACCCTGTGGTCTGACTATCGTCTTTTCGATTCCGCAGAGGATCGGGCACAGGGCATTGATCTGGCGACGAAGGTCATTCGGGACTTCACCCACATAAAAATCTCACCCGATTTTCAAGACCTGTTCACTCCGGCGATTTCCCAACTGGTTTTTTTACAGACAGTCGCCTGGCTGGAAGACTGCTTTACCAAAAACCGAACCATGCCCACGGTGGTGGTTTCCCATTTTGCACCGACACGGTTGAGCATCAGCCCGGCTTTTGCGAGTTCGCCGATTAACTCCAGTTATGTTTCAGACCTCGAAGAGCGGATCAAAGACTGGCAACCGGCACTTTGGCTACATGGCCATACCCATGGGAGCTTTGACTATCGGGTGGGCAACACCCGCGTCATTTGCAACGCCCGGGGTTATGCAAAAAATGGCATCAATGAAAACCCTGAATTTAATGGCTCATACGTGATTGACCTGGATATATGAGGCAACACACTGCAAATCCCCCTCCGTGAAACCACCAAGGCAATCACCGACACCATCCCGTTCCGATATAGAGGCATCACGGCAAGGTGATATCGTCGGTCTGCCGGATCTGCCTGGTATCCACGCATACACAGCTGCCTCACGAAGCATCGACGGATCGGGATGCGCCATGAAGTCACGGAAAAGCGTTGGGGCGTATTTAATTTCGGCAGCGAGTGCCGCATTTGACGCGTTGAGACAACAGCTTTACCGACAGTTACCTTTTCCGGCATCAAAGTGATCTAGCTGATCCACCGTTGCGATGGATCATTCCAAAACGTTACTAACGCAACGGTTCTTTTTACTTTACCAGCCGCTTTTCCTTGGACGGTCTGTAACCGAAATACGAGCTATAGCACTTGCTGAAATGACTGGGCGAAACAAAGCCACAGGCAACCAGCACATCGACCTGGGACAGCTCTGTGTGCTGGAGAAGTCGTCGCGCCTCGGTGATACGCAGTTCCATGTAATACCGTTGCGGCGTTGTGCCCAGTTGCTCCTTGAACAAGCGCTCGAGTTGTCGACGCGAACGGCCGGCGTAGACCGCCAGTTGTTCCAACTCCAAAGGCTCTTCGAGGTTGGCATCCATCAGCTTGACCACCTCACGTAACGGCGCGCTCACACAGATATTTTCAGTTGGTTTGATGCGCCGATAACGAGACTCCTCGAACGCCAGGATGTCCTCTATACCCTCGACGAGGGCTTTATCGTGAAGTCCTTTGATCCAGTCCAGGGCCATATGAAAGGCCCCGGAAGGACTGGAAGCCGTGAGCCGGTCTCGATCAATGATATAGGGCTCACTGCTGACCTGCGTCGCCTTGCAGAACTCAGCGAGTGCGGGGCGATGTTCGGGGTGAATGGCGCAACGGTAACCGTCAAGCAAGCCTGCCCTCCCCAGGAACCATGCTCCATTCCACAATCCGGCCAGACTGACACCCAGATCTGATGCAGTCCTGAGCAGGGTGATAAATCCATCATTAGCCTTCAGTTCTGTCCTGTAGCCGCCGCAAATGACCAGTAGATCCAGGTCTTGAATCACTGAACAATCGAGACGCGCATCCGGCCGAATGACCAAGCCCAGATCACTGACGACCTCCCCATCGGTCAAGCCAAACGTTCGGGAAGAGAACAACCCGGGTCGTAGAAGATTCGCGGTGACAATCGTATCCAGCGCCTGGGTGAACGCGGGCAGCGAGAAATGCTCAAGCAGCAGAAATCCTGCTCGAACCGCTTGCATTGTCTCGTTGGGTTTTTCATTCAGATAGCGGAGATTTTTCCCCTTCATGCCTCCGCTGAATTGACGTCGCTCGATCAATGTTCGACCTGCTTTCTTATGTTAACGAACACGTTAATTGGTGCGTTGATAAAGCGCAATGCCAAGCGCCAGAAGTACAAAAAGCGCTTACCCCTGGCGTCATTACTCTGCTGATCAGGCAAGCTGAAAACCGTGACGAAGCGGGTCTCTATCGTCGACAAAAATGGTGTTGTGTCCGGTAATCTGCGCCCAGCCACCGATACTCGGCCTGATGCCGTCAAACGCTCCGACTTTCACCGACGCTTCGACTTTCCCTTCGAAGATCGTCCCGATCAAGCTTTCGTTGCGGTACATATCCCCCACCTTCAATCGTCCTTTACCAAACAGTTGAGCCATCCGTGCCGAGGTACCTGTACCACCGGGAGAGCGATCAATGGCTTTGTCGCCGTAGAACACGGCACCGCGTCCATCTGCTGCCGTGCTGTGTTCGTCGTCGCACCAGATGACATGGTGAACGCCACTGATTCTGCTGTTCTCGGGATGCACGGGATCACTTACTTCAGCCAGGGCCGAGCGCAACTTCAGACTCAGGTTGACGATGTCTGCCGTGGTCAATCCTTTCAATCCGGCCCAGTTTTCCTGCGGCTCGACCACCGCATAGAAATTGCCGCCGTAAGCAATGTCCACGACGAGCTCACCTACGCCTGGCACATCCACCACCACATCGGCACTGTGCAGGTAGCTGACCACGTTGAACAGGCGGATGGAGTCGACATATTCGCCGTTCATGGTGTACTCGACATCCACCCGCCCGGCCGGCGTCTCGATGGCCAGCTTGCCCGGTTCGCGCGGTGTGACCAGGCCTTCCTCGATCACCACGGTAGACAAACCGATAGTGCCTGCTCCACACATCGGCAGACAGCCGCTGACCTCGATAAACAACGCACCAAAGTCACAGTCATCACGCGAGGACGGGTAGATGATGACGCCAGACATGATGTCGTGCCCCCTGGGCTCGAACATCAACGCGGTTCGTACCCAGTCATGATCGCGGACAAAAATTTCTCGTCGTTCGGCCATCGAAACCGACGGCAACAAAGGGCCGCCACCTGCCACCACCCGAACCGGATTGCCGCACGCATGTGAGTCGATGCAAAAAAAGCTGCGTCTCATACTGGAACCCTTTCAAACGAGGTTGCTGGGGGAATGACGCTGCAATGCGCCGCGTGACAGACGATCCAGCAGCAGTGCAACCGCCACAATCGCCAGGCCGGCCCGGAGTCCCAGGCCCATCTCCATCCTTGAGAGACCTCGGGTTACTTCAGCCCCTAAACCGCCCGCCCCCACCAGACCTGCCAGCACCACCATCGCCAAGGACATGAGGATGCATTGGTTCAGGCCTACCAACAGCGTGGGAGCGGCAGTCGGCAGTTCAATCTTGAACAGAATGTCCCTTGGCGAAGCACCGGACGCCTGCCCCAGCTCCAGCAAATCTTTCGGCAACTGTTTGAACGCCAGGGTAGTCAGCCTGAGCATCGGCGGAATGCCGTAAACGATGGTCGCAATAATTGCCGGCACCCGCCCCAGGCTGAACAGAATCACGGCGGGGATCAGGTAAACCCATGGCGGCACCGTCTGCATGATGTTGAGGATCGGCAGGAACGCTTCATCAACCCGCTTCACCCGTGCGGCCAGCACACCGAGTGGAAAGGCGATGGCCACCGATATCAGAACCGCGACCGAGACCAGGGCAATGGTTTGCATGGAGGCGACCCAAAGGCCGGAGAATAAGCAAAAAGCCAACATCAAAGCAGCGAATACGGCGACGCGTTTGTTGGTGAGAAAAAAAGCGCCAACGACGACGATCCCAATGAACACATAAGGATGGGGCGCAAGCAGCGCGGCCTCAACGAAGCCAAGTACCGCCTCGATGACTTGGCTGATTCCTTTGAACAAACCGTGCAGATTGGCATTCAGCCAGTCAACGGCAGGTGCCAGGAACTCACCCGGGGAAAATTGGATGTTCATGGTAGTCATTGGCTTTCTCCCATCCGCGAACGTGCAGCGTGCTGCGCCAACCGATCCAGAATCATGGTCAGAATGACGATGGCGATGGCCGCGTTGATCGACTTGGCGATATCCAGTGTGCGAACAGCTGCATAAATCGACTCACCCAGGCCGCCGGAACCGACGATGCCGGCAATGACCACCATACCGAACGCCATCATCAGGCTCTGATTCACCCCTGCCATGATGCTGGGCTTGGCGAATGGCAGGCGGATCTTGAAGAACATCTGCCAACCGGTGACGCCACTGGCATCCCCCAGCTCGATGAATTCCCGTGGAGTCATGCGAATCCCCAGAGAGGTCAGGCGTATGGCCGGTGGTACGGCAACGATAAAGGTGGCCAACAGTGCCGTGGCCGGGCCGTAGCCCAGCAGGGCGATGGCCGGCAACAGATAGATGTAGGGCGGCAGAGTCTGGATCAGATCCAGAACCGGATCCACGACGCGATCAACTGACGGCGCGAGGCCGGCCAGCACGCCCAATGGGATCGCTACCACCAGCGCCAGCACGGTAGCCGTCAGCACCAGGGCAAGGGTACTGACCGTCTCCGGCCACAAGCCAATCACGTCGCAAAACAACAACGCCAGGCCTGCGAGAATGGCGAACCGAACGCCGACAACCCGCCACCCGATAAGGGCAATGGCTATCGCGACGACGTAATACGGGGGATAGGCAATACACCAGAGAACACTTTTGTATATGCCCGTCAGTAATGCATTGACGCCGTCGAATAAAAATTCGCCGTGATCCGATAGCCATTCCAGACTCGAGTCGACGACCGAGTCGAACTGATTGGAAAAGTCCGGGATGCTCATGTCGATGCCTCCAGAAGACTGGCGGCTGTCGAAGCCGCGAACTCATTCGGAATGCCTTGAACGCCACGCAGCAGATCACGCAGCGTAATGATGCCTACCACTGTTCCGTTGTCGACAACAGAGAGTGCGTCGCGCTCGGACTTCATGGTCAATTCGATCAGCTCGTTGATATCGGCGTCGAGCGAGGTTTTGGCAAGCCTGGAAATGTCGCAGCCAGGGTTCGCCACCTTGTAAGGCTCCACGGGCGTCATGACCGACTGGGCTTTAACCAGATGCAATCTGGAAATGCCCGCCACAAATTCCGCGACGTAGTCGTCAGCCGGATTGAGCACGATCTCCTCGGCCGTACCCACCTGGATGATCACGCCGTCCTTCATGATCGCGATGCGGTCACCGATTCGAATCGCCTCGTCCAGGTCGTGCGTGATAAACACGGCGGACTTGCCAAGCTCCTTGGTCAACTGGCGAAACTCATCCTGCAACTGCCGGCGAATCAACGGATCAAGCGCACTGAAAGGCTCATCCATCAAAATCACTTCAGGATCCGCAGTAATGGCACGTGCCAACCCCACACGTTGCTGCATACCGCCAGACAACGCGCTGGGATAATGTGAAGACCAATCGCTCAAACCCACCTTGGCCAAGGCCTGCTCGGCCACCTTGTAACGCTCGGCCTTGCCCACGCCCTGCACCTCCAGGCCAAACGCCGTGTTCTCCAACACTGTTCGATTTGGTAACAAAGCGACGCTCTGAAAGACCATGCCAATGTGACGCGCCCTAACCTCACGAAGCTGTGCAGCTGTAAGGGAAGACAGATCCTTGCCTTTAACCAGGACTGTCCCTGAGCTAGGTGTGATCAGCTTATTGAGTAGCCTGATAAGTGTGGATTTGCCACTGCCGGACAATCCCATGATGCAAAAGATCTCTCCTCGGCGAACCTGGAGACTGACGTCGGAGACGCCGACCACGCAGCCGTAGTTTTGCAGGATCTGAGTCTTGGTGAGCCCCTGCTGAACAACAGCATTCATTGCTGCAGGTGCGGCTTTCCCGAAGATTTTCCAGACTGACTGGCAATCTATCAGCACTTCGTTGGTGTCAATTTTGGGCGTTGTCATTTTCGTAACCCGTGAACCAGTTTTCTGGTTTTTCTAATTAATCAAAGGGCGGCAGTGGCTACAAAGCAAAAATTGATTAGTTCTTGATATTTTCCCAACGCTTGAGCAGTTCGGCGTGGCTGTCCGTCCAGCCCTTGATAGCCTGCTCCATTGTTTTGCCATCCTTGACTTCAGCATTCATCGCCGTGATGTCTGTGATCGGCACGTATACGCTCGCCATCAGCTCGCGAGCACGTGGATTGCCTTCAGCAAAACCTTTGTGGCCGATCCAGTAGTAGCCCTGCTGTGGCGGGAATATGGCTTTTGGATCTTTCAGGAATTTAAGATCGAACTTCTTGGTCATCCAGGAGGGTTCCCAGACGGTTACGACTACCGGCTCTTTACGGTCGACGGCTGATTTCAACGCTGCAGTCATCGCGGTGGTACTGCCCTCGACCAGCTTAAGCTTGAGGTCATACGCTTTAACTACGTTGTTAGCGTCGCTCATCAAGCCAGACCCTGGCTCGATACCGATAATTTTGCCGCCCAGTTTTTCCGAGTTAGCATTCAACTGATCAATGGAATCGATGTTGACATAGCTCGGCACTGCAAGACCTTGGTAAAGGCCAAAGGAAACAGGAGATAGTTTCTCGATCTTGTTCTTGTTTTTGTTCCAGTAATCGTTCGCCGCATAGTCCGTTTGGGACGCCAACACCTGAACATCACCCTTGGTTAACGCAGCGTATGCGATGCCCCACTCGGAAAAATCTACAACTTTCACTGTGTAGCCAGCGTCTTCAAGCACCTTCTTGGTAATACCGGTGATGGGCGTCAAATCCTCCCAAGTCATCGTACCCATGGTGATGTTCTTTTCTTCCGCGTGAACTGGCAAACTCATTACACCAGCCACAGCGACAGCGCAGATTGCCTTCCAAATCTTTTTCATGGCGTACTCCGAACTACGGTTAAAACCAGAGATTAGGCCTTTATGAAATAAAAGCCGGTTGTGTGAAACACTTCAGCCCTCTCGCCCTGCTCTCAGCGCCTGCCAACGAATAACCGAGTTGACACCCAGCTTCGTTAATATCCTGGGTGGAAGCCTGCTTGGCCCAGGCGCTTGACTGAAACTTTCTAAAAACTTTGAATTGGTGCCGGAGGCCAACTCAGCGGCCATCACGCCCGCCAGGGTACTCTTGACAGTTCCCAGCCCATTTTCGCAGCAAGCCGAATAGAGGTTTTCTTCTATCTCGCCAAAGGCTGGAGCGCTGTTACGGCTCAAGCAGAGGCGTCCAGCCCAGCTAAATTCCAACGGAGTCGACTTCAGCTCGGGAAAGCGCGCGTCCAGCGAATGCCGTTGCTCTTCGGCAATCCCGGCAACACGTTTGAGTGTCACTTGAGTACTTGGGTCATACGTGAACTTTGTACGGATAACGATGCGCGAAAGGCCATTTGAAGTAATCTTGCGAACGGTCGCTCCCATCGGATCCGCGGGTAACAAGGCCCATCGATCCTTACCTGTCACCGGCCTTCCAAACTCATGATGACTATAAGCAGCCGTCATCGAAGCGTAGGTAAACACGTGCAGCAGTCGACCTTGAAAATGGCCGAAGTCTTCGATATGGCCATTGACTCCAAGAATCACCTTGGGCGCATTAACCACACCACGATGAGACTTCGCCTTCCAGCTATTTCCCGAGCGGGACAGTTCAATAATCGGAGAGCGTTCATAAAGGCTGACGTTCTTATCAAGCCCAAATGCAAAATCCCTAATATATTGAGCGGGCTGAATCATCACCGCACCGGGCGTATAAAGCCCACCATGGTAATAACGGGAGCCGGTGATCTCTTGCATCTGCGCAGCGTCCAGCAACTCGTATTGCTCGCCAATGCCTTTTAGCGATTTCGCATAGTTGTCATTGAGCTTCATCCCCCGCCCTGTTGCAGCCGCGTTGATCTTTCCGGACGGATCAAAGGTCTCGGCAGACATGCCGTACTCGCGTGCGGCTTGCGCTGCAAAAGCGATAGCAAAGCGGTTCTGGGCGATTTCCAACGACGTTGCAGACTCACCGGCAACCGAATACTCCCCAGATGAAAGACTGTGGGGCACGTCGATCATGAAGCCTGAGTTTCTTCCTGCCGGGCCCTTCGCGACTTCATGGGCATCAACGACCGCGATGCTATCGCCGGGATGCAGCTGGGCCAGCCTGCGAGCGGCGGAGAGACCTGCAAACCCTGCTCCGATAATCAGCCAATCTACCGACACGCTCCCATCAAGCATGCGCACAGGAGCAGTGCGCGTGGAAATCGCCTCCCAACCTGAAACCCCGGTGTCTACCGGTAGGCGCTTGATGGTCTGGGTGCTCATTTTTCAGTCTCTTCATCCGACCGACCAGAAACATCGATCCAGATGGTTTTGATTTCGGTGTACTGATCGTGAGCAAAAATCGATTTGTCTCGACCGCCGAACCCTGACTCCTTGTAGCCGCCGAAAGGCGTGGAAGCATCGCCCTCGCCAAAGCAGTTCACGGTGACGATGCCGGCGCGAATTTCCCGCGACAACTTGATCGCCCGTCGCAGACTGCCGGTATAAACAGAGGCGGCAAGGCCGTATACCGTGTCATTGGCCAGGGCAATCGCTTCGCAGATCGAGCTGAATGTGGTGACCGAAAGAACCGGGCCGAAAACCTCTTCCTGGAACAGCCGGTTGTCCCGACCTACGCCGTCAATCACGGTCGGCTCTACGAAGGCACCGTCTTTGGTCGCGCCGCCGTACACAACTTCGAGCTTTCCAGCGGTGGCATGCTCAAGGTACGACTTCACTTTCGCGAAATGCTCAGGGCTGACCAGCGCCCCTACGCGGTTTTGCGGATCGAGTGGATCGCCCATTTTCCATTCGCGGATGTAGGCGCCCATGCGCTGTAGCAGCTCATCTTTCACGGATGTGTGGACTATCAGGCGCGAGGTTGCAGAGCAATTTTCGCCCATGTTCCAGAACGCGCCGTTTACGACATGCTCGGCAACGCGATCCAGATCTTCCGCATCGTCCATCACCACGGCAGGATTTTTCCCTCCGCATTCGAGAACAATACGTTTCAGATTCGAATCGGCTGCGTAATGCAGAAACCGGCGACCGGTCGCGGTGGAGCCAGTGAAGCTCACCATGTCGACATCGTGATGCAAGCCAATCGGCTCCCCGACATCCTTGCCTGTACCCGTAATGATGTTGAGCACACCTGCGGGGACACCGGCTTCAAACGCGAGCTGCGCAACGCGCAACGTCGTCAGCGAGGTTTGCTCGGCGGGTTTGACGATCACCGAGCATCCCGCTGCGAGCGCCGGGCCGATTTTCCAGGCCAGCATTAGTAGAGGAAAGTTCCAGGGCAGCACGCAGCCCACCACACCTATTGGCTCGCGAACAACCATGGTCAGTGCGTCACTGCCCACAGGGGCGGTGTTGTCATAAATCTTGTCGATCAACTCCGCGTGCCAGCGCAGCGTGTGAATGGTGTCCGGCACATCGACCAACTGACACTCACTGACGGGCTTGCCGCTATCGAGGCTTTCCAGGACTGCCAGTTCGTGTTGATTGCTTTCAAGCAGATTCGCGAACTTCAGGAGAACGGCTTTTCGCTCCCTGGGAGAAATCGATCTCCAGCGTCCATCCTCAAAGGCTTCTTTAGCGTTACTAACTGCATAATCGACATCTTCAGACGCGCATGCGGCAACATCTGCCAGAAACTCACCCGTCGCCGGATTGGTCGTGGCGAACGTTTTGCCAGAGATCGCGGGCTTGAACGCGCCATTGATGAACGCGTTAGAAGGAAACGAAATACCTTTAGCGATGGCGGCGTATTCGGCCTTGCTCAGAAGATCACCCATGGCTGGCTCCCGAAGTGATGTTGGCAACGTCGCGCTTCACATCGCTGATGATCGCTTCAAGGCTTTTCTTCTCTTCTGAATCAAGCGGCTGAAGCGGCAACCGCACGTCCCCTACTTTCAGTCCAGTCAGCTCGCAACCAAACTTGATCGACTGCACGAACTTGCCGCCGTCCAAAGCATTCATCAGAGGCATCATCGCCGACATGATCTGACGGCCTTTGTCGAAGTCCTTTTCAATGACGCAGGCTTCGTAAAGCGCCACGTGCTCTTTCGGCAAAAAGTTGGAGCCTGCACACACCCAACTTCTGGCACCCCATGCAAAAAACTCCAGGGCTTGATCGTCCCAGCCGCATGACAGTGCGATGTTGGGAAACTTACGCGCGAGGAGATGCACTTGCCCCATGTCGCCGGAACTTTCCTTGATGGCAATTACGTTTTTCGATTTGCTCACACGGGTGAAGTAATCCTCGTCCATCGAAACGCACATGCGACCCGGGTAGTTGTAAAGCATGATCGGCAGATCGGCAGCACGATCAATGGTCAATGCATGTATCGCGTTTTCCTCGGAGGTAGGGAGCGCGTACGGTGGACTGGTGACGAGAATGGCGTCCGCTTTGATCGCTTTGGCATCCTTCGCATACTGCACCGCATCTTCAGTGCGAATGGCCCCGGTGCTAATGATCAGTTGCACCCGAGTGCCGATCACATCTTTTGCATAAGCGGCAAGCTCAGTACGTTCTTCTGCCGTCTGCGCATAATACTCGCCGGTCGACCCGCCGATAATAATGCCGTGTACCTTCGCCTCAATCAGCGACTCCAATACTTCGGAGTACACGCTCCAGTCGATCTCCCCATCAGGCTTATAAGGAGTCACCGCTGGTGTATAGATGCCTTCAAATTTCAAGATGATTTCTCCGAATATGAGTTACGTGGAAGGTCAACGAGCGCGTCCGCCTTGATGCCTTGGGGCGCGATAAAAATCTCCATGTTTTCTCGGGAAAGTTCCCAATGTTCAAACACGAGATCAACTACTGCTTGTTCATCGCGACGTTCAATAGCCTCGATAAAAAAATCATGGTGCCCCGCAGAAAGTTCAAGACGCTCCTCCATATCCTCATTTTGAGGTCGGAAAAATGTATTACCGATCCGGGAGTGATCAATGAGCAATCTTTCCAAACTGGGTTGGAGATATTGGTTGCCGGCCATTTCGCCCATGATCGCGTGAAAACGATTGTTCTCGACGACCATTGCCAGCGCATCCCTTGAGGTGGTGGCAATGCGGAACCGGTGCTGCGTATCTTTCAAATCGATCAGTTGGCGTGGCTTGAAGTTTTGAACCGCCAGACGGCCAATGGCTGCGTACATCATCGGTGCAACCAGGAAGAAATTTCGCAGTGTCGAGTGATTCATTGGAATAACCCGAGCGCCCCGGTTTTCTCGAATATCGACATAACCTTCACCGGCCAAGCGTCGGAAGACTTCTCGGACGGGCGTTCGGGACAAGCCATAGCGCTCGCTGAGAATGACTTCATCCAGCGCTTCGTCAGGATCCAGTTCCATCGTCAAAATTTGACGTTTCAGGTCTTCGTAGAGACAAGTTTTGCCGTTTTTCACAAACGACCTCCAGAGGTAGTTTCGCTGTCAGGTGCGGCTGACTGATGAGTCGAGACTCGCATGGGTTTTGGGGATGGTCAATAGATTGTATTTTTTATGTATACATAAAAAACACATGAAAAACACACGATTTTTTTGAGAAATTTTCTTTAAATTCATTAAGTTACTTAATTATTAAAAAAACGATGTGGTCGGTTACAGGAAAGAATATGGTCGTTTTTGGAATGTTTTTTCCTGGATCATTCCGCAATAAAGCTTATTACCAAGCGCACCTTTGTATAGGAGCGGTTGGCCCGGTACGACGCTCCAGGAAGCGTTTGCGACATGCCTTTGAGGCAGTGGAGGGGCTTTAGTGAATGCGGACTGAAGACCCCTTGTCAGAAGGCGATTCAAAGGAGGCGGTTCCAGCGCTTCTCGGTGCTGAGCGAACAGGCAATGGCGTGTCGCTCCAGAACAACCGCAGCGGCATACATCAGCGTATCGTCAAAGCGGCTATCCTGCAGATCGGCACTGCCAACTGCACCCTTGGCGCAGCTCCCGTGAGCTGGTCACGTAGAGTTCGCCTGCACCTCGCATGACCGCCATGTCGGCTCGGTGCTTGAACGCAAGCGGTTGCTGCGCCCGCTCTCCTTTCAGGATCAACCATGATGGGTAGTGAAGAAACCAGCAAAAAGGTTAAGGGTTACCGCCGGCTGATCCCTTCCATGACGGCGTTGATGGAGTTCGAGGCAGTAGCGCGGTTGAGCAGTTTCACACTGGCGGCTCAGGAACTGGGAGTGACCCAAGCCGCAGTCAGCAAACAGGTCAAATACCTGGAAGAAACCTTGGGTACCAGGTTATTCCATCGTCTACACCGTGCCATCAAATTAACAAGCGAGGGGTACGTGCTGTATTCGGTGGTCTCCGAATCCATGCAACGCATGGCGAGCGTCTTTGACAAGATTTCCGAGGGCATTCCCGAACAGGAATTGGTGCTTGCCTGTACTGCGGCGTTTTCACAACTACGAATCTTGCCCAGGCTGGCCTCATTGCGCCTGTCACAGCCCAAGCTGCAACTGCGCTTGATTACACACATACTCAATCCTGACGTAAGCCGACAGGATGTAGATATCGCCATTCGCTTCGGGAATGGAAAATGGGAGGACGGCACTTCGATTTTCCTGTTTGACGAAGAAGTTTTCCCAGTGTGTTCGCCGACCTGGTTGACCACTCATCCCGCACCCATGTCAGTCGACGACTTCCTGCATATGGATCTCATCGATTCGGAAACAACGCTCGAAGGTTGGATGACTTGGAATAGCTGGTTCAAGGAGCTGGGGCAGAGTCGCCCAAAGATGAATTACAGCCTGCGCTGCAGCAGCTACAACGACACTGTGCAGGCAGCGCTACAGGGGTATGGCGTAGCCTTGGGCTGGAACAGGTTGCTTGGCCCTATGCTCCTCAGTGGTGAATTAGTTCGTATCACCCCCTATGTGGTTAAACCCAAAGATGCTTATTACTTGATTGTCCCGAATGGTCGGGAAGTAACGCCATTAGTTAAAGTTTTGGTCGATTGGTTGCGAGATGAATCAGTATTAGCGCACTGAAGTAAATGGTAAAAAACCGGCTGAAATTTCGCATAACTTTTAGATATGCCAAGGTGAGAATAAAGCGCATTGACGCAACCCTGAAGCATTTCGATACTTGCCTCACCGTCACCTGCTGATGATTTAGATCGACCCCATGAGGCTATAATGACCACTACCGTCGTGAAATCCCAACAAGAGCTTGTTACCGCGCGCACACCAGGCCATGGCATGCATGGGGCGTTGTTTGGCCGCCAGGATATTTTCGAAACCGACGTCGATATCTTTTTCACCAAACATTGGATTTTGGTAGGCGTCACGGCTGATATTCCCGAGCCTGGGGATATTTCGACCATAGACATCGGCAAATCCTCGATTATCGTCGTACGCGACGACGACGAGCAGGTGCAAGCATTTCGCAACGTATGCCGTCATCGCGGAGCGCGTCTGAAGCCGGCCGGCAAGTCGACTGTCGGTATGCTGGTTTGCCCTTACCATCAGTGGACTTATGATCTTGATGGCAGCCTGAAACACGCCGCTCACATGGGCAAGGATTTCGATCCAAAGTGTAAAAGCCTGATGCCTGTTCATACAAAAGTTGTTGGCACACATGTGTTCGTTTGCCTTGGGGATCAGCCTCCCGAAGATATCGCCTATCTGGAAGAAACAATGGTTCCTCGGCTAGCTCCCTACAACATCATCTATTCGAAGATTGCCTATGAGGCGCAAATCATTGAAGACGGTAATTGGAAACTGGTCATCGAAAACAATCGCGAGTGCTATCACTGTTCAGCGACGCACCCTGAATTAACAGCATCTTTCCTGCCGGAAGATTTCGGTTTCTGCGCCGATGGTCTTAGCGAAGAATCGCTTCAGGCGCTGGATGAATATGAAGAACGCAATGCTGCTGCAAAACGGAACTGGGAAAACGACGGGTTTATCTGCGACGCGGTAGAACACCTGGACGTAGACGCAGTGACCCAATTTCGCACGCAGCGGCTGGTCATCGCCGGCAATGGCGAGTCTCAAACGCTCGACACCCGGGTGGCTTGTACGCGCCTGTTCGGTGACCTGACCCGCCGCGACCTCGGCGACGTTCACCTGTGGACTCATAACTCCTGGACGCATGTGATGAGCGATCACGCCGTGATTTCATACATCATCCCTCTCGCACCTGACAAGACCTTGGTGCGTACCAAGTGGCTCGTGAATGCAAACGCCATTGAGGGCGTGGATTACAACATCGATAAGCTGACCGAAGTATGGAAAGCGACCAATCAGCAGGACGCTAATCTTGTCGCAATCACTCATAGCGGTACGCAAGATCCTGGCTACTCGCCTGGGCCATTCTCGGCGTTCACCGAATCCTATGTTGATCAGTTCTCTCGCTGGTACGCCGCGCGGCTTGCCGCACACGGTGTGTGAGGAATGACCATGACCACCTATGAAAAAACGCCGGTTACCGCAGGCGCCGGATCCGCGCAGAGAGTATTCACAAATCCTGACACCTGGAGCGCCTGCGGCGCACAGTGGAACAGCGGCGAACAAAAGGCGCTGCAATGCTGCGCTGTGCGCGACGAAACCCACGATGTAAAGACCTTTATCTTTCGTAGTGCGGATTTCAGCGCAATAAGTTTTGAGCCAGGGCAGTTCATTACTGTATCGCCGATCATCGCGGGGCAAAGCGTGTCACGCTGCTATACGGTGTCATCATCTCCCACTCGCCCCTTTGCGCTTTCGATCACAGTCAAACGCGTTCCCGGCGGGACAGTGTCGAATTGGCTGCACGATAACTTGCGCGAAGGCGATATGTTGCCTGCTTCCGGCCCTGCTGGCAGCTTCACGCCGGTCGGCCGTCCAGCTACCAAGCTGCTTTACCTGTCGGCGGGTTCCGGAGTGACACCTCTGATGTCCATGACACGGGCGAGTTTCGACATGGCGGCCAGATTAGATATCGTCTTCGTGCACAGTGCGCGAACGCCAATCGACATTATTTTCCATGACGAACTGAGTCGGATGCAGGCCAGCATGCCCGGCCTGCGCGTCCTGAATATCTGCGAAGGGCGCGGCGTCGACACGGATTGGGCCGGGCCGATCGGCCGCCTGGATTTGGCCCTGCTCAGCGAGCTGGTACCAGATTTCAAGGAGCGCGAAGTGTTCACCTGTGGGCCGCAAGGCTACATGGATGCGGTCAAAACTCTACTCAAACAGGGAAGCTTTGATTTCCAGCACTATCACCAGGAAAGCTTCGATATCGCGGTGCTGGACGAAGAACCGCTCATAGAACAGTCGTCCGTCCTCGATCGGCAGGAGGGCTTTTTTACGGTCACGCTGTCCCGCTCGGGTAAAACCTTCAGCATGCCAGGCAACCAGACGGTACTGGCGGCTGCAAAAAAAGCCGGTGCTATCGTCCCCTCCTCCTGCAGCCAAGGGGTCTGCGGCACATGTAAAACAGCCGTGCTGCAAGGCACGGTGGAGATGAACCACAACGGGGGTATCCGCCAGCGTGAAATCGACAAGGGGCTGCGCTTGCTCTGCTGCAGTAAACCTACGTCAGACCTTGTCATCGATTTGTAAGCCCCCCACAAATCAACCCTCAAGGCATCAGCAATCCATAGGTCGTCGACTATAGAAAGCCACTCGACGACCGTGGCCTTGATCCCTTCTCAATGTCAGGCGCTGATACGCCTACATTTACACAAGCCAGTATTCACGGCATGCCAGCATCTCAGTTTACCGTTTGATGACTGACAATGGCATGGGGCGCTTGGAGGCGCTCTTTGTTTTTTTCAGGATTGAGCTGATGGACCGTCACCGTCAGTTCGGTCAGATGATTGCCGGGCCTTGCTACAAAGGTCGCTTGGCGTGGACTGCAGTCCACCGCCTATTGCGTCGCGTGTCGAGGGTTGCCAGGTCATTGCTGAGCCGCGTAGGCGACTCCCCGGTGACTTCCCACAGCAGCGCTGTTATAGCTTCCCCGTTAACCGTGCCGTGCTCTTGTAGAAGATCCGCCACAGCGGTGACCGCGGGCCAGTAACGACGCACCAGACAGCTGGACCGGGCGATTGCTTGGGATTCGGCATCGAGTAGCTTTCGTGCGGGCAGCAAACTGATCAATTCGTAACCCCGGCACCGGTCACCCCGGCCGCTGCCGCTGATGAATTTGTCAGATCTGGTGTGCCTGTAGACTGCTTCGGCTACTGGGCCGGCGAAGCATTGGAGAAGGTCGCGTTCAATAGACTCGACCATGGAGGGCAAGTATTCAGCAATCCCGGGGGGGTCGAAGGATGGGTGCGGGACACAGTAATCAGCCTCTACCAACCCCTCTACGTTTTGCGGGTTGCCGCGCAGGTCAATCATTGGGCCGGCGAAGGCTTCTGTCCTGGTGCGCACAGTGACGCGCTCTATGTGCTGATCATTCCACCAAAAGGCCAGGACGTGGCCAGCTTCGTGGATGGCCGTGCGGCGCGAGCGCTGATTCATGGGCGGGTCCTGCGCCGTGCATGGGTTCGTCGCGTAAAAGGTCTTACGAGAGCTACTCATACCCGCTGCTCCATCTCCAGAGGCCCAGTAAAAGATTATGCCTATCAAGACCGAATACGCCACCTATTAGCTGACTGCTTTATAGGGGTCTACCCTTAACGCAGCGCTGGTGAAAACTGGCCGGTTGAGACCTGATAAGAGATACAAATAAGTCAGAAGCGTACTAGGCTTGCCGTGGGCCACCGTGCTGGTAACTCGATTGCTGCTATCCGGATTTCCCGTGTGACCACAACGATCAATTGATCGAACAGCTGGCCCTGCAGCCGATGTCATTGATTTCGCTCGTCGCTATTGCGCGCCCACACCGGGCCGGGATAGCCGGATGAACACGACCAAAGGTAGCTCACACATGGCAACTGAATCGAAATGCCCGTTCAATCACGCCGCCGCGGGCGGTGGCCCGTCGAACCGCGACTGGTGGCCGAACCAACTCAATCTGAAGATCCTGCACCAGCACTCGTCCCTGTCCGACCCCATGGACGCGGGCTTCAACTACGCCGAAGCGTTCAAAAAACTGGACTTTGAGGCGCTCAAGAAAGACCTGCACGCGCTGATGACCGATTCGCAAGACTGGTGGCCTGCGGACTTCGGTCACTATGGGCCGCTCTTTATTCGCATGGCCTGGCACGCCGCGGGCACGTACCGCACCGGTGACGGGCGTGGTGGTGCCGGCTCCGGTCAGCAACGCTTCGCGCCGCTCAACAGTTGGCCGGATAACGTCAGCCTCGACAAGGCGCGTCGACTGCTCTGGCCGATCAAGCAAAAGTATGGTCGTAACATCTCCTGGGCCGATCTGATCGTCCTCACCGGCAACGTCGCGCTGGAGTCCATGGGCTTCAAGACCTTTGGTTTTTCCGGAGGCCGTCCGGACGTCTGGGGACCAGATGAGGACGTCTACTGGGGCTCCGAAAGCACCTGGCTGGGGGGCGATGTGCGCTACGGCAAAGAGGAGAGCCGTAACGTCCAGGAGCGCAACCTGGAGAAACCGCTCGCCGCGGTGCAAATGGGCCTGATCTACGTAAACCCGGAAGGCCCGGAGGGCAACCCGGACCCGGTCGCTGCTGCGGTGGATATCCGCGAAACGTTCGCTCGCATGGCGATGAATGACGAAGAAACCGTGGCACTGATCGCAGGCGGCCACGCCTTCGGCAAGACCCACGGCGCCGGCCCTGTATCCAATGTGGGGCCCGTGCCCGAAGCCGCTGGCCTCGAAGAGCAGGGCCTGGGCTGGAAGAGCAGCTTCGGCACGGGCAAAGGTGGCGACACGATCTCCAGCGGCCTGGAAGTGACCTGGACCACGACACCCGCGAAGTGGAGCAACAATTACCTGGAGAACCTGTTCGGCTTCGAGTGGGAACTGACCAAGAGCCCGGCGGGTGCAAACCAGTGGACGGCGAAAAACGGCGCCGGCGCGGGCATCATTCCGGATGCTCACGACCCGTCCAAGCGTCGTAATCCAACCATGCTGACCACGGACCTGTCCCTGCGATTCGACCCGATCTATGAAAAGATTTCGCGGCGTTTCCTTGCGAATCCCGATCAGTTGGCCGACGCGTTCGCCCGCGCCTGGTTCAAGCTGATCCACCGCGACATGGGACCGCTCTCGCGCTACCTCGGCCCGGAAATGCCCAACGAAAAACTCCTGTGGCAAGACCCCATCCCGGCGCTCGACCATGCCCTGGTCAACGACAGCGACATCGCCTCACTCAAGAGCAAGCTCCAGTCCTGTGGCCTGACAGTCTCGCAGCTTGTATCAACTGCCTGGGCGGCGGCTTCCACCTTCCGTGGCTCCGACAAGCGCGGTGGCGCCAACGGAGGGCGCCTGCGCCTGGCCCCGCAGAAGGACTGGCCGGCCAACCAGCCTGAGCAACTGGCGAACGTGCTGGCGACCCTCGAGAAAATCCAGAGCGAGTTCAACAGCGCGCAGACTGGCGGCAAGAAGATCTCGCTGGCGGACCTGATCGTGCTGGCCGGTAGCGCTGGCGTCGAACAGGCGGCGAAGAATGCCGGTCACACCATAACGGTGCCTTTCATGCCAGGACGCATGGACGCGAATCAGGAACAGACGGATGTCGAGTCTTTCGGGTTTCTCGAACCCATCGCCGATGGCTTCCGTAACTACCTCAAGACCCGTTACCGGGTACCGGCCGAGGCATTACTGATCGACAAGGCGCAACTACTGACACTCACCGCGCCAGAAATGACGGTGCTCATTGGCGGCCTGCGCGTGCTCAATACCAACGTCGGACAAACCCGGCACGGGGTCTTCACCAAGCGACCTGAAGCGTTGACCAACGACTTCTTCACCAACCTGCTCGACATGGGCGTGGAATGGAAGCCGGTCTCGGACGCCAATGAAGAGTTTGAAGGACGCGATCGTAAAACCGGCGACCTCAAATGGACAGGCACTCGTGTCGATCTCGCCTTTGGCTCGAATGCGCAATTGAGGGCGTTGGCTGAGGTCTACGCATGCAGCGACGCCCAGGAGAAGTTCGTGAAAGACTTCGTAGCTGCCTGGACCAAGGTGATGAACCTTGACCGCTTCGACCTCAGGTGACGCGAACGTTGGACCTGGTCTTGAACTGGGTCACCTCGACCTGATCGCTCAGGTTGGGGGACTCCAGGGAGGTTGCCAAGAGTAGATGCGGCATATTCCATTCGGTGCTCCTGAAAACCCGCAACGCCTCCCTGTGTGGAGGCGTTGGGCTTTTTGCTCGCCGCAAGACGCGGGGCTCGGTGACCGGTCGGCCATTGGACTTTGATGCTCAGGATATTCCTGAACGTCTTTTACAGGCTCATGCAGGAGGCCTTGAAGCAGGTCGTCCAGAAAACTCAAAATCCTCAAATGACTACTTCGGTCATTCACAGCCAAACGGTCTAAGCTCATCCGATCGGGCCCCTGGCTTGCTTCAGACGGCTCGCCATTTTGGGCATAACGGCTTGCTGGTGGATGAGGCATGTCGATTATGTGCATCTCGTTCCGGGGTCAACCCTCGCCGCCAAGCTACCCCTCCATTGGCTCCGGGCACCTCCCACACGCACTTCTGGAGACACCGTCATGTTCCGCGTCCTGTTTCCCGCTTTTATGCTGCTTGCTCTAAGCATCCCGGTACATGCTCAGGTGACTCCATTTCCAGTCTCATTTCGTACTCAGGACATCCCTATAGATGGCGTCACACTGCATGTGCGCGTCGGCGGCAAGGGGCCGGCCGTGGTGCTCCTGCATGGCTTCGGCGACACCGGCGACATGTGGGCGCCACTGGCCGCCGAGCTGGTCCGGGATCACACAGTCGTGGTGCCGGACCTTCGCGGTATGGGCTTGTCGTCGATCCCGGACAGCGGCTACGACAAAAAGACCCAGGCGGGCGACATCCGTGCAGTGTTGGCAGCTCTGGATATCGAACACTCGGTGGTCATCGGTCACGACATAGGTACCATGGTCGCCTATGCCTACGCCGCGCGTTATCCGCAGCGTACCGATCGCCTGGTCGTGATGGATGCGCCCGTACCGGGCATTCCGCCCTGGAACGAAATTGTCCGCTCACCGGCGCTTTGGCACTTCGACTTCGGCGGACCGGATGCTGAACGCTTGGTCGCCGGTCGTGAGCGCATCTACCTGGACCGGTTCTGGAACGAGTTCGCGGGCGACCCCACCAAGGTGGACGAAGAAACCCGTCGGCATTACGCCACTCTCTATGCCCGCCCCGGCGCCATGCGGGCAGCCTTCGCCCAGTTCCGCAGCATTCGTCAGGATGAGGTGGACAACAAAGTGTCGATGAAAACGCGGCTGACTATGCCGGTGCTGGCCATCGGTGGTGAAAAATCCTTCGCAGGCAATGAAGCGATCGTGATGCGCAACGCAGCCAACAAGGTCACGGAAGTGGTGGTTCCAGGGGCAGGACATTGGCTGATGGAAGAGGCACCAACACAGACCATTCGATCGATTCGCGGCTTCATCGCGCAGTGACGCCCAGCCGCAGGTTGTAAATGCAGGGAACAGGCTTCGTCGGCGAGACTCGCCGGTACAGCGTCAGGTTCGGCAAAGCCGTGGGGAAGTCACCGAAGCTTTCAGGAATCAAAGACAAGCCTTTGTTCATTCCCGACTCACAAAAAAGCGCCACCCGGTTCAACACCGAATGGGGCTCGATGACGCTGAACTCGCCTTAGGCGACGTTCATGGTCTTGATCGTTCCC
>NZ_JBWKQB010000042.1:0-47119 GCF_059418545.1 Pseudomonas sp. GW821-FHT07G10 | reverse complement strand
GCTGCGTATTCTGAACGAAAAAGTCCGAGTCCGTTCATTTTTTGATCAATTGTCCCGACAAACGGCAGTGAAATGGACGGTGGCATATTGCCAGTTTTGATGGCGCAGCCAGCACCATTACTGGGTTTACGGCCAACCAGCGTGCCGCTGAGAACCGCTGCGCAAGGCCCAAAGTAGCCACGCTTGTCGCCTTACTCCTGAGTTATGCGACAACTCACTCGCGCCTGACGGTAAAGGCTTTGCGATGTCACGTGAGTCTGTCGCAGGAGGTAGGCGGAAGGGATTCGAAACCCCTCGGTCATCAACGCGTTTTTTTGCTTTTATACCCGTGCGTGAATGACGTGCGATACGAGGCAAAAATGGGGTAAGCCGTTCGCCATTCAATGTCAATCAGTGCCAAGCGCTTAATTAACCGACTTGTCAAAAAAAACCTACAGCCCATATTTCAGGGGGGGTAGGTTTTTTTGCGTTAATACTCCAGCGCAATTGGCGCATGGATAGGTGCGCCCGGGTCAAGCCGGAGGGTATACCGCAGACGCACAGATCTGCGTTGCCATTTGCCCAAGAGAGTTACCTCCGATGATTACTGATTTTCCACCAGCAGGTACCAGTGCCCATGTGTAGCCAATGTAACTCCCGTAACTATTTTTGCTATTAACTTCAACGCACCAAGAGTCCTTGGTCTTGTCGCGGCTCTCCCCCCCTTGCATCTGCCGTAATGAAGAATGTGTCTCTGAATTTTGCACTGTCCGGGTCTTTCATGTCGTGACTGACAAATGTGTGGGCTAACAGCATGGCGTTTTCCGGCATTGGGTAACGATAGAGAATCGTTGCGGGTGCTACATGGGTCGGCGCTGGGTGCTGTTGAGCGGTGCAGCCGGTGAGCAAAATAAGTGCCAATGATGCCGATACATTTCATCCGGACCAGCCTTCCTTTGATGGTGGGGTGCTTCAGCAGGATCACTCCGGCGTCATGAGCACGGGGAGCGTAATCTTAATAAACTCTTCGTTCCTATCGATCGTGTCCAGGGCACCGCGTACGTTATCGGCGACGTCAGCTAATCCTCGCTGCTCAACCCAGTTCGAAAGCGCCAGGATGGCAGCCTCAAGGGCGAGCTGGTTTTCGTTGATCTTGTAGAGCAGAGCAGAGCAGGGAAGGGAAGGGAGCAGGTCTGAGTTTGGTATCGCGACAGCTTTGGCACAAGCAGCAACGACGTGCGTTAGAGCAAGAGAGCAAGAGAGCAAGAGAGCAAGAGAGCAAGAGAGCAAGAGAGCAAGAGAGCAAGATTTTAGTGCCAAGTACCTTGAAAAACGCCGCTTGATACACCCAAAAAACAAGTCCAGAATCAAGTCCATTCCTGCTTCAGGAGTAAAAGAAACCTCTTAGATTTCAATGGGGCGGACGCTAGATGCGAGTCTCGTTTCCCACTCCAAGCATTAAAAAATGGATCGCTGAAAAGAGGTCCATTTTTTTCGTCCAAAGAAAAGTGCAGTCAGCGCCGCGCTAGAACATTCCTTACCGCCGTCTTTCTCTCCCAGGGGGCCTTCAGGCTGCCCGAAAATCTGCTGAGCATCGGGCGGGTTATTGGCATTCATATCAATGACACCTACCTCACTGAGGGACGTATCGACCTCTCCAGAATCCGGCCATTAGCCCGGCTCGGTGACGGCCCGTTCTCAACGATCACCGAGACCTTTAAAGGTGTTGCCTGAGGTAATGCGCAAATTCTCGCGCCAGTTGTGACGGCTCTTCCTGCGTGGGAAGCAGTAGCGCAATTTCGTATTTGATCGCCGGCGAGAAGGGCTTCAGGACAAGATTACCGGTGAAGGGCAGGCTGACCACCGGATCGACGATCCCGACGCCCATGCCGGAGCTGACCAGTTCGCATGCAGTCGAGAAGAACTCTGTCTCGGCCACCACGTTCCAGGATGACCCGTACGCCGAAAAAGCCATGGCCAACTGTTGGTAGATAGGGTCGCCCTTGAAGAGCGAAACGAACGGCACGCCATCCAGATCCGCAGGGGTAATCACGTCCAGTTCTGCGAGGGGGTGACCGATTGGCACCATGCACTGGCATTCATACGAAATCACCTCCATGTTGGATGTCGGGTAGTCGAGCGGCAGTTCGGCAATGGCCAGGTCGAATTGCTGCGTCGTCATCAGCTCACGAACAGACTGGGAGTTTCGAGTGATGATCTTGAGTTCAAGTCCCGGACGTTCTTTCGCGAACTCGGCCATTAATCGTGGCAGCAGGCTGATCGAGATACTGGCGTAGGCGGCGATCGCCAGATGGCCTCGTTTCCCCGTTCGAATTTCCTTGGCGATGCGATTGGTTTTCTCCACTGCCTCCAGCGCACGTTCAGCCTCGACGAAAAACAGTCGGGCTTCAGGGGTGGGTTGCAGGCGACCGCCTTTGCGCACGAACAGCTTGAGGCCCGTTTCATGCTCCAGATTGGCAATGGTGCTGCTGATGGCTGGCTGAGAAATACTCAAGAGCTCTGCAGCGCGGGTCATCGTGCCGTGGATCATCAGGGTTCTGAAACATTCAAGTTGCCGGATTCGCATGACCCACCCTATAGATTTTACTTATGCCGAGGCCACTTTATATTATTGGTTTGAGGTTTTCCTCTGTGTTTTCCTTGAATGCAGGTACCCGGCCCACCGGCCATCAGCCTTGCAGAAGAGAACAAAGACATGAATGCAGTTACTTCGATTCACCCCGGTGAACTGGTCCGCCTGCCTGCCCGGCGCGGTGTTGCGGTCCGGTTGCAACAGGGGCAAACCCTCACCCTCATCAATACGCATGGCAAGCAGGTTGTAGACACCTGGGCGTTCAACCTGGATGACCTCTGCGAGGCCATGTCGATGGAGCACAGTCGTCCTTTCTGGTTGAAGCTCAACCCGTGCAAGGGGGACAGTCTCGTGACCAACAAACGCCGAAAAATCCTGACGCTCACAGAGGACACGACACCCGGTGTGCACGACACGCTGGTTGCCGCTTGTGATCCGACTCGTTACGTGCAACTGGGGGTTGTCGGCCATCACGACAGCTGCAACGAAAACCTTTTCCTGGCCCTGGACGCCCTCGGCCTGGTTGTTCCCGAAACCCCGAGTCCCTTGAACCTTTTCATGAATGTTCCGGTTTATCAGGATGGGCGCATCGAGTTCGCGGCGCCGGTCAGTGAACCGGGGCAGTATGTCTGCCTTAAAGCGGAAATGGACGCTATTGTGGTCCTCTCTGCCTGTCCCCAGGACATCACTGCCGTAAACGGAATGCGGCCCCAGGACGTTCACTACTACGTCATCTGATGCCAGGCAAAGCTTGCTGGCGGGTGTTGTCTGCCGGCAGGAAACTGAACCCGCCGCAAGCACACAGTCAAGTGCCTGGAGAAAGCGATGCGCAAAATACCACCTCTGAATTCCGTCCGGGCGTTTGAGGCTGTAGCACGTCACCAGAGTTTTTCTGCTGCTGCGAAGGAGCTCTCTGTGACGGTCGCCGCGGTCAGTCATCAAGTTCGGCAACTGGAAGACGGGTTGGGGCAAAAGCTCCTGGAAAGGGGCCGGACGGTGACCCTCACATCCGCTGGCAAAGCGATCTATCCGCTGTTGCGAGATGGCTTTGACCAGATTGCCCAGGCGTTTACCCTGTTAGGTGCGCCAAAGGAGGGGGATGCCATTCAGGTTTCCACCACACGTGCATTCGCGGAACGATGGCTTATGCCGCGCCTGGCAAAGTTCAACGCGATTTATCCGAACATCGTGGTGTCTATCCACGCCTCAGAGAAAGTGGTGGATCTGCGTTCAGAAACCGTCGATCTGGCGATTCGATATGGTCCGGTCGATGCCGATGTGCGGGGGCCGGTGTTGTTCGAGGATCGGTACATCGCGGTCGCGGATAAAAGTATCTGTCCGGTCGACCGCAACGCAACGATCAACGACTTTCATAATCGCTCGCTGCTGGCGTTCAAATGGAAGAATCAGGCACTCGAAGCGCCCTCGTGGTCAGCCTGGCTGGCCCGGGTTGAACACGATACATCCCGGGATTTCCGCATCTCCTGGTACAGCGAGGAAACCCTTGCGCTGCATGCGGTAGAGCGGGGGTTGGGGCCACTGCTGTGCAGCAATGTGTTGATTGACGATGAGCTTCGCTCCGGTCGAATGCGTCGGGTGGAAGGCCCAACCTTGTCAGGTTTCACCTACCACCTGATAGAAGACAACAATTGCAGTCCACGCCGCAGCCTTTCGTTGTTCAGAGAATGGCTGCTGAGCGAGGCACAGTCATTCAGGGGAAACACCCTGAATGACGTGGCAGGACATCAACTGGCGCTTACGTCCTGAGACCTGCTGCGAGAAGGGTCGATTCTATCGCCAGACATGCACTGAGCAGTTGATCATCGCGACCTCGGGTCGTCGAGAACAGGGTTGAGGTGGCAAGCCCGATGCTGTCCTTGCCGGACGGGATTGCCACCCCCGGCATATCCAGCAGACTTCCAATCATAGTGAGTGACAAGGTCTCAAGATTGACGGCCGCAAAAAGCGCGTTGTCATTCTCCAGTGGCGCCATCGGCGGGGCGACATGCTTGACCGTCGGCATGACCAGAATGGCGCCGTCGAGCTCACTCTCGATAGCAGACATCAGCTCCACGCGCAGATGTCGAATCCTGGCTTCGGTAGCCGGGTCGATTTCCTTGGCCGAGCGCAGACGAGCACGCACACGCCTGTCCATCCGAGATCCTTCTGGACCTTCTACTGCCGGGCCCAGGAGGCGCCAGGCTTCTATCGCCCCCAACCAGCCCGAGCGGGTAATGAGTTCACGGGTACGGGCGACTGCGACAATCGGCCAATACTCAACCTGCGCACCGGCCGCACGAAGCCGTTCCATCATCGAGACAAGGTTGTGTTGTACCGCTGGCTGTAACGCCGGGTCAGACATCACACTGTCGTCGACCACAAAGCGAAGGCCTGAAAGGTTGATGGACGTAATGTCCGCGTCTTTAAAACCGCGCATCGCCGCGTCAAGCGCAACGCAATCCGCTACGGTATGGGCGAAAGAGCCTAGGCTATCAAGCGTGATGGCAAGCGGGTGAACGCCTTCCATGCCGTAACGGTCCGAGGAGGCTTTGTACCCAACCAATCCGTTGAAAGCCGCTGGAATGCGAATCGAGCCGGCGGTGTCAGTGCCGATGGCGCTGCTGACGATACCCCGTTGAACCGCGATGGCCGAGCCGGAAGAAGAGCCGCCTGGAACCCGACTTTCTCCGACCGCGACGTCGGAAGTCGGGGTTCCAAAATGAGGATTCAGACCCAGGCCGGAATAAGCAAACTCCGTGAGGTTGGTTTTACCCAGCGGGATCATCCCCTGGGCCGTGAGTGCTGCGATGACTGCCGCATCCTTGACCGCCATCGGAGCATCGACCCGGGTAATGGAACCGGCAGTTGTTCGACTACCGGCAACATCTAGCAAGTCCTTGACCGCGTAGGGAATACCGTCAAAAGCGCTCAATTGGGCCCCTCGATGCCATCGCCGGGTCGACGCGTTCGCGTCATTGATGGCGCGCTGTTCAAGTATGGAAATGAACACGTGCTCCGAGTTTTTGGCCGCCGCCAATGCGGATTCGATCAACTCATCAGGTGTCGTAAGGCCTTGTCTCAATCGTTCAGCGGTTTGCAGCACAGTGATCATGATTTCTCCCATTTTTGGCGGCGGTAAGGGGTAGTCAAGCCGGAGAAAGCAGGCTTTGTCGTTCTTCAATCATTTGTCTGGCCAGGACCGGAACGGCATCGAAAGCATCCGCGATGGAGGCTTCATGGCGAGCGTCGCCAAATTCCTGGTAGTCGATGGAGATGACGTGGGTTTCATTCACGCCCAGGTAGTGTGCGCAGGTCTGAATGTGAGTGTCTAAGTGGTTCATGGTTTCGCGAACGCCACCGGGGCCAAATCCAAATTCACCTCGGGAAGATAAAATGACCAGTTTCTTGCCGCTCATGATGGGTTCCAGGGGGTGGTCGCCCCGGTCGAGATCGAACGTGAAAGTCTTGCCGATACGAATCACTTTGTCGAACCAGGACTTGAGGGCGGCCGGCATCCCGTAGTTGTACATCGGGGTGCCGATAACGATGACGTCGGCGCGGTCGATCTCATCGATCAGTTCATCCGAGAGCCGGATCTCCTCACGCTTTTCGGGCGTCATGTGCTCTTCGGGCGTAAAGACCGCGGCAATCCAGGCTTCTGTCACGAAAGGGGGAGGGTTGTGTCCAACGTCACGGGCAATAACTTGCGTATTGCCATCGTGCTCAACCCAGGCCTCGACAAATGCCTGTGACAGTTTACGGCTCAGGGAACGGTCAGATCGTGCGCTGGCATCAATGTGAAGGAGGGTGGTCATGTGATGCTTCCTGTTAAGCCTGAAGTGGAATTACTTCAGTAGCTGAAACAAGTTGGCCACGACCATCGACGGTCCGGCTATTGATTTATATTTAAGTAGCGTCAAATAAAACTCAATAAGCGAGTTTTCTGTGTCGGGTGGGGTTAAACCCCTCTTTTATTTCGACTCTGGAGTGGCGGATACAGGGTTTGGTGACTTGCACAATTGAGCAAAATTTAATGCGGTCCTTTTTTTAAAGGATGGTTTAGTTATTATCAATTACATAAACGTACAGACCTCGCTTTAATGGCTCGGGGCGATTCACGTGGTCGCCGGTCAGCGAGGAAAACAATAATGTCAACGCGTCGCGAATCTGAGAAATGCTTAATTAACGAGGCCAATTATGATGCGCTGGGCATTGAGCCCGTGCCCGATAGCCATCGTACTTCAACGCCGCTGGACCAGTTCTGGATCTGGGCTGGGGCCAATGTGGCACCGATTAACTGGGTGTTGGGTGCAATCGGTATTCAGCTGGGGTTGAGCTTGATTGAAACCCTGCTGGTGATTGTGGTCGGTAATCTGCTGGGCGCCGCCTTGTTCGGAGCCATCTGCATCATGGGCCACCGCACGGGGGTGCCCCAAATGGTGCTTTCCCGGCTGGCGTTCGGCCGGCGCGGTGCTTACCTCCCAACCATCATGCAAGTACTGATGCCGATGGGGTGGGTGGCCACCAATACATGGATAGTCCTGGATCTTGCGGTAGCCGCCCTGGAAAAAATCGGTATCAGTGGTGGCATGGAGCTCAAATACGGTATCGCTTTGGCCGTCATGGTTATCCAGGTTGGTATTGCAGCCTGGGGCTTTAATGCCATCAAGTGCTTTGAGCGCTACACCATGCCGGTGATTCTACTGATCATGGTGGTGATGACCGTGCTGGCCTTCACCCATGTGAATATCCAGTGGCAGACCTCGACCACCGAGGGTATCAGCAAGCTGTCGGCCATGAGTAGCCTCATGACGGCGATAGGGATCGGCTGGGGCATTTCGTGGCTGGTATACGCCTCGGATTACACCCGCTTCACCCAGAGCAAACTGTCTGATGGTCAGGTGTTTCGGTCGACGTTTCTCGGCATGTTCCTGCCCACCGTATGGCTGGCCTTTCTTGGCGCTGCAATTGCGTCTGCGGGCGGAGGCTCGGACCCTGCGCAGCTCATCATTGCGGTCTTCGGCACGATGGCGCTCCCGGTACTCCTTGTGCTGTTACACGGCCCGGTCGCGACCAACATCGTGGTCATTTACTCAGCGGCACTGGCAACGTTGTCTCTGGATCTGCGAGTGCCACGCTGGGTTGTTTCGACGGTCTCGGGCGTGGTTGCGCTGTTCATGCTCTACCTGTTCCTGCAATCGGGCGAGTTTGTACATGCCTTTGAAAACCTGATGGTCTTTTTCGTGGTGTGGATCAGTCCGTGGGCCGGTATCACGCTGGTCGATTTTTTCCTGATTCGCCGTGGTCAGGTCGATCTGAAGTCGCTGTATTGCCATCACTCGGAAAGTTCATGCACGGACTTGAACTGGAGAGGCGTATTTGCACTTGCAATGGGTGTGCTGGCGGCTTGGTTGTTTCAGATTGGGACAATCAAGTCATTACAAGGCCCTATTGCAATGGCCCTTGGAGGTATTGACTTGTCCTGGTTGGCGGGGTTTGGCGTGGGGGGCGGAATTTACTACTGGTTACACCGCTCACGGCGAACAGAAGTTATTCCCTCGTCGGTGATGGCTAAGTAAAAATTAGTGTTGTGCAACTGTTAAATCATTAAAGAGGTCAATGCGGGTGTCTCACCTTGAACAAACTAATGTGCTGGCGGCGTTGAACGCCGGAGCAGAGATCGATGCGTTCTTGGGTAACGTCGTGGAGATTGCGATTGTTACTCGTGCTGAAGCTGGAGATCGGCCCGTGGCGGGTGTACATCTTCAGCCCGGAAAACACGCAAAACCAGACTTGCCACGGTGATCCGGCCGACTTTTTACTGAAAGTCTGCCCGTAACCCTAGTTGTGGTATCCGTCGCGAGCATAAGCCCACGCGGCATCGTCTCAGCGCTGATGGCATGTCGGACGCTGAGGCATTCGCCGCTTCGAAAAGACACCAGGAGTACAGTCTCATGAACAATGTTCGTATGGATAACATCAGTTGGGTCGATTATGAGCGCCGGGTGCAATCAGGTGCAGTGGTCTTTCTGCCCATTGGCGCGACTGAACAGCACGGGCCCCACTTGCCTCTGGGAACCGACGCATTACTGGCCAGCGCAATCAGTGAAGATGTAGCCAGGGAAATCGACGGCGTTGTCGCCCCGGCGCTGTCCTATGGCTATAAATCCCAGCCCAAATGTGGAGGAGGGCAGCACTTTTGCGGAACCACCAGTGTTGATGGCGCGACCCTGATTGCAATGGTGCGGGATGCCGTCCGTGAATTTCATCGCCATGGTGTGAAGCGCTTGGTTCTGGTGATCGGTCACTACGAAAATCAGTGGTTCGTGACCGAAGGCATTGAGCTGGCGATGCGTGATTTGGGTCCGAATACTGGATTGGAGGTCATGCGCCTCGAGCACTGGGAATTCGTGAAACTGCAGACTCTCGACAAGATATTCCCCGACGGTTTTCCGGGAATTGCGCTGGAACATGCCGCGGTCATCGAAACATCGATGATGCTGCACTATCACCCGCAGCTGGTTTCTCTGGACCAGATTCCCGATCACGGGCCGGCTGAGTTCCCGGTTTACGATATGTACCCTGCACGGGTCGAATGGGTACCTGTCAGTGGCGTGCTGTCATCTGCGCTGGGTTCCAGCGTTGACAAGGGAAGACTGCTAGTGACAGATGTCATCAGCGGAATCGTCCAGGCTGTCCGGTCAGAGTTCAGGCTCGCTCCGTCTTCAGCCGGGATTATTTAGTACGCAGCCACTCCTTGTTTCCATTTGTCGATGCTTAGCATCTGACACATCTGGACTTTGAAAAAGGCGCGCATGGCGGCGTTATTTGGCCGCTTCCTGTCTGTCGGCAATGGCCGAGTGGTCACGTCTCAGTAACCACGTATGCTGGAAAAGACATCATCGACTCGATCGGTGGGTGGGTGGGTGCTCGTAGATTGAGGGCAACACTGCATCGAGTCGATCGCCCAACAGATCCCAAGCACGCGTTTTCTCTTCGGCATAGTCTTGATACAGGTCGTGGCGTCTCCCCCGAGAGCCGGCCAGCTGATGGCTTTGGCAGCGATCGATGACGTCCAGGCTTACACCCAAAGCCTGCATCATGGTCGCACCGATACGGCGCTGGTCATGCGGCGTCCAGTCACCGTTCCGGTCGTCATCTACCTGTTTGCTCACCCCCTTCCGACCATATAATTCAAGGGGTTGCGAGATTTTATCTCGCAACCCCTTTTTATCTTCAGGCGTTTTTATCCCTACAATACGACTGGCTTTAGTGGAATCCTCGGGTGATACGAAGGTGGGAATTGGCCCCGCAGGCTTTGGCCGCAGCTTGATAAGTGAGTGGAACGACAACTTCGACCACGCGGATGCAGCACGATCCAGTGGTAAGAGCGTCCTCAGAAGCTTTATATCAGTCTTTTATCTGTCATCTACAACTGTGTGACCTGTATCGCCAGAGCACACTGGATGACGATGCACATCACCCAGCGTGTGGGTTTTTACAGAATGTTCAGCGGATAGCTGATGATCACCCGATGCTCGTCGCTGTCCCGTTGTGTGGACACTCCAGTGCGCAGCGAGGCATGGCGTAAAGCAATACTCAGATTCTTGAGCGGTCCTTGCTGGATGACATAACTCACGGTCAGATCGCGTTCCCACTCTTTTTTGTCGCCATCGGGCGTACGGATATTCGAGCCGCTTTCGTACATGCCCAGGAAGTTCAAGCCGGGAACCCCGACCGTCGCGAAATCATAGCCGTAGCGAACCTGCCAGGTGGTTTCCCCGGCGCGCTGGAACTTGCCGATCATCGATTCCGTCATGAAGTAAGCGGTCGATCCATCACCCTGGTTCAACCAGACCGCATCGCTGTCGCCACTGACTTGTTGCAGGCCAGCGGCGAAGGTGTGGCCGCTCACCAGGTAGGTGAATTGCGCGCTACTCAGGCGACTGTCGACCTTGCCTTTGGTCACGCCGTCGCCGTAGTCGCCGAAGGTAAAGAAGTCGGGATCATGACCGTTGGCACCATCGGAGCGGTTATCGAAGTGGCGCAGATCGGTACGCAGGGTACCGGGGCCTACCTGCCAGTCGTATTTGAGGCCGAGAAAATTCTGTTTGTAGAAGTCCTGAAGATTGCCGTAGTAGTACTGCAAGGTCAGGTCTTTGGTCGGCTTGTAATCAACCCCGCCGTAATAGAATTTGTTGACGAACTCGCCGGTCTGCGCGTTGTTTGCGCCGGGAATGGACATGCCCATCTGGTGGGTTACACCACGACCTTTGACATGTTCCAACTGACCGAGGGTGAAGGTGAAGTTTTCCAGGTCCCTGGATTGGATCTGCCCGCCGTTGAAAGTTTGTTGCAGCAAGCGGTCAGTGGACATCACCACCGGCAGCATCGGTACCAGGGTGCCGTATTTCAGTTCGGTGTTGGAGAACTTTGCTTTGGCGGTCAGGCCCAGGCTACCGAACTCGTCGACCGCTCGGCCATCATCGGTGGGGAAAATGTTGCCGGTGAAGGTTTTACCCTCAGGGTTGTAGTGCCGCCCTTTGCCGGAGTCCAGACGTATGCCGAACATGCCGATGGCATCCATCCCGAATCCGACCGTGCCTTGAGTAAAGCCGGACTGGAAGTTGGCAATGAAACCCTGGCCCCATTCCTGGGTGTAATTGGGGGCGGCAGCGCCGCTGCGGTTGTCGGCATTACTGAAAAAATTGCGGGCCAGCACGCTGAGTTTACTGTCTTCTACCAGGCCGGCGGCGTAACCCTGCTGAGCGATGATCAGGCCGCAAATTCCGGCTACTACTTTAGGTGCGCGATTGAAAAGCTCCATCGGAGTCGTCCCCATGCTGTTGTTGAGTGTTGTGAGAGGCAGTCAAAGGCGGCAGTTAAGTTTTTTATTGTTTTTCAGGAGCAGCGGTGGCCGGCAAGACGTTCAATCTCACGGGCGGCAAGCGGTACAGAATGAACAGCGCCAAGACTCCGATGCCGGCGCAGAGCACCAGGCCGACACCGACCGATTGGGCCAGCGCATCGCGGGCCAGGTTCAGCCATTGCGGGTGTTCGAGCAGGGCTGTATCGGGACGCAGGAGGATCTGCGGATCGGCATACAAGGCCAGTCCGTCAGCGTGTCCCTCAGCGATATAAAGACGCTGCAGGTTGGCGCTGTAGAGTAGGTTTACCAGCACTCCCATTCCGGCCGTCCCCAGCAATCCGCCGACCAGACGCAATGATTGGGTCAGCGCGGTCGCAATCCCGAGGAACTGGCGCTCGGCGAGGGTTTGAGTGAAGACCGTCAGGTTCAGCAGGATGAATCCCAGTCCAAGGCCCGCCAGCAGAATCAAGCCGAGCAACAGACTGAAAGACGCCCCACGTCCGGCGAGAGCCAGGCTGAGGCAGGCCAGCAACAGAGCTACAAAACCGCCCAGTGGCAACAGGTTCGGATTACGCAAACGGGTCACGATACGGCTGTTGACGATCGCGCCCAGGGTGATACTCAGCGCCAGCGGCGTGATCAGCAGACCAGCGTCCTGCGGCGAGTAGCCATAGCTGCCTTGCAGCAACAGTGGTAGATAGAATAACAACGAGAACATGATCGCCCCGGCTGCCACCGACAGCAGAAACAGCAGGCGCATGCTCGGTAGCCTGAGCAATGCCGAGGGCAGCAGTGCATGTGTACAGCGCCGCTCCCAAAACCACAGGACGACGGTCGCCGCCACACAACTCAATCCCAGCGCCACACTCAATATCAAGCTGGAATGCCCCAACCATTCGACGAACAGTTGCAGGCTGCCCAGCGCCAGGGCGATCAATAATGCGCCTGGCCAGTCCAGGCTGATCTTCGCCCGTTGTTGCGGGCGGTAGTAAGGCAGATAGCGCCAGGCGAAAAACAGCGCCAGGCAGCCCAACGGCAGATTGAGATAGAACACCGAGCGCCAGCCAAATGCGCCCGTCAGATAGCCACCCAATCCGGGGCCGATGGCGTTGACCACACTGAACAGGGCACTGAGCAGCATCTGCCAGCGCAGGCGTTGTCGGGTGTCGGGAAACAGTTCTGGAATGCAGGCGAACGCGGTGCCGATCAACATGCCGCCACCGACACCCTGCAAGGCGCGGCCGATCACCAGCAACACCATGTCGCTGGCCAGGGCGCAGGCCAGTGACGCCAGGGTGAAGATCAGTGTGGCGGCAATCACGAAGGGCTTGCGCCCATAGTAATCGCCCAATCGGCCAAAGATCGGGATGGTAACGATCGATGCCAGCATGTATCCCGTGGCGACCCAGGCGTAGAGCTCAAAGCCCTTGAGTTCGGCGACGATGCTCGGCAAGGCGTTGCCGATCACCGTCTGATCGAGCGCCGAGAGCATCAACACCAGCGAGATGCCAAGCATCGCGAGCAATGCCTGCTTGAAGCTCAGGGCAGGGTGGGTCGCCACAGTCATCGTTAGTTCCTCAGCCTAGAGCCGCAACGGCAGCGGCAATCCGCGAGCAACCTTCGTCGAGGGTCTTGATGTCGGTGGCTATCGACATCCGGAAGAATGGCGCCAGGCCATAGGCGGTTCCTGCCACGACGGCCACACCTTGGCTTTCCAGCAGGTACATGACCACGTCGTAGTCAGTGTCCAGTTGCTTGCCTTGGGCAGTGGTCTTGCCGAGCAAACCCGTACAGTTGACATACAGGTAGAACGCACCGTCGGGTTTGCGGCAGCTCAGGCCGGGAATGGCGTTGAGCAGGTCCAGGCAGCGATCACGTCGTTGCCGGTAGACCACCACACTTTCCTTGACGAAGCGTTGATCACCGTTGAGCGCTTCGACGGCTGCCGCCTGGCTGACCGAGCAGGCATTGCTGGTCGATTGCGATTGCAGGGTGGCCATGGCGCCGATCAAGTCGGCCGGGCCTGCGGCGTAGCCGATACGCCAGCCGGTCATGGCATAGGTCTTGGACACGCCGTTGACCACCAGGGTGCGCTCGGTCAACGCCGGTTCGATGGCGAGGATGTGCGGGTTGTCCAGGCCTTCATAGCGGATGTGTTCGTAGATGTCGTCGGTCATCAGCAATACATGCGGATGCTCGAGCAGCACATCGGCCAGGGCTCTTAGTTCGGCGGCGCTGTAGCTGGCACCGGTCGGGTTGCTGGGCGAATTGAGCAGCAGCCAGCGGGTGCGTTCGGTGATCGCGCCGCGCAATTGAGTCGGGGTCAGTTTGAAGGCGTTTTCTTCGGGGCAGGCGAGAGTGACGGGCTCACCTTCGCAGGCCAGCACCATGTCGGGGTATGACACCCAGTACGGCGCGGGAATCAGTACTTCATCTCCAGCGCCAAGGGTGGCGGCGAACGCATTGAAAATCGCACTCTTCGCGCCGCTGGTGACCAGGACCTGATTCGCGCCGTAGCTCAGACCGTTCTCCCGTGCCAGTTTGTCGACAATCGCCTGGCGCAACTGCGGGGTGCCGGCATTTTGCGTGTAACGGGTTTCGCCACGTTCGATGGCGGCGCTGGCAGCCTGCCGAATATGCGCCGGGGTATCGAAGTCCGGCTCGCCGACGACCAGGTTGATGATGGACTTGCCTTGCCGGCGCAGTTCGTTCGCACGATCGGAAGCGGCGCTGCTGGGCGATGGTTTGATACGTTGCACACGGGCGGCGATGCGGGAGGCGGTCACGTGTCGTTCCTCGTTGATGACGTTGACGAGGCCCTACAGTACGAGCCGCTGTCGGTGGACTCATAAGACGAGATCGTTCTGGTCTGATAGGAAGTGCTTATGGCTGGAACTGAACAGGGGTGGCACTAAAGTGGTGCGCTCAAGCCCGTACGCCTGTTGCGGGCACCAATTCGCACGCGAAGCGTCGAGCCATAGCAAAGGCTTATGGCTGAGCCGTGCAGTTAACAACGCGCGCGATCTCCGGGGCTGGCCTGGCTCTTGCTAAAGCCTGTGGGCAGCCTCCCTTTTTCGAGCAAGAGCACCGCCACCGTGAATCTGCGTCGTTTGAAGTATTTCGTGAAACTCGTCGATATCGGCAGCATGACCCAGGCCGCCGATGTGCTGCATATCGCGCAGCCGGCACTGAGTCAGCAACTGGCCACGCTGGAAGCAGAACTGCAGCAACAACTGCTGATCCGGACCAAGCGCGGGGTCACCGCGACCGAAGCGGGCAAGGTGCTTTATGGCCATGCGCAAATCATTCTGCGCCAATGCGAACAGGCTCAGAGTGACGTCAATGCCACCGGGCAGGCATTGTCCGGTCAAGTGTCGGTAGGCCTGGCGCCAGGCACCGCTGCATCGGCGTTGTCCTTGCCGTTGTTGCGCACGGTGCGCGAACGACATCCGGGCATTTTGCTGTACCTGAATGAAAACTTCGGTACCACGTTAAGCGAGTTGATCATGAACGGCCGGATGGACATGGCCGTGCTCTATGGTGGGCGTGAAGTGCATGGCTTGAGCTTCGTCTCGCTGCTGCGTGAGAACCTCTATCTGGTCAGCGCCGATCCCTCAGTCAGCGATCGTGAAGACATTCCTCTGGCCGAACTGGCGGACATGGACATGCTCCTGCCGCGTCCCTACAACGTCATGCGCCGTTTGGTGGACGAAGCCTTCCTGCGCATCGGCATGAACACGCGGGTGGTGGCTGAAATCGAATCTTCGATCACCTTGACCGCCGCAGTCGCCGAGCACTTCGGTTCGACCATCCTGCCCGAATCCTCGGCGCGGGTGATGGTCGCCGCCACCTCGGTGCACATGTGTCGCATTGTCGAGCCCGAGATCGAGGCGCCACTGGCGCTGTGTTTGTCCGGTCACCTGCCGCTTTCCGTGCCGGCCCAGGCAGTCAAGGCGATATTGCTCGAATTGGTCGCCGAGATGCGTGGCAGCCTCATCTAGCCAGTCATAAGGACGGCTTATTACCCCAAAGCCAAAGCGTCTTGGTCGCCTTTTGATGGGCTCGTTACATTGATCCCCATCCACTCAGACACGCTCGACAGGCAGGGGCCACGCATGGATTCAGAACGCATCAAGGGGTTGATCGATTTGCTAGCCGAATCCGATCTGCTCGAACTGAGTCTGACCGAAGGCGACAGCACGGTTCGTCTTTTCAAGCAGACAGGGAAGGTCCAGGCGGCCGAGTCGGTGGCCGATCATTCGCCGGTATCGACTCCGCTGTTACCCAGGGTTGATGCCCCAACGGTGGAGGTGCTCGAGATCAAGGCCAGCCTGTACGGCGTCCTGCATCTGACGCCCGCCGCGGGGGAAGCGCCATTTGTCACGGTCGGTGAGCAGATCGAAGCCGGCCAGACCCTGGCGGTCATCGAAGCAATGAAAATGTTCCACCCGGTCAAGGCCAAATCCGCTGGCAAGATCAACGCGATCCTCGCCCAGAGTGGTGCCGAAGTCGAAGCCGGTCAGTCGTTGTTCCGTCTCGGCTGACTCCAATCCCATCCTCTTTCAGGTGAATTCAATGTTCGACAAAGTGCTGATCGCCAACCGTGGCGAAATCGCCCTGCGCATTCAGCGTGCTTGCCGTGGCTTGGGGTTGCAGACCGTGGTGGTGCACTCCGAGGCCGATCGCCACGCCCGGTATGTGCAAAACGCTGACCTGGCCCTGTGCATCGGGCCGGCGTCACCGAGCCAGAGTTATCTGAACCAGACGGCGTTGCTGTTCGCCGCCAAGGTCAGCGGCGCTCAGGCGATCCATCCGGGTTATGGTTTTCTTTCGGAGAATGCCGGGTTTGCCGAGCGCATCGAAGCTGCTGGCCTGACCTTCATCGGCCCCAGCGCCGCGTGCATTCGCACCATGGGCGACAAAGTCGCCGCCAAGCGTGCGATGCGTGAAGCCGGCGTGCCGTGCGTACCTGGACCGGACTCGGTGATGCCAACCGACGATGACAGCATTCGCACCATCGCCCGGGAAATCGGCTACCCGGTGATCGTCAAGGCAGCCGGTGGTGGCGGTGGGCGCGGGATGCGGGTAGTGAAGGAGGCGGGAGAGCTGCTCGATGCGATCGCGTTGACCCGTGAGGAGGCGCGGCTGGCCTTTGGTAATCCGGAACTCTACATAGAGAAGTTTCTCGGCCATCCACGGCATGTCGAAATTCAGGTGTTATGCGATGCCCATGGCCACGCGATCTGGCTGGGTTGCCGCGACTGCTCTTTGCAACGACGGCACCAGAAAGTATTGGAAGAGGCGCCAGCACCGGGCATTGATCCTGAATTGATCGCCAAGGTCGGCGAACGCTGCGTGGCGGCTTGCCGGCAGATCGGCTATCGCGGCGTCGGTACTTTCGAGTTTTTGTATGAGGACGGCGAGTTCTTCTTCATCGAAATGAATACGCGGCTGCAAGTCGAGCACCCCGTGACCGAGATGACCACCGGCATCGATATCGTCCAGCAACAACTGCGCATGGCCCGAGGCGAAGTGCTGGAGCTGCGCCAACAGGACGTGCAACTCAATGGCCACTCGCTGGAGTGCCGGATCAACGCCGAAGACCCGCTGACCTTCATGCCGACTCCGGGGCTGATTCAGCGCTGGGAAGTCCCCGGCGGCTTTGGAATACGGGTCGATTCCCATGTCACCAGCGGTTATCGGGTGCCGCCTTACTACGACTCGATGGTGGCCAAGGTCATCACCCACGGCGCGACGCGCGATGAAGCCATGGCCCGTATGCGCCTGGCCCTGAGTGAAATGTGCGTGGAAGGCATCTCGACCAACATTCCCCTGCACCGCGACATTCTTGTCGACCCGGCGTTCTGTGCCGGTGGCGTGGACATTCATCACCTGGAGCGCTGGCTGCAACAACGGAGTCCGACATGAGTACTGCTTCTGTATCGCAGCGTCCGCATATCAGCCTGCTGGGTTCCACGGCCCTGCTGTTCGAAGTTCCCGGCGAGCTGAGTCTGGCGCCGCAGCAACGGATCTGGAGCCTGGCCTTGCAGGTCGGGCAATGGTCCGACATCCATGAAGCGGTCCCGGGGATGAACAACCTGATGCTGACCTTCGTCAAGCCGCCTCGTGACCTCAACGGTCTTTGCGAGCGACTGCTCGACGCGTGGGAGGCGAGCCAGCCGTTGCCGCTTGAAGGGCGCATCGTCGAATTGCCGGTGGTGTATGGCGGCGAGTTCGGTCCGCACATGAATGATGTGGTGGCGCACACCGGGCTGGATATCGACACCATCGCCAATCTGCATTGCGAGCCGCTGTATCCGGTGTACGCCTTGGGCAGCCATCCGGGTTACTGCTACCTAGGCGGCATGGATTCGCGTCTGGCCACGCCACGGCGGCAGGTGCCGGTGATCAGTATTGCCGCCGGCTCAGTGTCGATTGGCGGGGTGCAGACCGGTGTCTCCGCATCGGCCGGTCCCAGCGGCTGGAACACTATCGGCCGGACCGAAATGGCATTTTTCGACCCGACCCAAAACCCTCCGGCCATGCTGCGGCCGGGTGACATGTTGCGCTTGCGCATCGAGAGGATCATTCGATGATCGAGATTCTATCGGCCACCGCCCTGGCGACCGTGCAAGACTTCGGCCGCTTCGGCAGCCTGGGTTATGGCGTGGGAACCTCCGGCGCAATGGACCATCTGGCACTGGCACTGGGCAACCTGTTGCTGGGCAATCCCGAGGACGCGGCGGCTATCGAGATTCCACTGTTTCCGTTCGAGGTGCGGTTTGTTCAGGACTGTGCTTTCGCGGTGACCGGTGCCGCCTGCCAAGCCTCCCTCGACGGTCAACCATTGCCGCCGTTCTGGGTGGCGCAGGCCAGGGAAGGCCAAGTGCTCAGCCTTGGTTACCCGACTTCAGGCAGTCGCGCCTATCTGTGTCTGGCAGGTGGTGTCGACGTACCGCAGGTGCTTGGCTCGCGCAGCACTCAACTACGCGGTGAGTTCGGCGGCCTGCAAGGGCGGGCCTTAGTGCAGGGCGATCGGCTCTCGGCACTGCAGCCCGGAACGAGTGTGCTGCCCACAGATTTCGGCGTGGTGTCACCGAACCTGGCGTTGCCGTTGCAGCGCGATGGGCTGCCGGCCATGCGTGTACTGCCAGCTGCCGAATATGAGTGCTTTTTGGAGGAGTCTCGTACGGCGTTCTGGGCCGGCGAGTGGAAAATCACCACCCAGAGCAACCGCTACGGTTACCGGCTCGAAGGTGCGCCGATCTTGCCCTCCGCGCCGATGGAAATCCGCTCCCATGGCATCGTCCCTGGCGTGATTCAGGTGCCCCACGGTGGGCAACCCATCATTCAGATGCGTGACGCGCAACCCAGCGGTGGTTATCCGAAATTCGGCACGGTGATCGAAGCCGACCTCTGGCGCCTGGGGCAGGCACCGATCGGTAGCAAGGTGCGCTTTATCGAGTGCAGCTACACCGAAGCCGTCGCGGCCCTGGAAGACAATCAGCGCTACCTCGAGGAAGTTCGCCGCTTGGTCGAACTTCACGGGCTGGCCTCGCGTTAAGGACATTCAAACATGACAAATCAGGAAATCCGCCAGTTGGCGGTATGGCTGAAGGAGTCCCACCTGGCTGGCGCAGAAATACGTCGTCCGGGACTGCATCTGCTGCTCAAGCGCAGTTACGACGAGGTAGCGACGCCTGCGGCATTAACCGCACAAACCGCTGTGCCAGTGGCATCCGGCGCTATTGATGAACTGCGATTGACGACTCCAGGCCTGGGCCGCTTGCTGCTGACACACCCTGAGCATTGCGGGGTGCTGGCGGCAATCGGCAGTCGGGTGGAACAAGGCCAACTGGTTGCCCTGCTGCAAGTCGGCGACCTGCTGTTGCCGGTCCGCAGCCAAAGGGCAGGGCGGGTAGCTGAAGTACTGGTGCCCTGTGGCACGACCGTCGGCTATGGCGAGGCGTTCATGCACCTGACTGCGGCCGATGGGGAGACGTTATGAACATTGATTTGAACGCTGATCTGGGTGAGGGCTTCGGTCCCTGGCACATGGGTGAAGACCAAGCGTTGATGAGCCTTATCTCATCGGCGAACGTGGCGTGCGGTTTCCATGCCGGTGATCCGCTGATCATGGACAACACCGTGCGCCTGGCGAAGGCTGGCGCAATTGATCTGGGTGCGCATGTCGGCTTCCCGGACCTGATGGGCTTCGGTCGGCGTCAGATGAACATCGAGATCAGGGAGCTGGCGACTTACGTGGTCTATCAACTCGGCGCCCTGGCAGGGATGGCGGCAGTCAATGGCCACCGCATGACCCACATGAGTTTTCACGGCGCGCTGGGCAACATGGTCGCTGCCGATGCAACGCTGGCGGAGCCGTTGATCTGTGCAGTGGCCGCTTTCGATCCGACGCTGATTGTCAGTTCATCGAGCAGTCGGGCCATTGAGAACGCGGCCGAAAAATGTGGTTTGCGAGTCGCCACGACGTTTCTTGCCGATCGCGCCTACGACGATGACTGCCTGCTGGTGCCGCGCAAGATACCGGGGTCGGTGATCAAGGAGCCGGCGGCGGTGCTGCAGCGTGTTCGGCAGTTACTGGAGGAGGGCAGCGTCACCAGTATCAATGGCAAGCGGATTGCCGTGCCCGCGCACTCGATCCTGTTGCACGGTGACACGCCGGGCGCCGTGGAACTGGCACGCACGATTCGTCGTGAAATCGAGCAGTCCGGCGGCTGTATCACGCCTATTTCGCAGCTGCTGGCGTAGCGGTCGCTCTGTCATAAGCAGGGCTTATCGCCACACAACCATTGCGTCTTGGTCCAGCGCTTCAGGGCTGGATAGAGTCGAAGTCATCGCGATCACTCGAGTGATCCGCCTATATCCGGTCGATGCGCCTTGCGCAGTCGGCCCCGTAATACGAGGACAGGTTCATGCCATTTTCAGATTACCAAACCGCGCTGGTCACCGGCGCTTCTTCCGGCATTGGCGCCGCGGTCGTCGAGCGTCTCTGTCAGGAAGGCGTGCAGGTGCATGCCTTGGCCCGCAGCGCCGACAAACTGCAAGAACTGGCCGCTAAAACCGGCTGTATCGCTCACGCCATCGACGTCACCGATCTGGCCGGGCTGACACGTCTGTTCGAAACGCAGCAGTTCGACATTCTGGTGAACAACGCGGGTGTCGACCGCCCGGGCTCGATTCTCAAGGCCGACGCCGAAGGCATTGACCTGTTGATTGACGTCAACCTGCGCGCGGTACTGCATCTGGCGCGTCTGGCGCTGCCCGGCATGGTCGAACGTGATTGTGGCCACATCATCAACATCAGTTCGATTGCTGCTGCCTACAACTTCGGCGGCAACTCGACTTATCACGCGACCAAGGCGGCGGTGAGCATGCTCTCGCGGCAACTGCGCATCGATGCCTTTGGCAAACGGGTGCGGGTCACCGAGATCTGCCCGGGACGGGTGGCCACCGACATCTTCGCTCACGTCCATGGTGACTCCGAGGAAACCTACAAACGCTTCGTCGAGGGGTTTGAGCTGCCCCAGGCGAAGGACATCGCTGACGCCATCGCGTTTGCCATCGCTGCACCGATTGCGGTCAATGTCGGGCATATGGAAATCACCCCGACCCTGCAAGTGCCTGGCGGTCTTTCGACGGCCCGTCCGCAGGATTACCAGGGCTGAGCTTTTTACCAAGGCTGAGCTCTCGCTTCGCAACGTGCACTACAGAAGAACGGATCGATCCGTCATCGCAGTACCTACGCCACGGCTGTGCCTGGCGACTTTTTCCTGCACTTTTTGTTTCTGCCGCTAGCCCAATGTCGATAGGGATTGACCATGAAGCATGACTTCGATTTGGCCGCGGTTCTGCAAGGCGAATATGCCGAGCTGATCGTCAAGGGTATCGAAATAACACTGCAGCTGGCGTTGTTCGCCTGGCTGCTGGCAATGGCCCTGGCGCTGCTGCTGGTGACCATACGCCTGACCGGCAACAAACTTGCCGACCGTCTGGTGGCAGGCTACGTGTCCTACCACCGCAATGTGCCGACGCTGGTGCAGTTGATGCTCTGGTATTTCGGCGTGCCGACCTTGCTGAGCGAGTCCACGCAACTCTGGCTGGCGAACTACAGCACCGAATATCTGTTCTCGGTGATTGCGCTGGGGTTGTGTCAGGCCGCGTATTTCTGTGAGGACATCCGCAGCGGCTTGCGGGCCATTCCGGCAGGGCAGACCGAAGCCTCCAGGGCGCTCGGGTTGGGTTATGTGCGTTCGATGCGCTACGTGATCCTGCCGCAAGGCGTGCGCAATTGCCTGCCGTCCCTGATCAACCACACGGTGCTGCTGTTCAAGAACACCAGTCTGGCGATGGCCATCGGCGTGGTGGAACTGACGTATGCCACTCGCGAGGTCGAGAATTACACCTTTCGCACGTTCGAGTCTTATCTGGTGGCCACGGTGTTCTACCTGGTTTTTTCATTGCTGTTGATGGGGCTCGGCGCGTTGTTGGCGCGGCGCTTCAACAAAGCGCTGGCGAGGTAGGCGACGATGTTCGATATCTTTTCGATTGTGCAGCAGAACTGGACGTTGTTTCTGATCGGCCAGTACCCGCACGGCCCCTTGGGCGGGTTGGCGAGTACTTTGATTCTGGCGGCGCTGGCGCTGTTGCTGGCCTTTCCTTTCGGGTTGTTGCTGGCGCTGGCACGGGTGTCGCCCTGGGCCGGGCTGCGCTGGGCAGCCACCGTCTGGGTGTATGTGCTGCGGGGTATCCCGTTGCTGATGGTGATTTTCTGGACCTACTTCCTGGTGCCGCTGCTGATCGGCCACAACATCACCGGGTTCGTGACCATGCTCTGCACTCTGGTGATCTACCAGAGTGCGTACCTGTGCGAAATCATTCGCGGCGGTATCCAGGCATTGCCGGCGGGTCAATACGAAGCGTCGCGGGCTCTGGGTCTTGGGTACATGCGCACGACGATCTGGGTGATCTTGCCGCAGGCCTTGTACAACGCGCTGCCGAGCCTGATCAGCCAGTTCATCTCGATCATCAAGGAAACCTCGCTGGGCTATGTGATCAATGTCCAGGAAGTGACCTTCGCCGCCAATCAGGTCAACAACCAGTTACTGACCAAACCGTTCCAGGTGTTTTGCGTACTGGCGGTCATTTACTACCTGCTCTGTTTCGGCCTGACCCATCTGGCCGGCTGGGTGGAGCGTCGTATCGCTCGCAAGCGTCTGGGGAATGGCGGTCAGGCTGTGACGGGTGATCCTTTGCTGGCCATCGATAATTAAAGAGGGTTGCGTCCATGCATCCAATGATCATGTTTTCGAACATCAACAAATGGTACGGCGACTATCACGCGCTGACCGACATCACCGCCGAAGTGAAACCCGGTGAAGTGGTAGTGCTGTGTGGGCCGTCGGGTTCCGGAAAGTCGACGCTGATCCGCACGGTCAATCGCCTGGAAGACATCCAGAAAGGCCAGATTCTGTTTGATGGCCAGGATGTGCACGGCACTGATGCACATCTCAACCGACTGCGCAGCCGTGTGGGTTTCGTGTTCCAGAGCTTCAATCTTTTTCCGCACCTGTCAGTGCTGGAAAACATCATCTTGGCGCCCACCAAAATACGCAGTCTGAAAGGCTCGGCCGCGAAGCAGCGGGCCATGGAATTGCTCGATCGGGTTGGGCTGGCGCACAAGGCCGGTGCTTATCCGGCGCAGTTGTCCGGCGGCCAGCAGCAGCGGGTGGCGATTGCCAGGGCTTTGGCGATGGAGCCGCCAGTGATGTTGTTCGACGAACCCACCAGTGCACTCGACCCGGAAATGGTCGGTGAAGTGCTGGGTGTCATGAAGGGGTTGGCCAAGGATGGAATGACCATGATGTGCGTGACCCACGAGATGAATTTTGCCCGGGAAGTCGCCGATACCATCTGGTTCATGGACGCGGGTCAGATTCTGGAAAAGAGCACTCCCGAGAGCTTCTTCAGTCAGCCCGCGCACCCGCGAGCGCAACGATTTATCTCCGATCTGCGGGCTCATTGAGCAGATCCGATTTTTGCTACCACTGCCATAAGACTTTCCAATCCCAGGAGTTTTTCCATGCATATGAAGCATCTGTTTACCGCTCTGGCGTTAGGTCCTCTGGCTGTCGCAGTGGCGCAGGCCGATCAATTGAGCGACATCATGGCCAAGAAGTCCTTGAGCTGCGGTGTGTATGCCGACGTGCCGCCTTTCTCCGCCCCCGATCCGAAAACCCGTGAGCTGGTAGGGATGGACGTCGATTTGTGCAAGGCCTTGGCCAAGACCATGGGGGTGGCGCTGGAACTCAAGCCGCTGTCGGTGGAAGCACGAATTCCTGAAGTGAAAATGGGCCGCGTCGATGTGATCTTCGCCAACCTGGCCTACACCAAGACCCGGGCCGAACAGATCCAGTTCAGCGATCCGTACTACATCGCCAAGGAAACCCTGGTGGTGCGTGCTGTCAACGCGGATCAGCCAAAAAGCTTCTTCAAGGACAAGCGCATCAGCTCCACCAAAGGCTCGACCTCTGAGCAGTCGATTCGTATCGCCGGGGCCACGCCGGTGACGTTCCAGGACACCGGCTCGGCCTACATGGCCTTGCAACAGAATAAGGTCGTGGGTCTGGTGACCAACACCATGACGGCCTTGAAGCTGGTCGGGCAGGCCAAGGAAAGTGGTGTCGAACTAGCACTGGCCAAGGAGCCGATGGCCCTCGAACCGATTGGCGCGGGCATGCGCCGGGATGAGCCAGCCTTTCTGGCCAAGGTCAATTCGTCGCTGATGGCGATGGAAACGGCGGGGGAGATCGATGCAATCTGGGACCGCTGGATCGGTCCGAACACTGCCTACAAAATGGTTCGTGAGGACAAAGTACAGAGCCTTGGCAACTTGAAGTTCGATCCTTTGCCTTAAACCCGATACACCATCATTGCAGAGCAATGATGGAAAGAGCCCGGCGAGCGTTCCAGCGTCGGGCTTCTTCACATGTGTGGGCTGTTGGCTTGCTATAAGGTGGTGTCCGTATGTCAGCTCAGGCCGAGAAAAAACTTAACGTCGTGTCTGGGATTAGTTGACTACTACAAACCAGTTCTAAAACGTTTTTACGCAGCCTGGACCCTAAGCGGACACTGGAACTGCGGAGCGACTTTTTCTTTCTATCCAACCTTCACCTGTCGGTCGTGCAGCCCGCCCCAATCAAGGGTTAAGGAAGTCTTGATAGTTGGCCTTGGTAATTAGCTGATAGGGAATGGTCAACTGTGCCTTATAGGGTTCTTTCCTGATCATCTTTAGTGCCAGATCAATGGAGGCGATGGCTTGGCCTTTGTTGTCTTGGTAGACGGTCACCAGCAGTTGGTCCTTCTTGATCGCGTCCAGGCCAGCGGGGCCGCCGTCGCTGCCACCGACCAGGATGTCTTTGCCCGGGTGCATGCTGGCCTGGCTGATGGCCATCGCCGCGCCAATGGCCATTTCATCGGCGTTGGCGGCCACGGCATCGATTTTCTTGCCCGACAGAATCCAGTTGTTCATCAGGATCCGAGATAAAGGTGTCGTCCATATTGATCGGATGCCAGTCTGGATTCCAACTGCAAAGCGGATCAAGTCGACTAATGGTCACTCCATGATCTTCGTCCATGAATTTCATGTCCTCTATCGAGAGTCCCAGTCGATTTATTTTTATACTTCCTGCGGCTGTATCGCCAACTCGCTGAATCCAGCAAGCATCGTGGCCTTTAGCTTTTCGGCGAAAGGGAGGTGCAAGACATTGGAGAACGGCATCATAAAATCAAGATCAAGTCTTAAGTCTATTTTATTATTCAATGGATACGTCTCTGGCTGGTTAACTTCAAGACTTTAAAAATCTCTTCGAGTGCTGTCAGCCTCGTGAGTGAAAAACAGTTTTTCGCCGTACGTGTGTGTTGCTACCGTCAGGGGATATAGTCTGGATTTCACCAACTTTACAAACTTTAAATGAGCCTCTTTGTGACTAAAACTAACGGTAATTGGCATTCGGTCATAGCGCTGGCGTTGGCAGCCTTTGTGTTCAACACCACGGAATTCGTTCCCGTTGGTCTGTTGAGCACGATCGGCAGCAGCTTTGACCTGTCGACAGCTCAAATTGGTCTGATGCTTACCATCTATGCGTGGGTGGTGTCCCTGACGGCGCTCCCCGTCATGTTACTGACCCGTAACATCGAGCGGCGCAAGCTGTTGATCGTCCTCTTTGTAATGTTCATCATCAGTCATGTCCTCTCAAGCCTGGCCACGAGCTTCGGTGTACTGCTGTTGAGTCGGATCGGTGTGGCGCTGTCGCATGCATTGTTCTGGTCCATCACCGCATCTCTGGCAGCGCGCCTGGCGCCACCGGGTAAGCAGGTGCAGGCGTTGGGCTTGTTGGCAACCGGTACCACCCTGGCGATGGTGCTGGGTGTTCCGCTTGGCAGGTTGTTGGGCGAGGTCATGGGCTGGCGCACCACCTTCATCGTGATCGCTATGATGGCGACTGCGTTGGTGTTCTGGTTGGCCAGGACCTTGCCGTTGTTGCCCAGTATGAATTCCGGTTCCCTCAGAAGCCTTCCCTTATTGTTCAAGCGACCTGCGCTGGTGTCACTCTATGGCCTGACTGCAGTGGTGGTTACTGCTCAGTTCACCGCCTACAGCTACATCGAGCCCTTCGTCCAGACCGTGGCCGGCATGAGTAGTAATGTCGTTACTCTCATACTGTTGTTGTTTGGTGGTGCCGGTATCTTGGGGTCGCTGCTTTTCAGCTGGCTTCACCGATATAACCCGCAGCGCTTTCTGATTGTGGCCGTGGCGTTACTCACGCTCTGCCTGGCATTGCTGTTGCCATTGAGTGGCAAGGTTTCGTATCTGGGAACGCTCAGTCTGATCTGGGGAATGGCGATCATGAGTTTTGGGCTGGCTCTGCAGTCGAAGATCCTGGTGTTGGCTCCGGACGCTACCGATGTGGGGATGGCGCTGTACTCCGGAATCTATAACGTCGGCATCGGCGCTGGCGCACTTCTTGGCAGTTGGGTGGGCGGCCAGCTCGGGTTCGCCTACATAGGGCAGGTTGGAGGCTTGCTGGCCGCTTTGGCACTGCTGTTCTATTGCGCGTTAATCTACCGCTTCAGCCAGACCGGGACTTCTACTTGATACCACTTTAATCGGCTGCTGGCTCAACCCGTACAGGCAAATTGCCTTCGGGCAGTTCGTAGGTGGCGAACACCAGCATCATCAGCACGACCGCTGCCGTTAGGACAACATAGGTCAGCGAAACCGGCTTGACCGCGAAACCAGCGATATTGAAGGCAGGTAGAAAGAACACCTACCCGAATGCGCCGACGGCGAAGAGGGCCAGGCCGACCAGAATGGCAGTTCGGTAACCGCAACGCTCGATCAATACGCCAACCGGCAGCGCTACGAAGAATTATGCGGCGAAATAGCACGTCTGGATCAGTGCCGATTGGGCATGGGAGATGCTTAAGGTGTCCTGGAAATGCTTGTTCAATACGTCCAGCAAACCATGGGACAGACCCCAGATGAAAAACAGGCTGGTGATCAAGACGAACGCAAACTGTTTGCTGGAAAGCCTGCGAATCGAAGTGGAGGGGGTGAAGGTTCCAGTTGGGGTGGACATGACCGGTACCTTTATTCGATTTATATTCCGTTCATTTTGCAATCCTGCGGTGCCGTATTTTTTCCTCGTCAGCCTCTGCAGGCGCTGCTACCCGTCACGGCGGCAGAACGACACGTGGTCTGCCTGGCCGGAACGGGTATTGATGGGTTGAGCGTCGATCAGAGGGTCAGCTTCGATTCGGGGGTGGGTGGCCCGTACTGATAGCCGCCCCATACAGACTGATCGAAGTTGATCACCGAGCCGGTCATCATTCCCGACTCATCGCAGCCCAGGAACGCCACTGCCTTGGCCACTTCGCTGGGCGCGAGCAGGCGCCCGAACGGCTGCTGCGCCGCGACGTTCTCCAGCCAGTTATCGTCGGCACCGTGGAATTCGCGCTGGATGCGGTCCTCGCCATCGGACGCCATCCAGCCAATGTTGAGCTGGTTCACGCGGATCCGGTTGCGCATGGCGGCGAAGGCCGTGTTGCGGGTCAGGGTGGCCAGTGCCGCCTTGGAGCCGCAGTACGAGGCATTGAACGGTTGGCCGGCGTGCTCGACGATCGAGCCGATGTTAATGATCGTCCCTTCGATTTCGTCTCTGATCATGCGCTTGATCACTTCCTGCATCAGGAAGAACGGCGCGCGGGTGTTGACCGCGAACATGCGGTCGAAAAGGTCCTCGCTGGTACTGAGGATATCTCCGCGCTCGGTCAGGCCCGCGGCGTTGACCAGTACATCGATGCGGCCAAAGATCTCGTCGGCAGTTTTGATGACGTGGCGGCAATCAGCGACCTTGGTGAGGTCAGCCTCGACGAAATGCACCGCACAACCGCTCTGCTCGCTGATGCTACGGGCGACGGCCTCGCCCTTGCGGGTGCTGCGCCCGCACGTGACGATGCCGTCGGCGCCTTCGTTGGCCAGATGCGTGGCAACCGCAGCCCCCAGCCCCTGCGTTCCTCCGGTCACGACAACGATCTTGCCTTCAAATCGTTTCATCTAAAGTCACTCCTCTTGCAATGAAAATTGCGCTTATTGTTGAGGTGGAATTTATATTGACATCGGCGTGAGGATGCAAGATATTTCGCTTCACTCAAGAACAAAAACACAGATGCAGAGATGCATCACGCCAGGGAGAAACCTATGTTACGCATTGCCGTTTTGGGTTGTGGCCGTATCGGCCAGATGCACGCTGATAACGTCGCCAAACACCCCCGAGCTCAGTTGGTTGCTGTTTATGACGTCCATCGCCCTTCGGCCGAAAAGGTCGCACTGGCGCAAGGCGTTCCTGCCGCCGCTACCGCCGAGGAAATTTTCTCTTCGGCTGAAGTGGATGCTGTACTGATTGCCACCGCCACCCCCACCCACGCCGATTACATCGAGAAAGCCATTGCCGCAGGCAAGGCTGTGTTGTGCGAAAAACCTATCGATCTCAGCCTTGAGCGGGTAAATGCTTGCGCGGCGAAAATCGGCAACACCAAACTGCCAATTCAGATCGGCTTTAACCGTCGTTACGACCCAGGCCACGGTGCCGCTCGCGCCGCCTTGCTCAACGGCGACATTGGTGATTTGCATCAAGTGATCATCACTTCTCGGGATCCAGGCCTGCCTCCGCGCGCTTACCTGGAAGCGGCGGGCGGTCTGTTCCGCGACATGACCATCCATGACTTCGACCTTGCGCGCTTCATGCTGGGCGAAGAGCCGACCGAAGTCTTCGCTGTGGCTAACGCACTGGTTGATCCGGTGCTCGGCGCCGAGCTCAATGAAGTGGACAGCGCCATGTTCATCCTGCGCACCGATTCGGGCAAGCAGTGCATCATCAACAACTCGCGCGCCGCCGTGTATGGCTACGACCAGCGCGTAGAGCTGTTGGGCAACAAAGGCATGCTGATTTCCGATAACCGCAAGCCCCACGAATTGCGTCGTTTCACCAGTACCACGGTAGAAAGCAGCGAGCCTTATCAGTTTTTCTTTCTGGAACGCTACCACGAGGCGTTCATGGCCGAGATCGATGGCTTTGTCGACTGCGTGGAAAAAGGCGCAGCGCCGCTGGCCAGCTTCGAGGATGGTCGCAAGGCGTTGATCCTTGCTGAAGCGGCTTATCTCTCGCTGCACGAGCGTCGCCTGGTGCGAGTGGCAGAAATCTCGGATTGATCAGGACGTCAGTCTGCGTTCACTCAGGGCAGTGCACGTAACGTTTCAAGACCGCCCGGTAGTGAACGCATTCAAATAACGAGGGAAATCCCGGTTGTGCCGCTGGCGCGCTCGGGGTCTCCCGATGCCCGGTATAAAGCGCCGGTACAGCAAAGCGGATTGTTTCACGATAAAACGCGGTTGATGCAAGCCAGGCAAGCCTGGTAGGCGCACGGGCGGCTTCCAATAACAATAAAGAGTAGGAAGAATATGAAATTTGCCACGAAGCATAAGCAAGCGGTATCTACACTGGTCGCCAGTGTATTGGTGCTGGCCATGGGTGCAGGCACGACCCAAGCCCAAAGCAATCCTGAAGTCAGGGTTGGTTTCACCCCAAAATTCCTCAAAGACGACTTCCAGACGCTCATGCTGGACCTCTCAAAAAAGGCTTTCCAGGCCAAGGGCTTCACGCTGTTGGGCGCTCCTGATCCAAACGGTGATGTGACCGCCCAAGTCGACGCCTTGCAGAACTTGATTGCCAACGGTGCTACCGCCATCGTCTTTGCCCCGATTGATGCCGCAGGCATTGTGCCGGTGATCAAGCAGGCTAACACCGCGAACGTCCTGGTGTTTTCCATCGACGACGTGCCGTCGGGCGGCAAAGTGACCGCCTCTATCCGTGCCGACAACGTCGATGCCGGAGCCCAGGCGGCCAAGGAAATGGTCAATCGATTGAGCAGTAAAAAATGCTGGGCCGCCCACACTTGCACGGTGTTGGAGTTACAGGGCGGCTTGACTACGCCCAATGGCCTGGATCGCTCCAAAGGCTTCTCGCAAACCATGCAAGGGCTGGCGCCCGCGATAAAACTGATCCAGCGGCCTACCGACTGGACGGCCGATATGGCTGCCGATGCTGCCCAGAACGTCTTGACCCAGGTGCCTTCCCTGAACGGCATTTTCATGGCCTCCGAGCTGATGGCCACGGCGGTCAACGCGCAGGTCAATGCCGCTGGCAAAGGCGCGCCGGTGGGTAGCCCTGATGCGATTATTCGCATCGCCGTGGATGGCACCCCCCAGGGCCTGCAGTTGATCCGCAGTAAGGCACTGGATGCGACGATCTCGCAGCCGCTCAATGCCTACGCGACGAAAACCGCCGAGTTGATCGACCTGGTTTCCAAGGGTGGAAAGATCGAAATCGGGCCGCGCGACGATGGCCAAGTCGTTGATACCCCTGTGGGGCCTCAGTATCAACTCAAGGCCACGTTGGTGACGTTGGCCAACGTCGAGTCGCCCCAGTTATGGGCAAACATGGTCAACAAGTAAGCCGCACACAGGGTTGAAACCATGAATCTGAATATCAACGACGAGCAACGCCCCATCGTCGAAATGCGCAACATTGCCAAGACCTTTGGTTCCACTCGTGCTTTGCGCGGGGTGGACTTCACTCTCATGCGCGGTGAGGTCCACGCGCTGCTGGGGCGCAATGGCGCCGGAAAAAGCACTCTCGTTTCCACCATGAGCGGGTTCACACCCGCGGACTCTGGCACGATTAGAATTGCCAACACCAAAGTTACGGCCAACGCCCAGAATTACGCGGCGAAAATCCGCGAAGGGATTGCCCATGTGCAGCAGACGCCGCAGTTGTTCAATCTGCTGACCGTGGCTGAAAACCTGTTTCTGGAAAACCCCAAGGTTCGCGGCAAGTTCGGTACGGTCAGCCATACCCGCACGCTGGCGCTGGCCGAGGAGCTGCTGGGTACCTGGGCCATCGACATCCGTGCCGATGCCCTGGTGGCCGAGCTGGATGCAGGCACCCGCCAACTGCTGGAAATCATCAAGGCGCTCAGCCGTGGCGTACCGGTGATGATTCTCGATGAGCCGACCGCGGCACTGAGCAACGCCGAGAAAAAGATCCTGTTCGAGCAGGTGCGTGCACTCAAGGCCCAGGGTGTGTCGTTCATCTACATTTCCCATCACCTGGATGAAATTTTCGAGATCGCTGATGTTGTCACCATTCTTCGTGACGGCCAGGTCGTGCGCGAGCGCGAGCCTGTGGACGGCCTGGATGTCGACACCATCGCTGACTTGATGATGGGTAAGAAAACGGTACGCAGTATTCGCGAGGACTACACCCGCGATAAGCAACCGAGCCTGATCCAGGCCAAGGGCATTCGTATTGGCCCTCGCTCCGAAAACATCATCGATTTTGAAGTGCGCGCTGGTGAGATCGTCGCCTTGGCCGGACCTGTCGGTGGCGGCAAGGAAGCGTTGGCGATGATTCTGGCAGGCCAGCGCAAACCCGAGCAGGGGCAGATCAGTAATCCGCGCGGCCCATTGCCCAAAATCGGGCTGGTGCCCACCGACCGGCATGTGAGTGGGTACGTGGGGCTACTGGGTGTGCGCGAAAACGTGGTGATTGGTGGGCTTGACATCTTGTCCAACCGCTTTGGCTTTATCAGCAAACGTGGAGAAACCGCGCACGTCGAGCGGCTGGCACAACAGACTCATGTAGTTGCCTCCTCACTTGAACAGCCGGTCAGCCAACTTAGTGGTGGCAATCAGCAGAAAGTCGTGTTTGCCCGGGCGCTTTGCCGTGACCCGGATATCGTTGTGGCATTAAGCCCGACGCGCGGCGTTGACGTCGGCGCCAAGGAGCAACTTTATGCACTACTGCGCGGACTGGCTTGCGAGGGGCTGGGTGTCGTCGTGGTGTCGGACGAAGAAGATGAAATTGCCCAGTTGGCGAATCGTGTCGTCATCGTCTTCGACGACGAGGTCAAGGATCAGCTCGTGGGCGACTACACAATAAAAGACCTGATATTGCGGATGGAAGGTGTCCTATGAGCACAGATATGGTTAGCAATTCAAAACTCGTGAAGCCAGCCGAAGGCCGTTCCAAGTGGGCGGCGTTCGGTACGTCTTTTGTCGCTGACGGCTACACGATGTACCCCGTCATCCTGCTGCTGGTGATCATCGGCGCGATCGTCGCGCCGCGCTTCGCGACTACGACCAACCTGGTCAATATCCTGGAACAGATAAGTGTGCTGGGGCTGACCACCATTGGCCTGACATTTGTCGTGCTGATTGGTCGGTTGGACTTGTCGCTGGAAGGTGTGGTCGGATTCGCCCCTATGTTTGCCGCCGTGACCCTGGTGCCTGTGGCAGTCGGCGGACTGGGCATGGAGTTGCCGGCGTGGATGGGCCTCGTCGTGGCGCTCGGGGTCGCCGGCGCCATTGGTTGGTTCAATGGCTTCATGGTGGTCAAGGTCGGACTGAACCCCTTCATCTCGACCTTGGGTTTGCTGGTGTTGCTACGCGGTGGTGTGTTGATCATCTCAAATGGTCGCTCGATCTACTCCCCTGGTAAGGCGCTGACCTTCCTGGGCTCGGAAAAGGTTCTCGGCGTGCCGCTGTCAGTGCTGGTGTTTATTGCCATCGCGGCCGTGGTAGGGGTGATTTTCAAATACCATCGCTATGGCCGGGCACTGTACGCCATTGGCGGTAACGAGGAGGCGGCGCGGGCGGCGGGCATCAATGTCGACAAGGTCATCTGGTCAGCCTTTATCTTTGCAGCGCTGCTGGCCGGGCTGGCAGGGGTACTGATGACCGGACGCCTGGATTCGGCGGTCACAACCCAGGGGCAAGGCATCATCTTCTCGGCGTTCGCGGCGGCGGTGATTGGTGGCGTGAGCCTTGGGGGGGGGCGAGGCACTATTGTCGGCGTAGTCAGCGGCGTGCTGCTGATTGGCGTCATCAATAACCTGCTGACCCTTGCCCAGGTACCGTCATTCTATGTGCAGGCCTCCACGGGGGCGGTGATCATCATCGCCGCCGTGCTGACCACCATCGCCAGCCGGCGTTCGAGCGGCATCAAGACCAGAACCTGATCGCTTAACCACGTAAAAGCCCCTGCCGTGCAGCCTGACTCACTCAGGTTTCACGGCGGGGGTTTTCTTGTTCGCGGCCAGGCCAACTGACGTGGTCACGCCTCTGTGACGGTGGGAATGCGCGGCGGGGCAGATTTCTGCAGGCGCGAGGCGACGGCCACGGTCAGCGCCTGAACCAGACACATGGGCGCAGCCAGCGAACGGGAAAAGGTGTAATCGGGTTCGGGTACGGCGAACAGCACCGAGGCGGTTTTGGCGATGGGCGACAACGTGCTGTCGGAGATAGCCACGATCGGCACGCCTGCCGCTTTGGCTTCCTCTGCGACGTTTACCACCTCTGTCGCGTAGAACCGGAAAGATACGGCAATCAGCAAATCCTGCGGGCGCAGGGTGCGGGCAATATGCGTGGCCAGCCCGCCGCCTGCATCCAGCAGAAGGCAGCGCTTGCCCAGCATGGTCAGGCCATAGCGCAACAGCTCAACCACCGGCGAGGAGCGCAGTTGGCCAATCAGATAAACGGTGTCGGCTTTCTCGATCAGGTCGACTGCATTGGACAGGTCCGCAGTGCGGGTGCGTTCCAACATGTCCTGCAGTGAGGCGATATCGCGCAGCACCAGCTCATGCAGGAAGCCATACTCGGAGGTGTCCTCGCGGTTCTGCAATTCGCTGCTCAGTACCCGCAAGCGTGCTTCGAAGCCAGGGGCTGCGGTCTCCAGGCGGCGCTGGAACAGCACCTGAAGGTCCTTGAAACCCTTGTAGCCTAGTGCCTGGGCAAAACGTACAAAGCTTGACGCGTGAATGTCACAGCGTTCGGCAATGTTGTTGACCGAATGCACCGCCACTTCATTGGGGTTTTGCGTCAGGTACACGGAAATGCGCTGGTAGGTCTTACTCATCTGATCATGGCGTTCATGGATCAGGCGAATCAGGTCTTCATAGTCCTTGGGTGGATCAGTTGGCTGCATGTGTTGCCTCATTCTTGGTTCGTAGTGTATGGGCGAATGAAAGCATCCGTTGCTCTTTGCGGGCCAGTACGGTACCGGTCCCGACGCATAATTGCTGCATTGCCTGACGCTTGTCTGTCGATGTGGCCAGGCCATTCGTCTCGATACTGCCGCTTTGGGCGTGGTGAAAAATGGGCCAGCGGGTTGTATACAATGCGCTCACCTTACAGCGTGCGCCCTGAAATTCAAATCAAGCCAGCGGTTTATCCCTAACGACAAACGCCCGGCAGCAGCGCCGGGCGAGTCTAAATGCAAGCTCCTCTGCGGAAGCCGAATAACCTGGCGCGTCAGGCCGGCAAGGGCGGCTGCAGCGCTGCCAGGTGCTCACGGTTGATGACAAGTGTTGGGTCTATCGTGCCGGCAAGGAAGTTCATTGCGTTCTCGATGGACGAGATCGCCATGCGCTCGCTGCACTCGGCAGTCAGGCCGGCGATATGCGGGGACAAGATCGCGGTATCGTGAGTGAAGAGAGCGGTTTGGCGCGTTGGCGGTTCGTCGTCGAAAACGTCAACGCCCGCGGCTCCCACGTGGCCGCTGGCGAGACCCTCAGCCAGGGCCTGTTCGCACACCACGCCACCGCGTGCGGTGTTGGCGATGATGACCCCACGCTTCATCAGCGCAAACTCTTCTTGGCCGAGCATCGGCCGTTCGCCCCGTGGCGTATGGATCGAGATGAAATCAGCCCACGCCAAGCCTTCCTCCAGCGATACCGGACGCACAGGTCCTTCAGGCCAGCCAGCGCGCTCCAGGAACGGATCGAAGGCGCGCACCTGCATGTTGAACCCGCCGGACATGTTTGCCAAGTGGCGGCCGATGCGTCCGTAACCGATGATCAGCAAGTTCTTACCAGAAACCTCCTGTTGCTCCAGACCATTGCGCCACCCCCAATCGCCGATCTGGCGTACCGAGCGATCCGCGCGAACGGCACGTTTGGCGCCGGCCAGCAATTGCATCATGGCGTGTTCAGCCACGGAGATGGAGTTCACGTCGCCCACCACAGTCAGCCCGATGCCTCTGGCATTCAACGCTTGCAGGTCGACCGAGTCGTAGCCGACCCCATGACGCGAGACTACTTTGAGTTTTTTTGCCTTGGCGATGGTGGCTGCCGACAATGGTTGAGTGCGGATCACCAGGGCGTCGGCTTCGCCAATCAACTGCGCGCAAGAGGCTTCAGACACTTCCTCGATATAATCCACGACCACCCCACGGCGCTCATATTCTTTGAGCAGCGCCACACCCGAGGGATGCAGCTTTCCAGCCACAAGAAGACGAGCCATCAGTAGCCCTCCTTTTTAACATTCTGTTCATTTTGCCCAACCGTCAGCTTGCGCCAGGCGGCCACGGATTGCGCACTCGCCGCGGCGAGAAGCCGCGTATCGCCAGACACGGTGGTCATATCAAAGCCCCATTCGATGGCGCGCGCGGCATATTCAGCCGTGCCGCAGTGCAGGGCAGCTTTTTTGCCGTGACGTTTGCAGGTGGCGAGGATGGTTTTGATGGCGTCAATGACCTCGGGTTCTTCGCGGTCGAACGCGGGCGTCAGCTCCCCGCGCGAGAGTGAAAAGGACAGGTCGGCCGGGCCGACATAGATACCGTCCACGCCTGGTGTCGAGACGATTTCCTCAAGGTTGCTCATGGCTTCGGCCGTCTCGATCATGGCGAACGCGAGTATTTCGTCGTTGGCCTCGGCCGCGTAATTTGCGCCGGCAGGGTAAGCGGCGCGGGTAGGACCGAAGCTGCGTTCACCCAGCGGCGGATAACGCATGTAGCGCACGAATTGCTCTGCCTGGGCGCGGGTATTGATCATCGGGCAGATAATGCCGTAGGCCCCGGCATCCAGAACCTTCATGATCCAGCTGGGATCCAGCCATGGCACTCGAGCCATGATCACCGCGTCGGACGCGCGCATGGCCTGGAACATACCGAGTACGTCCTTGTAGTCCACCGCTCCGTGCTGGATGTCGATGGAGATGGCATCGTAATCCTGGGCCGCCATGATCTCGGCGCTGAAACTGCAAGGCAGGGACAACCAGCCATGCAGTACAGGTTTTCCTTGAGCCCAGATTTGGCGCAATTTATTTTTTTTCATTTACGGCCTCTCTTAGAAAACGAGTTGAGCAAGTTTGGTATCGAGGTAATCGGCGATGCCTTCGCTGCCACCTTCGCGACCCATGCCAGAGTGGTTGGTCCCGCCAAATGGCGCTTCCGCAGCGGCGAGAGCAAAGCTGTTAATGCCGACCATGCCGGCCTTCAGCGCCTTCACGGTGCGGCGTGCGCGCTCAGGCGAGCGGGTGAAGGCGTACGCCGACAGGCCCATGTCCGAGGCATTAGCGCGGGCGAGCACCTCTTCTTCGGTCGAGAATCGGCTGATGGCGGCGATAGGGCCAAAGTTTTCTTCGCTGAATACGCGCATGTCGTCGCGTACATCGACCAGCACGGTGGGCTCGAAGAAAAAGCCGGTCTGCAGATGGGCAGGGCGCTTGCCGCCGTGCACGACTTTTGCGCCGTCACTCACTGCAGCGGCAACAATTGATTCAATCTCGTCCAGGCGACTGGCATTGATCAGCGGGCCCATGCCGGTGTCGGCTTTCAGCCCATCGCCGAGCTTGATCTTGGCCGTGCGGCTGACGAAGCCCTGGACGAACGCGTCATACAGGCTGTCATGCACGAAAATTCGGTCGGGCGTGACGCAGACCTGGCCGCAGTTGGCGAATTTGGTGCCGACCGTCAGGTCCAGGGCAGCTTCGAGGTCGGCGTCCTCGAAGATGATCAGCGGCGCGTTGCCGCCCAGCTCCATCGAGACCTTTTTCACCGTGTCAGCCGCATCGCGAATCATCTGCTGGCCAATGCGGGTAGAGCCGGTAAGGGAGACTTTGCGCACTCGCGAATCGGCCATGATGGGGGCGTAGGTATTGCCCGTCGAACCAATGACCAGGTTCACCGCACCATCGGGCAGGCCGCCGGCCCGCAGGCAGTCGACCATCACCATAGCCACGCCCGGTGTCTGCGACGACGGGCGCAGCACCACCGGGCAGCCTGCCGCCAGTGCCGGGGCAAGTTTGCGGGCCGGCAGCGCCGCAGGAAAATTCCAGGCTGAAAAAGCCCCGACAACGCCGACGGGCTCGTGGGTTATCTCAAAGCGTCCACCCGGCACGCGGCTGTCTACGATACGCCCATAGATGCGTCGAGCTTCTTCTGCGTACCAACGAAACTGTTCACAGGCGAGCACCCATTCACGCCCGGCCTGCGCGATTGGCTTGCCCGTCTCCGCGCAGATCATGCGTGCCGCCTCGTCACTGCGCTTGATCATTTCGTCGGCTGCTTTATGTAGCGCCTCGGCGCGGCCGAAACCGCCCATTTCACGCATTTTTGCCAGGGCGCCATGGGCGGCGTCGAGTGCTTCGCGGGTTTCGGCCGCCGTCGCCATGGGAACACGTCCCAAGGGTCGCTCGGTGACCGGTGAGATGACCTCGGCGCTCGCGGAGCCGGGGATCCAGCGCCCATTGATGAAAAGTCCGTATTGTTCGTACATGGTTTTTATTCGACTTTGATGGTTTCGTGGTACGCCCCTCAGAGAGGGACCCGTGTTGCCAAGCAGGATGAACCGGGGGTGCGCGGACTGCTTACAGCGTCCCACCGGTTCATTGACCCCCTGCGGCGCCGATGCCTCCCGTGGAAAAGATTCCAGCATCGGTATTTCGTGTTGAATATCTGTTTGCAATAATCATTGCGAAATGATCATATTGTCAATATGTATTCCTAAAACAACAATGGCAGTGCTTTCCGGAGGAAATAAAATGACCCGCAAAACTGTGCGCATGACCATGGCCCAGGCCCTGGTTCGCTATCTTTGCAATCAGTTCACCGAGATCGACGGGCAGCGTGTACCGCTGTTCGCCGGTGTATTCGGGATTTTTGGGCACGGCAACGTAACGTGTCTTTCGGAGGCGCTGGAGACTGTCCAGGACGTGTTGCCCACATGGCGGGGGCAGAATGAGCAATCGATGGCGCTGGCGGCTATCGGCTTCGCCAAAGCCAAGCGCCGGCGCCAGATCATGGTGGCGGCGACGTCCATCGGCCCGGGCGCGCTGAACATGGTCACTGCCGCAGGCGTGGCGATGGCCAACCGCTTGCCGGTGCTGTTGATCGCCGGCGATACCTTCGCCAGCCGTCTGCCCGATCCGGTACTTCAGCAAGTCGAACACTTCAACGATCCGTCGCTGACCGCCAATGACTGCTTTAAAGCCGTGGTGCGTTATTGGGACCGCATCGTGTTGCCGGAGCAGCTCTTGCAATCCCTGCCGCAGGCCGTGGCGGCCTTGCTCGACCCGGCCGATTGCGGGCCGGCCTTCATCGGCTTGGCGCAGGACACCCAGGAGATCGCCTACGATTACCCTGAGGTGTTCTTCGAACCCAAGGTGTGGAAGATCCCCCGTCCTCGCGCTGATCGCGACTCTATTGCTGCCGCGGTGGCGTTGCTGAAAACCGCTAAGCGTCCCTTGATCATCTCCGGTGGCGGCGTGCGCTACTCCGGTGCCGAGGAGGCGTTGGCGGAGTTTGCGGCCAAGCGCGGTATCCCGGTGGTTGAGACTATCGCTGGCAAGGGCGCGCTGACGCACGACCATCCGGTGCATGCCGGCCCGATCGGGATCGTGGGGTCGACCTCGGCCAACAGCTTGGCCAAAGAGGCGGATGTGATCCTGGCCATTGGCACGCGTTTGCAGGATTTCACCACCGGCTCGTGGACCGCCTTTGCCCATGACGCGCAGTTCATCTCGATCAACGCCGCGCGCTACGACGCGATCAAGCATCGTGCGCTCTCGGTAGTCGGTGACGCGCTGGAAAGCGTTGGCGAACTGGATGCCGCCCTCGGCAGCTACAAAGCGGACGCCCAATTGATGGAGCACGCCCGTTCACTGTTCGTTGAGTGGAATGCGCTGCTGGACCATTACCAGTTAGCCAGCGACGCGCCGGTGCCGTCCTATGCCCAAGTCGTCGGCGTATTGAACAAAGTCGCGGCGCCTGGCGACACTTTGATCTCTGCGGCTGGCGGTACGCCGGGCGAAGTCACCAAAGGCTGGCGCGTCAAGAACCCGCACACCTTCGATTGCGAGTTTGGTTTCTCCTGCATGGGCTACGAAATTGCCGCCGGCTGGGGCTGCGCCATGGCGCAGGAAGGTCCGGGCGCCACCGGTGGCACGCCGATTGTGATGCTCGGTGACGGCACCTACATGATGATGAACTCCGACATCTATTCCGCGGCCCTTACCGGGCACAAGATGATCGTGGTGGTGTGCGACAACGGCGGTTATGCCGTTATCAACCGCCTGCAGCAGGCCAAGGGCGTACCGGGCTTCAATAATCTGCTCGCCGATTGCCGCATCCAGAATCGCCACGATCCGTTGCACGTCGACTTCGTCAAACATGCCGAATCCATGGGCGCCAAGGCGCGCCACGTGGCTGATCTCGCCGAGCTTGAGCAGGCCATGATCTGGGCTCAGGGCAACGATGGCGTGACCTTGATTTCCATCGTCTCGGACGCCTGGAAATGGGTGCCGGGCGATGCCGATTGGGATGTGGGTGTTCCCGAAGTATCGACGTTTGAAGGTGTCCGCGCCGCACGTGCCGCGCAGGAAAAAATTCGTGAAGCTCAACGGTTGGGTGTGTGAGATGAAAGCAAGACTTGGTATTGCGCCAATTGCCTGGTGGAACGACGACCTCGAAGAACTTTCCGATGACGTCAGCCTCGAGGAGTGCCTGCGCCAGGCCTCCGTAGCCGGTTTCACCGGTATGGAAACCGGGCGCCGCTTTCCTATGGACATGGCGGAGCTGGGTCCCATCCTGTCGCGCTATGGCATGTCGGTGTGTGGCGGCTGGTTCTCGGGGCTGCTGCTGGATGGCGACATTGAGGTGGAGAAAGACCGTATCTCGCAGCAGTTGAGCTTCTTTGTCGCAGCGCAGGCACCATGCCTGGTGTATGGCGAGACCGCCAGCTCGATCCAGGGCGTGCGCACCGCGCCGTTGGTGGCAAAGCCGAAAATTTCCGAGGTCGAGATGGCCGCCTATGGCCGCAAAGTTTCCGACTTTGCTGACTGGTGCGCCAAGCAGGGCATGCCGCTGGCATACCACCACCACATGGGCGCGGTGGTCGAAACAGAGGCGGAATTGGACCTGCTGATGAAGCACTCCACGGTTCCGTTGCTGTTTGACGCGGGACATATGTCTTTCGCCGGCGGTGACTTGCTGCGCGTGATCGAAAACCACCATGCGCGCATTATCCACGTGCACACCAAAGACGTTCGTAATCCGGTGGTGAACGGCCTCAATCGCACCAGGGAGAGCTTCCTCGATGCGGTGATCCAGGGCGCGTTCACCGTGCCGGGTGACGGCAGTCTGGACTTCGAAGCCCTCGTCAAGGCCCTGGCCAGTAAGGGTTACGAAGGCTGGTTCGTGGTGGAGGCCGAACAGGATCCTCGCATCAACTCACCACTGGAAATGGCCCGCAAAGGCCACGCCGAGCTGCTCAGGGTGATGGCTGCGGCCGGTTATCAAGTGGTGAAGTAAGCGATATAAATCCGCCACTCGCAACGGGTGGCGGATCGCTTGCGAACAAACAATCCATTTTTCATCAGGGACATTCACTGTCCCCAGGAACGTGCATCTCTAAAAGGATCGGACCGACAGCAATTCCAATAAATCAGCATGAAAATAACAATAACTGGAGTGTCGTTGATGTTGAAATCCCTAGTTTAAGCGGGACCCCTTGGTTCGTCCAAAAATCAGGTTTGCGATGTGTCTGGTCACCGGATTCGGCGTGCAAGTAGCGTCGGCTGCGGATACCTTCGACCCGTCGCATTACGCATTGGGCGACTGGGGCGCAGTGCGTTCCGAGCTATACCAGAAAGGCTATGATTTTTCCGTCGAATACGTCGGCGAAGCCGCTGCCAACCTTCGCGGCGGGTACGACAAAGACCCACGGCACGTTATGCCGCTCAACTAGCGTTGGGCACCAGGCTCGACCTGCAGAAAATTGCTGGTTGGGAAGACGCCATATTCCAGCTGACCGTCACCGAGCGCAGTGGCCGCAACCTGGCCAACGATCGCATCAGTGATCCTCGCGCTGGCATGCTCAGCACCCCTCAAGAAGTCTATGGTCGCGGGCAGACCTGGCGGCTGACGCAGATGTGGTTGAGCAAAGGGCTGCTGGACGGTGCGCTGAACGTCAAGTTCAACCAGTTCGGTGAAGGGGAGGATTTCAACACATTCCCTTGTGAGTTCCAGAACAACGCTTTCTGTGGCCCGCAGGCCGCGAACTGGGCGGGATCGGTCTGGTACAACTGGCCGGTCGCACAATGGGGTTTACGCGTGAAGTATGTGCTGTCATCCGACGTTTATGCGCAGATCGGCGCCTTCGAAGTTAACCCGTCCAACCTTGAAACCGGCAATGGCTTCAAGCTCAGCGGCAGTGGTACCAAGGGCGCGCTCATACCCGTGGAAGTAGTCTGGTCACCCAAGGTCAATGGGCTGCCGGGTGAATACCGACTGGGTGGTTACTACAGCTCGGCCAAGGCCGACGATGTCTTCGAAGGGGCGGATGGGGAACCGCAAGCGGTATCCGGCGGTGATTTGCGCAGCCGTAGCAGCAAGCACGGCGCCTGGATCGTGGCCCAGCAGCAACTGACCAGTCGTGGCGGTGACGCGGGACGGGGACTGAGTGTGTTCTTCAACGCCACGGCGCACGATAAGGCTACCAACGTAGTGGACAATTTCCTCCAGGCGGGGCTCGTCTACAAAGGGTTTTCGACACTCGGCCAAACAATGACTTTGGTATCGGCGTGGCCAGGATCCACGTCAACGAAGATGTGGCCAAAGGGGCACGGATGACCAATGAACTGGCAGGGATCGACGACTATGACAACCCCGTCTACATGCCCGTGCGCCACAGCGAATGGGACGCCGAGATCCACTACGGGTTTGCCTTGGCGCCGTGGTTTACCGTCCGTCCCAACCTTCAGTATGTCGTCCACCCTGGCGGCGTGAATGAAGTGGACAACGCCCTGATTGCGGGGGTGAAGTTCATCACCAAGTTCTGACATCTGCCGTTTGAGTCGAAGTGACAATATGTACGCGTTTGGCGCTGTGGAACCGGGCTGAATGCGGTCCCACAGTTGCCAAATCCGACGCGATCACGCTGTTTGAAATCCGCCTGACAGCTTCTGCTTCAAGTAACTGACCAACGCCGTCACCGATTTCGGGACATGGGGCGAGTAGGGGCGAATGAGATAAATCTCGTCGGCGAAGGCCCCCGTCAACGTCCAGTCCCTGAGCACCTGCACCAGCTTGCCATTGGCAAGCGCGGCATGGGCGCTGAAGTCAGGCAGCAGGGCGATGCCCAGGTGGCTGAGCGCCGAGTCGCGCAAGGCTTCGCTGTTGTTTGTGGCAAAGCTGCCAGCGATGGGCACCGTGATGCGTTCTACATCTTTTGCGCCCCGTTTGGTTCGTTCGAAGGTCCAGGCGGGCTGATCAGTGCCGCGCGGATAATAAAGACAATTGTGTGCGGGGAGCTCTCCAGGCTCTCGTGGTTCACCCTCGCGCTGCAGGTATTCGCGGGTGGCGACCAGTACGGAAGAGGTGTCGCAGAGTTTCCAGGCAACGTGTGTTTCAGGCACCTGAAAACCATGCCTCACTGCCAGGTCATATCCCTCGGCGGCCAGTGAACTCAGCGCGTCGGAAACATCCAGCTGAATGCGCACCTGCGGATACTGCTGGAGGAACTCAGAGAGGTGAGGCACCAGTTGTTGCCTGGCGAAGGCAACGGGCGCGGTCAGGCGTACCAGGCCACGGATTTCCCCGGCAGAGTCCCTTACCGAGGAAAAGCTGCGAGCAATGTGCTCATAAGCGCTGCGCACTTCTCGGGTCAATGAGAGCCCTGCATCGGTGAGCCGCACGCTGCGGGTGGTGCGGGTAACCAGACGTGTGCCGGTGGCCTTTTCAAGGTCGCTGATGTGTTGGCTGACGGCCGATTTACTGACACCCAGGCGGGCTGCGGCGGCGGTATAGGTGCCGTGTTCCTCTAGCACTGAGAGCCAGTGGATATGGGTCCAGAGCCCTTCGATTTCGGTTTTTTCCATGATTTTATTGTTCGCGTGTATGCACAATCAGTTCTGGATTCTGCTCTGGTTTAGAACAAACTGAAAGTCTATCGTGAGCTTCACTGCTGGCTTGCAACGGTGCCGGCCCAACTACCAACCTGGATTAACTGCCATGACCACCACGATCGAGCATTTCATCAATGACCAACGCGTTTCCCGCGATGATCGTTATCAGGACGTCTACAATCCAGCCACCGGGGAGGTGACCGGACGCGTCGCATTGGCCAGCAGCCAGACCGTTTCCGAAGCCGTGGAGGCGGCCAAGGCCGCGTTCCCGTCGTGGAGTGATACTCCGCCCATCCGCCGTGCACGGGTGCTTTTCCAGTATTTGAACCTGCTGCGCGAGCGCAAGGACGACCTGGCCCGCATCATCGTCGCCGAGCATGGCAAGGTATTCACCGACGCCCAGGGTGAAGTGGACCGCGGCATCGATATTCTCGAATTCGCCTGTGGCATTCCGAACCTGCTCAAAGGCGATCATTCCGACCAGGTATCCCGAGGCATGGATAACTGGACCATGCGCCAGCCTCTGGGCGTGGTCGCCGGCGTCACGCCCTTCAACTTCCCGGTGATGGTGCCCATGTGGATGTACCCGGTCGCTATCGCCGCCGGGAATACCTTCATTCTCAAGCCGAGCCCTACTGACCCGAGCGCGGCGCTGTTCATGGCCGAGCTGCTTCGCGAAGCCGGGTTGCCCAAAGGTGTATTCAACGTTGTGCAGGGCGACAAGGAGTCGGTTGATGCACTGATCGAGCACCCCGACGTCAAGGCGGTCAGCTTCGTGGGCTCTACGCCCATCGCCCAATACATCTACGAAACTGGCGCTCGCCACGGTAAACGCGTGCAAGGCCTGGGCGGTGCGAAAAACCACATGGTCGTCATGCCCGATGCGGATATCGACCGTACCGTCGATGCGCTGATCGGTGCCGCGTATGGCAGCGCCGGTGAACGTTGCATGGCCATCTCGGTGGCAGTTCTGGTCGGTGATGTGGCAGACAAGGTGGTCGCGGCACTGACCCAGCGCGGTCGTGAGTTGAACATCACCGACGGCCGGGACCTGAAGGCGGAGATGGGGCCGATCGTTTCGCGAGCCGCTCGTGAGCGAATCAGTGGTTATATCGATCAAGGCGTGGAGGCGGGTGCGCAGTTGCTGCTCGATGGCCGTGACTTTGTACCGGCCGAGCCAGGCTTGGAGAATGGGTTCTGGTTGGGGGCGACATTGTTCGACCACGTCACCGCCGAGATGAGCATCTACCGCGAAGAGATCTTTGGCCCGGTCCTGGCCTGCGTGCGCGTACCCGACTTCGCAGCAGCCTTGAAACTGGTCAACGACCATGAGTTCGGCAATGGCGTCAGTTGTTTCACTCGCGATGGCAACATCGCCCGCGAATTCGCCCGTCGTATCGAAGTGGGCATGGTCGGCATCAACGTGCCAATTCCAGTGCCGATGGCCTGGCATGGTTTTGGCGGCTGGAAGAAAAGCCTGTTCGGTGACATGCATGCCTACGGGGAGGAGGGCGTGCGCTTCTACACCAAACAAAAATCGATCATGCAGCGCTGGTCGGAGAGCATTGAACAGGGCGCCGAGTTCGCGATGCCTGTCTCCAAATGACTTGAGTTTCAAGCGTTACCCCCTGCGCAGGGACCGAGCTTCGCCGACCCCTGCGCAGGGGAAAACAAGAATAAACAGGACGCGCCATGAACGCTGACATTGAAAAGCAAGTCACGAACAAGATCTTCTGGCGGCTGTTGCCGCTGCTGATTTTGCTCTACATCGTTTCGTATCTGGATCGTGTCAACGTCGGTTTCGCGGCGCTGACCATGAACGCCGATATCGGTCTGAGCAGCGCGGTCTTTGGATGGGGGGCCGGGCTGTTTTTCATTGGCTATTGCCTGTTCGAAGTACCCAGCAACCTGATGATGGTCAAGGTTGGTGCGCGGCGCTGGATTGCCCGTATCCTTTTTACCTGGGGTTTGATCGCCACCTGCATGGCGTTTGTTGAGGGTCCCAAAAGCTTCCTGATGCTTAGGTTTCTGCTGGGTGTGGCGGAGGCCGGTTTCTTCCCTGCGGTCATTCTTTACCTGACCTTGTGGTTCCCGGCACGCTATAGAGCCCGCATTATCTCGACCTTCATGTTGTCGATTCCGATTTCCCTGGCGATCGGCGCCCCGATTTCAACCTTGCTGCTGGAACTGGATGGCGTCCTGGGCCTCAAGGGCTGGCAGTGGCTGTATATCGTCGAGGGTATTCCCGGCATCCTGCTGGTGGGTGTGGTGCTCAAGTACCTGCCGGATTCGCCACATCAGGCGCGTTGGTTGAATGACGCGCAACGTGAGTGGCTGGCCTGTGAACTGGCAAACGACGTCAAGGCCAACCCCCCCAGGCTCGATGGCAAGAATTCGCTGTGGGATGTGTTTCGCAGTCCCGCCATTCTGGTGTTGTGCGTCATGTATTTTTGCGTCGCCGCCACCAACCTCGGGCTTTCGATGTTCCTGCCGCAGATTATCAAACAGCAAGGCTACAACGGCATGGCGATTGGCTTCGTCGCTGCAATTCCTTACGTCGTCGGTTGCATCGGCATGGTCACCATCGGCCTGCTTTCCGATCGATTCAACAAACGCAAAATGTTCCTGATCACGGCGCTGTTGTTCCTGGTCGGTGGCCTGGCAATGGCGGGGTGGATGCCCGGCAACTATCTGGCAATCCTCGGTATGTGTGCTGCGACTATTGGGATGATGGGCTTCAAGGGACCTTTCTGGCCTTTGCCGTCGCTGTACCTGAGTGGCAGCAGCGCGGCAGCCGGTATCGCGTTGATTAACTCTGTGGGGAACCTCGGCGGCTTCTTCGGCCCTGGGCTGGTCGGCATGGCCAAGGACATGACCGGTAATTTCGAGAGCGGGCTCTACGTGCTTGCGGGGTTGGCGTTGTTTGCCTTGTTCCTGACCGTTGTTTTTGTCTCAGACCCTGATGACATCGCCAAACAGAAGGTATCTGCCGAGTTGGCCTTGCCCAAGCATTGAATGCAGCGGCGATGCGGGCGGGGAAAAATAATACTGTCTTATTCCAAGGAGTGTGCGCGTTGCATATCGGTGTCCCTATTGAAACCCAGCCGGGCGAAACACGCGTGGCGGCCAGCCCTGAAACCATCAAGAAGCTGATCGGCCAGGGTCATAAAGTCACTGTGCAAAGCGGCTCCGGCATTAACGCCAGCGTTGTCGACAGTGCCTATGAAGCAGTAGGTGCGACCATTGGCGGCGCCAACGAGGCGTTCGGTGCAGAGCTGATTCTTAAAGTGGTCGCGCCCAGCGACAGCGAACTGGCCCTGATCAAACGCGGCACCGTGCTGGTGGGCATGCTCAATCCGTTCAGCAATGAAACCATTGCCAAGCTGGCTGAGTGCGGTATCACGGCCTTCGCGCTGGAAGCCGCTCCGCGCACCTCCCGCGCACAAAGCCTTGATGTACTGTCCTCCCAGGCCAACATTGCCGGCTATAAAGCCGTGTTGGTGGCCGCTTATCACTATCCACGCTTCATGCCGATGCTGATGACCGCTGCAGGAACGGTGAAAGCCGCGCGGGTGCTGATCCTCGGCGCAGGCGTTGCCGGTTTGCAGGCGATTGCTACCGCCAAGCGTCTGGGTGCAGTGATCGAAGCCTCGGACGTGCGTCCGGCGGTGAAGGAACAGATCGAGTCCCTGGGTGCCAAGTTCGTCGACGTGCCTTACGAGACCGATGAGGAACGCGAATGCGCCGTGGGTGTCGGCGGTTATGCGCGGCCAATGCCAGCCAGCTGGATGCAGCGTCAAGCGCTGGCGGTACACGAGCGCGCCAAGCAGGCGGACATTGTCATTACCACCGCGCT
>NZ_JBWKQB010000041.1:0-47960 GCF_059418545.1 Pseudomonas sp. GW821-FHT07G10 | reverse complement strand
ACTCGTCACAGCGCCTTGGCTCTGGGCCGCCGGCATCCGAATTTGAGCTAACGAACTAGCCACACAGGCCACTAGACACCGAAGCTGACGCACAATCCGGGAAGCCCGTGGTCGCGAAACTGGCTGACAGCGACCAGGCCACGTTCAAGAAACTGGTTGATGACGGCGGTCGGCGCTGCTTGAAGCCGCTCAATCACGTCTACCCTATTGAGATGTGTGCGGAAAATTGCCGGATCGTCGGCGTTGTCGTCAGGGCGCTGCAGAAACTCTAGCCATCTGGCGCGACGGGATTTGCAGGAGGTCACCATGTCACTCAACAAACCCAACCAAGAGTTGCACCGCGACTTGAAAGCCGCCGCGTTCGCCCTCGAAGAAGCCGCCCTGGAAATGTTCAGGTTGGCAAAACAACGGGGGGATACAGAGCTTCTGGAGGCAATGGAGACGATCGAAAAGCTGCATGAGCGAGCTAATCGGCTGACTGCTTACGCTGATGAGGTGAAGGCGGGAGCTATCAGCCGCGCCAAGCCTGAGTAGGTGGCGCAGCGGGGATTTGTAGGTATATAAGGGCTTCCATTCCGACTTACACAATCAAAGATCAAGGATCGGCAGATGTTTACAGTGCTTGGTAGCGACTGATGAGTGGACGGAGAACAGTGATTGTCACTTGGGCAACCTGCCTGGAAGCGCCGAAGGCTCTTTAGTGCTGATTGATCACGGCAGGCTATTCAGGCATCCTTCATGGGATCCAAGCAAGCTGACCACAAGCCCGCTGGAGTTGCGTAACTGTAGGCGGCTCGATATTCCGATGCATGGCACACATATTTCATGTGTTTCACACCGTGTGACGGCGTAGGATTGTTTGAAGGGGCACACGCGCCAAAGCGCTGGTCAGGAGATGCTGAAAATGAAGTTAAGCTGCGTCAAAGTTTTCTTGATGGCCGCAACATTGCTTTTGAGTGCATGCTCAGGAACGACACCACGCTCTTGCTTTTCAGATGCTTGCAAGCTCGGAGGCAGTAACACCCAGCTAAATATCGGTGGTGGCGCCTCGCTGGGTAATAGCTACAACGAATACGGATCTACGCTCTTGCACGATTAAAGGGACGCTACAAAACCTGAGCATCTTGAAGGTTGAGCCCTATCAAGCGACCTCCTGAGGCAATTACGGAGCGCATTGCGCAACTGTCTCTCACCGCATCCCGGCCCAGCGCCGGGCTTTTCGGATCTGACCTGTCATGCCTTCGTCACATCCACCAAGCACAATGCGGTCAGCCAAAAGGATTTGGCCCATCTACAAAGAGCCCGGCCCGATGCCGGGCTTTTTCGTTCTGGCGCCTCGCCGCCGGAAATTCAGTCCAATACGTTATGCAGGACCTCGTAAATTAGTCCGGTCGCGATGGTCACCAAAATCAGGTCCGTACCGACTTGCTGCCATTCGTAACCATCGTAATGCGGCAGCCTGCCCTGTATCCGGCCGTCCAGTTTCCTGGCGATTCCCGGTGGTAGCGGCTTTCCTCGAGCAAGCTTCTTTTGAATGCCTGGCGGTAGCGCTGGACCAGGCGACCAATAGTCACGACTGTCACCGATAATCACTCGAACGCCGCCCACGTCGACCTGTGGGCCGCTGTATCCGCCCCCTTGTTCGTAGTTCTGGAATTTGTTGCCTTTGTTCCCGTGATCGCCGTGCGGGTTCCCCTTCCCATTGCCAGGATCTGCGTACAGAGCAGTTGAGCCACACAAAAGCGCGATACTTGTTAAAAAAGCCACAACTGAACGGGTAGTCATATCCATGATCCTCTGCGTGAATCCATGCCGTAGCGCCTTTCATCGGAGGCCTGATAACTATAAACAATGAAGTACGTCCTAGTTCATGTAAACCTACCCTGAACGATGGAAGCAATCATGCTTTTAAAGAAGACTAAACTCGTAGCTGTTATGACATGCGTGATGATGCTGGCTGCAGCGCCTTTACTCCCGATGTCCTCTGCTTATGCAAAAAGCGGTGGTGGCGGTAACGGCGGTGGACAGGGAGTAGGTCATTCTGCCGACGCTGACAGCAATGGCCGTAGCGAAGGCAAAGAAAGCGATCATGACGGGCGAGCGGTCAGGGACCACGGAGTCAATGGCCATCACTACGGGAGTGCTCGCCATGACAGCAAAGGCCATGGTTTGGCTACCTCCGGGATTGCACACTCCAAAACTACACATGGACTGACAAAGGCCACTGCGATCTCAACTACCATGCCAGAAGATCACAGTTCAAAAGGCCTGAGTAAAGCTGCTACTTCGACCACCAAACAAGATCAGTAAACCCAGCCCTTACCGTCGTGCGAGCTTTGCCATATTCTCGTGCAACGCACAAAGCCCGCCATCTGCGCAATGCCGTTCACTTAAGATAAAAAAGCGTCGAAGACGCGGCGGCCACTCCCTCGCCACACATGTCACCGGACTGAAGAATCGGCTTAAGTGAAAAGCATTGCAGCACTAGACTGAGCTTTCGGCTCTGAGCAAGGCGACAGACTGGTTAACGACCAGTGACAACCGTTCGTCCAGGCCCAGGAGCTGTAGCCCATTCCTCGTCTACACCTTTAAACATGGGATCTCTGGTCGCATTTCAATGCACCCCAAATATATACGGAGTGCCATGTATCCATTTCTTTCTATTGGGCGTTACGCCTCGAGTTCGATGGCATACGAAGCGCCATACGGAGCGGCAGTATTTCAAGCTTCGAGCCTCATTTCTCGAGGAATAGAAAAATGACTTTTAACTCAAAAAACTGGCATGCATGGCTGAACACGATGCCGCCGAAACCGGACGACTTTCATGTTGTGGGAGATGTTGAGGTTGCCAATCCGGGGGTCGAGGCCTACCTCACCATGCGATCCCCTCAAGGTACCGTCCCGCAAGCACTCATGCTGGATCTGCACCTGGTCCAGCGGCCAGGGAACTGGATTCAACAAACTAGCTGCGCACAAGGCAGATTCTCCAGAGTAATGGCTCCAAACTCGACTCCCTACACAACGGTTGAAATTTTCTACAATAGTGAGCGAATAGCCTTTATCGACAAGATTCCAACCATCTCCTGACTGATTCGCACGGGATCAGTTAGGACGTAATGCCCGTGGTACACAAGCTGAACACGGGACTCTGGGAGATCAGAATCGATCTCGGAGATACCATCGCACGCGCTCTGTTCACCGTAGTGGGCTCAGACATGGTTCTGCTCCACGGTTTCATCAAGAAAAGCCAAAAAACACCAGCGTCTGACATGGCTACTGCCAAGCTGCGGATTCCACGCGCACTTGGACAGCGATTCCACGCTGACTTGGACACTCATTCCACGGCCACTAGGACAGTGATTCCACGAGCACTTGGCCAGCGTAGAGGTTCGCCTCGTCCCTGGGCACGAAGTGGCTCGCGCATAACCCCAGTCCTTTGCCTGCAAGCCCAAGGACTGGGATTGCGCCAATTTCGGCGCGGACAGGACTCAGGATGCCGCATCATGTGGTTGGTTGCGCATCTTTGTGCCTGAGAATCAGGCGCGTCCGATCATGCCAAGGCCCGCCGAAGACGATCACTTCAGATGGCCGCCCGTACAGGTGATGCAGCAGGAAAGGACCTGGGCCGAACACCTCCGACTCTTCGCCGGGCAGCGCTGGATCGGTGCCAAGGTAGATCCCTGCATGGTTGGGGTGAGCCGTTCGGCCGACCGCCATAACGATCATGTCGCCGCGCTGTGGCTGGTCGACGCGGTAGAAGCCGGCGGCTTCATAACCGGCCTCGTGTAAGCGGGTGTTTTCGGCACTCTCCCACCAGCCATCAGTGTGCTGAAAGGCTTCAAATTCAAGGCCCCATTCACGCTTGTACCAGTCTGCGCAAACCTGCCAGCAGTCCCACGTACCGTGCACAAACGGACGCTTCAACAGCGGCATGTTGCCGGTCGGGGTGATGCTGCGCAGATCCGCCTCGGGCCAGCTCAAGATATGCCAGGGCAAGGCTGTGGCCTCGCACATGGCCAGGTCGTGCGATGACGGTCGGCTGGTGGCGTCCGGATGCGAATGAACGATGCCGATCACCTCGCCTAGATCCTCCGCCGCGGCATAGTCCTCAGGCTCAAGCTGGAACTCTTTGCTCGGCTTGGTTGCGATGTTCCGACAAGGAAAGTACTGCTGCTTTCGGCCGATCGCCAGCAAAAGGCCGCAGCACTCCTTCGGGTACTCGGTGGCCGCATGCGTCTTTATTGCGCTCAGGATGTGCTTGCGCATGAGTCAGCTCCGGGCAATCAGGGAAACGGTCGGGAAACCGCCGTGGTTGAGTTCGTTGTTCTGACCAAAACGCAACTTGCAGGACTTCAGGCCGCCCTTGCACTGATCCTTGCTCGGATCGTGCGTAGGATTATCGTCGTCATCGAACATCGCCGCGCGGGTGTCCCTCGGCGCTTCAGTTCGGGCGGGCGGCGCAGGCAGAGCAGTGATTGTCGGAACGCTCATCAGCGCCTCCCTTGAATTTCGAATATCAGCGGCGCACCGGCGGGGTTCGTGTTTCGCAGCAGAAGGGGCTGGCCGAACTCTGCGATCATCTCCAGAGCCATCACGGCCATTTCGTCGTAGAAGGCCATGGTGGCTCCAGATGTGAAAAGCCCAGCGCGATGGCTGGGCTCCGGTTATTTTCTGCTTTCCATCATCTTGTCGGCGAGAGCGTTGGCCCTTTCAACTAACAGGTTCTGCCTGTCATCGTGATTAGACCCTCCTACAACCGGTGCCGTCAGATTGCTTTCCGCAATCAACGCAGCACAAAAATACTGATCCCAAACGACTCTTTCCCCAGCCGTCCGTTTGTTCATTTGGTCGGCGTTCATTTGCGGCTCCTTTTAGTGAGGTAGCCCTGCTATTTTACGCCCGAACCGCAAACAACCCGCGTCGTAACAGATAATCAGCAAACTGCGTTGCGTTCGGCCGATATGGCGCTGCGGGTAACGAAGCTGGTCATCTCCGGCGCAAAGCGGCTCGACCCAGTGACGGTGTCCGCCGAGGACCTGGGCTCTCGATCAATCCCGCAGCCGGACAATTCGGAGTACGTGACTCGCCAAGGCAAGATCCCCCTCGAACGTTACGGCGAGTCATGGTTGGCCTACTGGGGAGGCATGGGGTCTCGCACTGTCGCCGAGTTTTTCTGCGGCTGCGATGAGCAGTATCTGGCTGGTTGCCTGGTGCGAGGCACCGAGCTGCACGCAACGCAGTTCAGCGGTCAGGCACTGCAAAAGATGGTTCGCAAGATCGTCATTGAACGCCGGCGTGGCCGGAGCCTCGATTACGACAACCTGGACAAGGACGAAGCCCGGGAACTGCAGATGTTTTGAGCAATGTCGGGAGTCTCGCAGGCTGCCCAGACAGCTTGATGTCCTCGATCTTCGGTGAAGAGTGGTGGTACGCCGCTGACCGGGCCCTAACCCACGTTATCAGTATCTGTACCGGATCATCGCCGCGGTGCAGCAGGCACTGCGCCAAATCGAAGTGAAAAACGCCTCAATAAGCGGAAATGGTTAGGGCTCTGACGCCCAGATAACGTTCGAGCTATTTATAACAGGACACCGGTCAGGGTTGATCTCACGCTCGCGATGAAGCCAGAGCTTAGTTTGCTCAACATCAAATTTTCGCTCGCTTCTCTCCTTCATTACGATGCCAGATACGCCAAAATGCCCGCACTCTGGGCAGATCAGTTCAACGCCATCCATTCCGGATTCAATCCTTCGCGCATCTTCCGAGCAGTTCAAGCACAACATGAGCCACTCCTAAGGGCCTGTCAGTTCTCACGGCCAAGTAATCTGGATGCCAACTCAATACCGCACTGTCGAGCATCACCAAATGTACTCCAGGCGCCTGACTCTAAGCCAACCCTCACGTAGCTTGCGCATTCATTGAGCCAGATGATAATGACCCTCGGCGTCGAACTGTTTGCCCCCCCCAAATGAAGTCGATCGTTGCTTTCCCCCCATTCGGATGAACGTAATTCACGGGATACGGCCTTTCGGATGCTAAGCCCATTTCGGTCTCCGGTCGGGTGCAAGTGATCAACTAATAGCCCACTTCCAACAGTCACGCCAATCAGCGAAGTATCCCCATACCCACAGCCCCCCCGAAGCAGCAGCGCGCGGCATCGAGATAGATCATGTTCAGAGTTAAACAAGAAACCGAGGTGGATTATGGCGAGTGAGCAGAAACAGGCCGTTGCCCTCGAAGCGGACAAGGTGTCGGAGGCGAGAATGGCTGAGCTTTCAGGGACGACAAGCCAGAACACTACAGTCACCGTAGAGCTGAAGGTGGCGCCGGAAGCCGCCTAACCCACCCTCACCTATTTTTAAACAGCCTTAAATGGCATCTTGTAAGTAAAGAATCCTTTCAGGTCATCGCGCAGGCGTTCTGAAATGAGAGGGTCATCAAATATACCGGGGTCAAAGTAGATGAGCCACGTACCATCAGGCCTTAGCTCCGAGTCGGCAAAGTAGGCTCCTACTTCATTCTCTGTAAGCCCAGTGGCTTCAGCAATTTCCTTGATCGTAGGCTTGCTTTTCATCCGCGGCCTCCTTGGTTCGGCGGCATGCCGAATCTTCAACAAATAGCCCAAAAACTCGAATCTTGCCAGCGTATAGCTGCCGAGCGACCTATAACAGGAACGCGACCACCGTCGTAGGCTCTGCCAATGAGGTATCCCCATGCCCACAGAAAACCAAATCACCTAGCCGCTGAGCGTCGAACGCTCGATGGCAACGAAATCACTTATCGAGGTGTCTGGTATTAGTTGACCACTGCACAGTACGCCGGGCGTCGGAAAAAGGGGTTGGAAAGATCCAGGAATTTGCTTACGTGTTCCCTCCGTCCAGGAATAGCGAGCACGTGAAATAGACCTCAGACCTGCATAAACGACAGGAGCCGGCGCTGGAGGTGTTGAAAATCCGTCAACGGCCGCCGTACAACTGCCCTCACACATATGCGACAATGCGCCCCAAATTCCAACATGAACCCCGCATTTATTGCTCAGCAACCTGGCCACCGCGTCCAAATGTTGCTGTTGACGTATGCCTGCTGGCTCAAATCAAGCTATGACTGAACCGGACTGGGAAGACTCCAGATGGGTACAAATCGGTTTCAGCAGACATAAGCCAGCTCTAAACCACTGATAGGTAAGGTAATTGATCTCCACAGCTAACATCACGATGCAGTTCGGCGCCAAGCCGTTATTCGAGAACGTTTCGGTCAAATTTGGCGCCGGTAACCGTTACGGCCTGATCGGCGCCAACGGTTGCGGCAAATCGACCTTCATGAAAATCCTCGGTGGCGACCTGGAGTCTTCCGGTGGCCAGGTGATGCTGGAGCCGAACGTACGTCTGGGTAAGCTGCGCCAGGACCAGTTCGCCTACGAAGAATTTACCGTGATCGACACCGTGATCATGGGTCACGAAGAGTTGTGGAAGGTCAAGGCCGAGCGCGATCGCATCTACTCGCTGCCGGAAATGACCGAAGAAGACGGCATGGCCGTGGCCGAGCTGGAAACCGAGTTCGCCGAGATGGACGGCTACACCGCTGAATCCCGTGCCGGTGAGCTGCTGTTGGGCCTGGGCATTGGCATCGAGCAGCACAATGGCCCGATGAGCGAAGTATCGCCGGGCTGGAAACTGCGGGTGTTGCTGGCTCAGGCGTTGTTCTCCGACCCTGAAGTGCTGTTGCTCGACGAACCGACCAACCACCTGGACATCAACACCATCCGCTGGCTGGAAAACGTTCTGACCCAGCGTAACAGCCTCATGATCATCATTTCCCACGATAGACACTTCCTTAACAGTGTCTGCACCCACATGGCCGACCTGGATTACGGCGAGCTGCGCCTGTTCCCGGGCAACTATGACGAGTACATGACCGTGGCCACCCAGTCCCGCGAGCAACTGCTCTCGGACAACGCCAAGAAGAAGGCGCAGATCTCGGAACTGCAATCGTTCGTCAGCCGCTTCTCGGCCAACGCCTCGAAAGCCAAGCAGGCCACTTCCCGCGCCAAGCAGATCGACAAGATCCAGCTGGCCGAAGTCAAGCCGTCGAGCCGGGTCAGCCCGTTCATTCGTTTCGAGCAGACCAAGAAGCTCCATCGCCAGGCGGTCATCGTCGAGCGTATGGCCAAAGGCTTTGATGGCAAGACACTGTTCAAGGACTTCAGCTTCACCGTTGAGGCCGGCGAGCGCGTGGCGATCATCGGCCCGAACGGGATCGGTAAAACCACCCTGCTGCGTACCCTGGTCAACGACCTGAGCCCGGATGCCGGTAGCGTGAAATGGACCGACGCCGCGGAAATCGGCTACTACGCACAGGACCACGCTTCGGACTTCGAAGACGAATCCAGCCTGTTCGACTGGATGGGTCGCTGGACTCAAGGTGGCGAGCAGCTGGTACGTGGCACCCTGGGCCGCATGCTGTTTTCCAACGACGAGATCCTCAAGTCGGTCAAGGTGATTTCCGGTGGTGAGCAAGGCCGCATGCTGTTCGGCAAGCTGATCCTGCAAAAGCCGAACGTACTGGTGATGGACGAACCGACCAACCACCTGGACATGGAATCCATCGAAGCGCTGAACCTGGCGCTGGAAAACTACCCGGGCACGCTGATCTTCGTCAGCCACGACCGTGAGTTCGTATCGTCCCTGGCGACCCGCATCATCGAGCTGAGCCCGAGCGGTGTGATCGACTTCAGCGGCACCTACGACGACTACCTGCGCAGCCAGGGCGTGGTGTTCTGATTTAGTTTGCCGCTTTAAGCAAAAGCCCCGTCCTTGTGACGGGGCTTTTGTGTTTCAGGGCATGGAGATTTCAACCCGGCAGCAAATCATCAATATGCCGATAATCCGCCTGCAACTGCGTCGCCAGCTCCCTGGCCCGCCCAAGCCGAATCGGACCTCTCTCGATGTCCACCAACAATCCTGAACAATTGAGCATCGGCAGCGCCGGCCAGTTCTTCAAGCGGCCGTCAGTCAACAGCAACAGCCGCTGCTGCTCCGCCGCAAAGCGCTTTTGCCGGAGTGCCAGCCACTCGCTCGCTTGCTCCAGAGCCGCCAGCAACGGCGTGCCACCACCCGCCCCCAACGCATCAAGCCAGCCTCGCAGACCGCTCGAAGCTTTCAGGCCTTGCACCTGCCATTTCGGCGAGTGGCCACTGGCAGTCAGCAACGCCAGGCGCGCCCGGTGCCGGTAGGCGTCATCGAACAGCTGCGCCAACAATCCTTTGGCGTCGCTCAGGGCCTGATGACGGCGAGTCGAGGCCGAGGCGTCGACGATCACCAGCCACAGCTCATGGGGCGAACGGCTGCGCAGACGGTAAAGCAAATCCTCACGCTGGTTCGGACGGCCATTGAGCAAGGTGCCGGGCCAATTGATTGAACCGTTGCGCGCCGCACGACTCTTGCCCTGCCTGCCATTGTCCAGCCGTCCCGCACGGGGCCTGGCATCCGCCCCCGCATCAGATCGAGGGCGAATGCCTAGGGCTTTTTTGGCCAGCTCGGGACTTCTCGTCGAGCGCCGACCGGCAACGCAGGTGCAGGCATTTCGCCCCATTGGCCCTGGCCTTCGGTCGGGTTGGGATTCTGTGCAGATTGAGACTGTGGCGCGTTGGCCTGGCTTGGCGCAGGCGGCGAATGCTCGCGGCGACGATGGCGCAAGGCAAACTCGGCCACCGCGTCGATATCTTCTTCGGTAATCGCCTGCACGCCTCGCCAAGCGGCATGGGCGCGAGCCGCGCGCAGCCAGACCAGATCGGCACGCAGCCCATCGACACCAGCGGCAAAGCAGCGCTCGGTAATGTGTGCCAAGGCCTGATCATCGAGGGGAATGCTGGCCAAGGCCGAGCGCGCCTGCTGGCAGCGTTCGCGCAGCGCATGTTGCTGGCTTTCCCACTGCGCACAAAACGCCTGCGGATCGCTGTCGAAGTCCAGCCGACGACGGATGATCTGGCCACGTTCAGTCGGCGCCGTCTGCCCGCTCAAGGCGACGTTCAAGCCAAAACGGTCGAGCAACTGCGGGCGCAATTCGCCTTCTTCCGGGTTCATGGTGCCGATCAGCACGAACCGCGCCGAATGCCGATGGGAAATCCCGTCACGCTCAATCAGGTTGATGCCGCTGGCGGCCACGTCCAGCAGCAAGTCCACCAGATGGTCGGGCAACAGATTCACTTCATCGACATACAACACCCCGCCGTCGGCCTTGGCCAGCACGCCGGGAGAAAACTGCGCCCGGCCTTCGCCAAGGGCCGCGTCCAGATCCAGCGTACCCACCAGGCGTTCTTCAGTGGCACCCAACGGCAAGGTGACAAATTGCCCGCTGGCCAACAGGTCCGCCAGACCACGGGCCAGGGTCGACTTGGCCATGCCACGCGGGCCTTCGATCAGCACGCCGCCAATCTTCGGATCGATAGCCGTCAAGCACAGTGCCAGCTTCAAGGCATCAGCACCGACCACGGCGCAGAGTGGAAAATGTGGGGTGTCACTCATGTTGGGGTCTCAATTGGGTCGGGTTCTTTTGTTGTGATCGTTCCCACGCTCTGCGTGGGAATGCCTCAACGGACGCTCCGCGTTCGGCGCTTGATGTGACGCAGAGCGTCACGGGCTGCATTCCCACGCAGAGCGTGGGAACAATCGGTGCTCACTCCAGGTCAGGTGTCTTCTTCTATATCCAGCAGCAAGTTCTCCAGCGCCTCACGATACTCACCCGGGTCGCTCCACATTCCGCGCTGCTGGGCTTCGAGCATGCGTTCGGTCATGTCGCGCAGGGCATGCGGGTTGTGCTGCCGGACAAAATCACGGGTCGCGGGATCGAGCAAATAGGCATCGGCCAGCAAGGCGTACTGATGATCGTCGATCAACTGCGTGGTGGCGTCGAACGCGAACAGATTATCCACGGTCGCCGCCAGTTCGAAAGCCCCTTTATAGCCGTGACGCTTGACCCCTTCGATCCACTTCGGGTTCGCCGCCCGGGAACGGATCACCCGGTTCAGCTCTTCCTTCAAGGTGCGGATCTTCGGCAGATCGGGCTGGCTGTGGTCGCCATGGTAGCTTGCGACCGGCTCACCGCCGAGGCTTTCCACGGCGGCGAGCATGCCGCCCTGAAATTGGTAATAGTCATTGGAATCGAGCAAGTCATGCTCGCGGTTGTCCTGGTTTTGCAGCACTGCCTGAACCTGACTCAAACGCTGAGCGAATTGCTCGCGCGCCGCGGTGCCTTCATCGGAACCGCCATAGGCGTAGCCGCCCCAATTCAGATAGACCTCAGCCAGGTCTTCGCGGCTTTGCCACAAGCGACCGTCGATGGCGCCCTGTACGCCCGCGCCATAGGCGCCGGGTTTGGCGCCGAATATTCGCCAGCCGGCCTGACGCGTTGCGGCGTCCTCATCCAGCCCGGACTGCAACAGTGCTTCACGATCACTGCGGACCTTGGCCGCCAGCGGATTCATGTCATCCGGCTCCTCCAGCGCGGCAACGGCCTGCACCGCCGCATCGAACAAACGGATCAGGTTGGCGAAGGCGTCGCGGAAGAACCCGGAAACCCGCAAGGTGACATCAACCCGCGGCCGGTCCAGCAGGCTCAGAGGCAGGATTTCGAAATCGTCGACCCGCTGACTGCCCGTGGCCCACACCGGACGCACACCCATCAACGCCATGGCCTGGGCGATATCGTCACCGCCGGTACGCATGGTCGCCGTGCCCCAGACCGAAAGCCCAAGCTGACGCAGGTGGTCGCCGTGATCCTGCAAATGCCGCTCAAGAATCAGGTTCGCCGACTGAAAGCCGATACGCCAGGCAGTGGTGGTCGGCAGGTTACGCACGTCCACCGAGAAAAAGTTACGCCCGGTGGGCAATACATCCAGCCGCCCGCGGCTCGGCGCACCGCTGGGGCCCGCCGGAACGAAACGTCCGCTCAGGGCATCCAGCAGACCGCGCATTTCTGCCGGGCCACAGGCGTCCAGACGCGGCGCAACGACTTCGCGCAGGCTATCGATGATTGCCTTCACCTCGGCCCAGCCCGGTTCGTTCAACGTGTCGACATCAGCGCTTAACACCCGCTCGATCAACTGCGCGGCAAACAGCTCGAGGCGCTCACGGCTATCGCCGGTGGTGCGCCAAAGCTCATTGCTCAGCGTTTGCAGTTCAACCGGTCGCGGTCCGGTCCAGGGATCAGCCAACACACAGTCCAGCGGATCGAAACCCAGTTCGAAGGCCTTGGCCAAGGCTCGCAACAAACTCGACTGCGCACCGCGTCCATCGCCACGGGGAATACGCAGTAACGCCAACAGGGTATCGATGCGCAAGCGGCCGGTTGGCGACTCGCCGAACACATGCAAGCCATCGCGGATCTGCGACTCCTTCAAGTCGCACAAATAGGTGTCCAGACGCGGCAGCCAGATCGCCGCGTCAGCGTCGCTGTCGAGCTTTTCGTCCAGTTGCAGTTCGCGGTCGATCCGGGTTTCGCGCACCAGTTTCAGAATGTCGCGCTGCAACTCCCGGGCTCGGCGTGGATCAAGCAACTGCGCTTCGTAATACTCGTCGGCCAGCAACTCGAGATCGCGCAGCGGGCCGTAGGTTTCAGCGCGGGTCAACGGCGGCATCAGGTGATCGATGATTACCGCCTGGGTGCGACGCTTGGCCTGGGCGCCCTCACCCGGGTCATTGACGATAAACGGATAGATGTTCGGCAATGGCCCCAGCAGCGCATCCGGCCAGCAGTTTTCCGAAAGACCAACGCCCTTGCCCGGCAACCACTCGAGGTTGCCGTGCTTGCCGACGTGAATTACCCCGTGGACGCCGTAGGTTTGTCGCAACCAGAAATAGAACGCCAGATAGCCATGAGGCGGCACCAGGTCGGGGTCGTGATAGACCGCGCTCGGGTCGACCTGATAGCCCCGCGCCGGTTGAATGCCAACGAAAGTCAGGCCAAAACGCAGACCTGCGATCATCATCCGCCCGCCGCGGAACATCGGATCGCTTTCAGGCGCGCCCCAGCGCTCAAGCACCGCGTTGCGATTGGCTTCGGGCAAGGCGTTGAACATCGAAAAATAGTCGTCCAGTGCCAGGCTTTGCTGGCATGGCCGCTGGTCGATGCTCTCCAGATCATTGCTGACCCCGCCGAGCAATTGCTGAATCAGCGCTGTGCCACTTTCAGGCAGTTGCGCCGGCAGCGGATAGCCCTCAGCGTGCAGCGCCCGCAGAATATTCAGCGCAGCGGCCGGGGTGTCGAGGCCCACGCCGTTGCCGATCCGACCATCGCGGGTCGGGTAGTTGGCAAGAATCAGCGCGATACGCTTTTCGCCGTTCGGTACCCGCGCCAGATCAATCCAGCGCCGCGCCAGTTCGGCGACAAAATCCATACGCGCAGGCGCAGGTCGGTAGCAGACCACATCGGACTGACTGCGCTCGCTGCGCCAGGCCAGGTCCTTGAAGCTGATGGGCCGACTGATGATGCGCCCGTCCAGCTCCGGCAAAGCGATATGCATGGCCAGGTCTCGCGGCCCGAGGCCCTGCTCGCTGGCGCGCCAACTCGGCTCGTTGTCCTGGGCGCAGATCGCCTGTATCACCGGGATATTACGCCGGAAAGGCCGCAGATGCGGCGCTTCAGGGCTGGACTGGGCAAAACCGGTGGTGTTCAGAATCACCCCAGCCTCGACCTCGTCCAGCCAGTCCTCGACCACCGCCAGGCAGCCAGGCTCTTTCAAACTGGCCAGCGCAATCGGCAACGGGTTAAGCCCCGCCGCCTGCAAGCGCTGGCAGAAAACATCGATGAAACCGGTGTTCGCCGCCTGCAGGTGCGAGCGATAGAACAACACCGCCGCCACGGGCTGATCGGCGTGCCAGTCGGCTCGCCAATCGCTGAGCGTGGCGCTGCTTTTGCGCGGATGGTAAATCGCCGTACGCGGCAGGATTTGTGGTTCGGCCCATGGGTAATCGCGATCCAGCCAGCGACTGGCCAGGCAGCGATACAGCTCCAGCGCGTTGCCCAAACCACCTTGACGCAGGAAGTGCCAAAGCCGATCGCGGTCTTCGGCGACCACCGTGCTCAGGTCGCTCAGTTCCGGGTCGGGACGATCGTCGCCGGGCACCAGAATCAGTTGCACGCCCTTCTCGGCCAGCTGCACCAGACGCTCGATGCCGTAACGCCAATAACCGATCCCGCCGTGCAGCGAGATCAGAATGACTTTGGCGTGACGCAAGACTTCGTCGACGTACAGGTCGACCGAGGCGTGGTTCTGTACCTGCATCGGGTTGGCCAGACGCAGGCTCGGGTAGTCGTCCGGCAATTGCTGCGCGGCTTCGGCGAGCAGCGCCAGGCTGGAATCGCCGCTGCACAGGATCACCAGCTCGGCGGGGGTTTGTCCAAGGTCGGCAATGTTGTCATCCGACACGAAACCGCCGGGCTGGGTCCTGAGCAGGTGCATGGCTCAGGCGCCGAGTGCGGCGCGCAATTGCGCTTCGATCAGAGCGGCATCCAGTTCCTGGCCAATCAGCACCAGGCGCGTTGCACGCGGCTCATCGGCGCGCCAGGCACGGTCGAAATGTCTGTCGAAGCGCGTGCCCACGCCCTGGATCAGCAAGCGCATCGGCTTGTTCGCAACCGCCGCGAAGCCTTTGACCCGCAGAATGCCGTGCTGAACCACCAGCTGGGTCAGGGCATCCAGCAGCAGGCTTTCGTCGGCCTGGGGCAGCTCGATGGAAATGGAATCGAAGGCGTCGTGGTCATGGTCATCATGCCCTTCACTATCGGCATCACCGTCGTGGTGATGGTCGTGGTGGCTGTGACGGCTGTCGATATGCTCTTCGGAACCGGCGCCCAGACCAATCAAAACCTCCAGAGGCAAGCGACCGCTGCTGGCTTCGATGATTTTTACTGCTGGCGGCAGTTCTTCGGCGACTTCCAGGCGCACTTTGGCCAGGTCTTCAGGGCTGATCAGGTCGGCTTTGTTGAGGATCACCAGGTCGGCACTGGCCAGCTGGTCGGCGAACAGTTCGTGCAGCGGTGATTCGTGGTCCAGGTTCGGGTCGAGCTTGCGCTGGGCGTCGACTTGATCCGGGAACGCAGCGAAGGTGCCGGCGGCCACGGCCGGGCTGTCGACCACCGTGATCACTGCATCGACAGTGCAGGCACTGCGGATTTCCGGCCACTGGAAGGCTTGCACCAGCGGTTTGGGCAGCGCCAGGCCAGAGGTTTCGATGAGGATGTGATCCAGGTCGGCACGACGGGCAACCAGCTCGCGCATCACCGGGAAGAACTCTTCCTGAACGGTGCAGCACAGGCAACCGTTGGCCAGTTCATAGACCCGGCCGCTGGCCTCTTCTTCAGTGCAACCGATGGAACATTGCTTGAGAATTTCGCCGTCGATGCCCAGCTCGCCAAATTCGTTGACGATCACCGCGATGCGGCGGCCCTGGGCGTTATCAAGCATATGCCGCAGTAAGGTGGTTTTGCCCGAGCCGAGGAAGCCGGTGACGATGGTGACGGGAAGTTTGGCCAGTGTTTTCATCGGATGCCCTTTGGCAAGGTGGCGGGCATACGGGACGACAACCACACCGATGGGCGCGGAAGATTTCGCCACCGGATCACCCCGCCCGGTTGTAGTGAGAATCTGGTACGAGGCAGGTCTCCTGGCTGACGGCCTGCCGGTCTTTCGACTGGCGATTTCTACGCCTTCCCGCTCGCTCTATGGATAGAGGGTGCAGTGGCATGGCAGAAACGGAACCGTTCACAGTTGCGGGGGCAGCCGCGGCATTGACCGCGTTCCCTTCTTAGCTTCGGCGAGAGTGCCGAAGAACCTCGAAAGCGCAAGGCTACGCATCGCTTGGGGGCGGGTCAATGTCCGGACAGAGATCTATGGTGACTGTGACGACGCCATCGCGAGCAAGCTCGCTCCTACATTCAATCGCGGTCCCCTTGTAGGAGCGAGCTTGCTCGCGATGGAAGCGCCTCGGTCCAACAAGTGAGAAACCTTGCCAATTGACTCTCATCCCCCGCCCATGCTCTCCTACGCAACTTGTTACGGGTGCCCTTCACAGGGTGAAACGGGAAACCGGTGAGTCATGTGCTTTACTCAAAGCCTTGATCAGTCCGGTGCTGCCCCCGCAACGGTAAGCGAGCGAAGAGTCAGATCCACTGTGCCAGCAGTTCGGCATGGGAAGGCGACTCTTGCAGGTGAAGGCGCTGGCCCAAACCCCTCGTGAGCCCGGAGACCGGCCCGCAATACTGAAATAACAAACCCGCGGTGGGCGGGCGCTGTTTGAACCGCTGCGAGCCTGTCTCGCAGGGGTTTTCATGCGCTCGATTCACCCGCTGACACATCAGAGGGAAGCGCCATGTCGATCATCAGCAGCACCCGCCACGCAGGCACCGCCAGCACCACGTCCACCCTGAGCCAACGTCTGATTGCCGCCATCGGCGCATCGATTCTGGGCGCGTGCCTGGTGTATTTCGCCGGTTTCTCGCATATCGAAGCGGTGCACAACGCCGCCCACGACACCCGTCACAGCTCCGCTTTTCCGTGCCATTGAGACCTGCTGACATGATCAAGCGTATTGCGCAAACCGCGGGTTTCACAGGGCTGCTCGCGGCCTTGTTGCTGACCTTGCTGCAAAGCTTCTGGGTCGCGCCGCTGATTCTCCAGGCGGAAACCTATGAAAAGGCCCCGGCCGCCGAAGTTCACGAACACGCTGAAGGCGCCATGGCCGGTCATACCCACGATGCCGAAGCCTGGGAGCCGGAGGACGGCTGGCAGCGCGTGCTCTCGACCACCGGTGGCAATCTGGTGGTGGCCGTCGGTTTCGCCCTGATGCTTGCGGGTCTCTATACCCTGCGCGCTCCGGGTCGCACGTCCGAAGGTTTGCTCTGGGGCCTGGCCGGTTACGCGACCTTCTGCCTGGCACCGACCATGGGCCTGCCGCCGGAGCTGCCCGGCACTGCCGCCGCTGACCTGCTGCAACGGCAGACCTGGTGGGCCGGGACCGCGGCGTCCACCGCTGTCGGCATTGCGCTGATCGTGTTTGGCAAACACTGGCTATTGAAGATTCTCGGCGTGGCAATTCTGGCGGTACCGCACATCATTGGCGCGCCGCAACCGCAGGTGCATTCCAGCCTGGCGCCGGAAGCGCTCGAAGCACAATTCAAAATCGCTTCGCAACTGACCAACGCGGCGTTCTGGCTGGCCCTGGGCCTGATCAGCGCCTGGTTGTTCCGTCGCAAAAGCGAAGGCCAATACCGCGCATGACTGACATCAGCACAGCGCCGACCCTGGTGGTCGGCCTGGGCTGCCAGCGTGGCTGCCCCGCCGCCACGCTACAGGCGTTGCTCGATCAGGCGTTGCAGGCTCACCACATCGATCTGCAAGCGATCCAGGCCCTGGCCAGTATCGACCTGAAACGAGAGGAGCCTGGCCTGCTTGAGCTGGCTGCACAATTGGCATTGCCGCTGACATTCTTCAGCAGTGCGCAACTTGCCGCCTATGAGCCACAACTGAGTCATCGCTCAGAGATCGCCTTTGAACGCACCGGTTGCTATGGCGTGGCCGAAAGCGCTGCGCTGGCACTGGCCGAGCATCTGACGCAAAGCCCGGCCAAACTGCTGATCTCGCGACAGAAATACGCCCAGGCCACCTTTGCATTGGCATCTGCGCCGTAAAATCCCCGATAATCCCCGCCCTTGATCATGAGCAATCTTCATCTGAAGCATTGCCGACACGACTTTGCACAGGAAACAGCCATGACCGTCTACTTTATCGGCGCAGGTCCCGGCGACCCGGAACTGATCACCGTCAAAGGCCAGCGGCTGATCCGCAGTTGCCCGGTCATCATCTATGCCGGCTCGCTGGTGCCCGCTGCCGTGCTGGAAGGCCACCAGGCCGACCAGGTGATCAACAGCGCAGAATTGCACCTGGAGCAGATCATTGAATTGATCAAGACCGCCCATGGCAAAGGTCAGGACGTGGCCCGGGTGCATTCCGGCGATCCGAGCCTGTACGGCGCAATTGGCGAGCAGATTCGCTATTTGCGCGAGTTGAATATTCCCTTTGAAATCATCCCTGGCGTGACGGCAACCGCAGCCTGCGCGGCCCTGCTGGGGGCGGAGCTGACGCTACCGGACGTGTCCCAGAGCGTGATTCTGACCCGCTATGCCGACAAAACGGCGATGCCGGCCGGGGAAGAACTCGGCAGCCTGGCACAGCATGGAGCAACCATGGCGATTCATCTGGGGGTCAATCATCTGGAGAAAATCATCGCCGAACTGGTCCCGCACTATGGCCTGGACTGCCCGATTGCAGTGATTCATCGCGCCACCTGGCCGGATCAGGATTGGGTGGTGGGCACATTGGCTGATATTACTGAAAAGGTTCAGGCAAAGGGATTTCGTCGTACCGCGCTCATCCTGGTGGGTCGGGTGCTGGCCAGCGACAATTTCAGTGAATCGTCGCTGTATCGTGCCGGGCATGCGCATTTGTACAGACCCTGAACATGATCGTTCCCACGCTCGTGCGTGGGAACACCTCAACGGACGCTCTGCGTCAGCTTCTGGGACGCGGAGCGTCCCGGGCTGCATTCCCACGCGGAGCATGGGAACGATCAATACGAGGGCCATGTAATGGCCACCTCAAATCCCAGGCATAAAAAAACGGCGCTCACGGGGCGCCGTTTTTTCTGTTTGCAGCGAACACCTTAGTAGTAGGCGTTTTCTTTCTGCGTATGGTCGGTGACGTCGCGTACACCTTTAAGTTCCGGAATACGCTCAAGCAGTGTGCGCTCGATGCCTTCCTTCAAGGTGACATCAGCCTGGCCGCAGCCCTGGCAACCACCGCCGAATTTCAGCACGGCGATACCGTCTTCAACCACATCGATCAGGCTGACCTGACCGCCGTGGCTGGCCAGCCCCGGGTTGATTTCGGTTTGCAGGTAATAGTTGATGCGCTCGTTCACCGGGCTGTCAGCGTTGACCATCGGAACTTTGGCGTTTGGCGCCTTGATGGTCAGTTGGCCGCCCATACGATCGGTGGCGTAATCAACCACGGCATCGTCCAGAAAGGCTTCGCTGAAGGAATCGATATAAGCGGTGAAGCTTTTGAGCCCCAGCGCGGTATCTTCCGGTTTTTCTTCGCCCGGCTTGCAATAGGCAATACAGGTTTCGGCGTATTGGGTGCCAGGCTGGGTAATAAAGACTCGGATGCCGATTCCCGGGGTGTTCTGCTTGGAAAGCAGATCAGCCAGATAATCGTGGGCAGCATCGGTAATGGTAATAGCGGTCATGGAAACTCCTCGCAGGCTTGGACGCAGTTTACGCCAATCATCGCGCCGGACAAAGTCCTAGTATTTTTGTCGGGAAAGAACCGGCCATCCTCACCATCGATTACAGGTTCTCGTAGCGGTTCATGTCCAGCACGCCCGCTTCCACCGGCTCGGTTGCGCGAATGTACTCGGTCAGGTCATGGAAGTACTGCCAGAACTGTGGATGGCTGCGACGAATCCCCCAGCGATCAACGATTTTCTCGAAGTGATCAGCATCCTTGGCGCTCTCCATTCGCGCAACAAACTCGGGAACCTGCTCGGCCGGGATGTTGAAGATGAAGTTCGGATAGCTGCTGAGTACGCCTGGATAAATCGTCAACGTATCCAACCCGGGTTGATAACGCAGCGCCTCGCCGAGCAGGAACGCCACGTTACTGTGGGCGCGGTTGCGCAGAAGGCTGTAGACCTCACGCTTGCCGCTTTTGGTCTCGATGCGCAGCATCGTGGCCTCTGGCAACTGATCGATGACCCGAAGCCCCGCGGCCGGGCGCGAGACCAGGCGACTCAAGGCCTGTTCGGCGTCTTGCAGGGCCGGATCGATATTCGGCCGTGAGCAATACGCGCCGTCACAGCGATTGATCGGGTCAGGCCTGGCGTTCAAGTCACCGTAGCGCGCCAGCAGTTGGTTGGCGAAATCGCGCTTCGGGTCCTTTTCATCCAGCTTCAGTGCGGTGCGTTTGTCGTTGTCGATGCTTTCATAGTCCAGCCACATCTTGATCTTGCCGCTGCTCTGGTACCAATCGTCGAGATAATCGTCCCGGGAATCGGCCGGCATCAGGCGCAGGAAGTTCTGCTCGGCGCCGTTGCGGATCAGGTCGAAATACAGACGGGTCTGGGCCTGGTGGGAAACGTTTCCGAATACATCGAAATTGACCGCCAACTGATAATACGTGCGTTCCAGCAACGGATAGTCGAACAGCCACATCGTTTGCGGTACGTCACCGATCAAGCCTTTGTTCACCGAGGCGCTGTCGAAGTGGCGGAAAATGCTCAGCAAGGCGTTGTCGTTGCCGGCCCACAGGGTCGACCAGCTCGGTGCTGGCGCATCGGCGTAGGTGTCCCGGCGCAAGGCTTCGTATTCGTTGCGCTTGTCGCGATAATTGTGCCACAGGGTCAAGACACTGCCGACATCATCATTTTGTCCCGGCATCGCCAGCAACGGCGTTGCCTTAGTGCGGTAGTTGCGGTTGGTGATGTACAGGTCATGTTCCGGCGCCTGGAACAACGCCCAGAAGTTGTCGCGGATCACGTCAGTAGCAATCTGCCCTCGGCAGACCGGACCACGGATAAAGGTCCGCACAAGGTATTCGGCATTATCGAGCATGAACTGATAACGCGCTTGCGCCGGAATCGCCTCGAACGTTTCGAACGGATTGGCCCGCCGCTCCGGCCCGTAACCGGGCAACGCATTGACGTGCCAGTTACCGCTGTAGAACAGGGTTTTGACCCGCGCCATTTTCGCCGGGCCCAGGCCAAAGGTGATGTGGGTCTTGTGCACGATCACACCCTGCACCGGCCACAAGCGGTAATAGATCTGAGTACCGGGGTCGTCATTTGGACGACGGGTGGCGATCAGGTCGATCGGCTTCCCCGGCGGCGTACGCGAACGCACCCATTGGAAGAAATGCCCCGGCTCACCGCCCTTGAAATAGATGTGTGCCAGGAACAAATGCTCAAACAGCCATCGAGCGACCAGGCTTTCCCGAGCGCCCGGGGCATTGAGCAGGCTTTCCCACTGAACAATCTGCAACGCCTCCTGGGCACTGGGCGCCAGGCCTTGATCATCGATGGGCGCCCCTGACGCCAACCAGCGTTGCAGGGTCTGGTACTGCTGATCGGTCAGGCCCGTCACCGCCAGCGGCATGCCCTCTTTGGGATGTGCACCGGCATAGCTGTCAAACTCGCCCGGCATTGGGCACATGTTCTCGCGCTCGAGGCCCAAAACGATCTCCTCGGGCAACTTCGCGTTGGGCCGAAGTGGCGTTTTGTGGCCCAGTTCAAGCATTCGCGCCATCAGCGCCGCCTGGCTGCCCTGAGCATCGAGCACTGAATAGAAATCCTTACGCTGCCAGGCCGCCTTGCCAAAGGCGTCGTAGAACAGCCGCGTCGGCCTTGAGGCTTGACTGCGCTGGCCGTTATAGACCGGCATTTTCGTAGCGCCCCGTGCCGCACCCTCCCCACTGCCCAGATTGAGCTGACAGGCGGAGTCATAGCAGGCATGGCAGGCCACGCACTTATCGGTAAAGATCGGTTGAATATCACGGGTATAGGAAATCGCTGGCGCCGGACCTTGCGCTGTGGCGGCGAAACTGAACAGCAGCAAAATACTGCCGATGACAACGCGATAAGACATGTCCCTGGTTCCGGCGATAGAAAAACGTCGCGATTCTACCGGTCTAACCCGGCCACCAACATGAGCGATATTCATGCAAAAGCCTGCCATGCTCTAAAAGCACACAGGTTTGCTATCATCGCCCTTCTTTGTATTGGCCTTTCCAGGTAGTCCTATGTCCGATCGCAGCGCTCGCCTTCAAGCTCTCCATCAAGCCCTCAAAGAGCGCATCCTGATTCTCGATGGCGGCATGGGCACGATGATCCAGAGCTACAAGCTCGAGGAACAGGACTACCGTGGCAAACGCTTCGCTGACTGGCCGAGCGACGTCAAAGGCAACAACGACCTGTTGATTCTTAGCCGCCCGGACGTGATCGGGGCGATCGAGAAGGCGTATCTGGATGCTGGTGCCGACATTCTCGAAACCAACACCTTTAACGCCACCCAAGTGTCCCAGGCCGATTACGGCATGGAAGCGCTGGTCTATGAACTCAACGTAGAGGGCGCGCGTCTGGCGCGCAAGGTGGCCGACGCCAAGACCCTGGAAACCCCGGACAAGCCACGCTTCGTCGCCGGGGTGCTCGGCCCTACCAGCCGTACCTGCTCGTTGTCACCGGACGTGAACAACCCCGGCTACCGCAACGTGACCTTCGACGAACTGGTGGAAAACTACACCGAGGCCACCAAAGGCCTGATCGAAGGCGGCGCCGACCTGATCCTGATCGAAACCATCTTCGACACCTTGAACGCCAAGGCCGCGATCTTCGCCGTGCAGGGCGTGTTCGAAGAGCTGGGTTTCGAACTGCCGATCATGATTTCCGGCACCATCACCGACGCCTCCGGTCGTACCCTGTCCGGTCAGACCACCGAAGCCTTCTGGAACTCCATCAGCCACGCCAAACCGATTTCCGTCGGTCTGAACTGCGCCCTTGGCGCCCGTGAACTGCGGCCGTACCTGGAAGAGCTGTCGGACAAGGCCAACACTTATATTTCCGCCCACCCGAACGCCGGCCTGCCCAACGAGTTCGGTGAATACGATGAACTGCCGGCCGATACCGCGAAAATCATCGAAGAGTTCGCCCAAAGTGGCTTCCTGAATATCGTCGGCGGCTGCTGCGGCACTACCCCCGCGCACATCGAGGCGATCGCCAAAGCGGTGGCCAGCTACGCACCGCGGCCGATTCCGGACATTCCAAAGGCCTGCCGGCTGTCGGGCCTGGAGCCGTTCACCATCAATCGCGAGTCGTTGTTCGTCAACGTCGGCGAGCGGACCAACATCACCGGTTCCGCGCGTTTCGCCCGGCTGATCCGCGAAGACAACTACACCGAAGCGCTGGAAGTCGCCCTGCAGCAGGTCGAGGCCGGCGCGCAGGTGATCGATATCAACATGGACGAGGGCATGCTCGATTCGAAGAAGGCCATGGTGACCTTCCTCAATCTGATCGCCGGTGAGCCGGACATCTCCCGCGTGCCGATCATGATCGACTCCTCCAAGTGGGAAGTCATCGAAGCTGGCCTCAAGTGCATCCAGGGCAAAGGCATCGTCAACTCCATCAGCATGAAGGAAGGTGTCGAACAGTTCATTCATCACGCCAAACTGTGCAAGCGCTACGGCGCTGCAGTGGTGGTGATGGCTTTCGACGAAGCCGGTCAGGCCGACACCGAAGCGCGCAAAAAGGAAATCTGCAAACGCTCCTATGACATCCTGGTCAACGAGGTGGGCTTCCCGCCGGAAGACATCATCTTCGACCCGAACATCTTCGCCATCGCCACCGGCATCGAAGAGCACAACAACTACGCCGTCGACTTCATCAACGCCTGCGCCTATATCCGTGACCACCTGCCCTACGCGCTGACGAGCGGTGGCGTGTCCAACGTGTCGTTCTCGTTCCGTGGCAACAACCCGGTGCGTGAAGCGATCCACTCGGTGTTCCTGCTGCATGCGATCCGCAACGGCCTGAGCATGGGCATCGTCAATGCCGGCCAATTGGAGATCTACGACCAGATCCCGGCCGAGTTGCGCGATGCCGTCGAGGACGTGGTGCTCAACCGCACGCCGGAAGGCACCGACGCCTTGCTGGCCATCGCCGACAAGTACAAGGGCGACGGCAGCGTCAAGGAAGCCGAAACGGGCGAGTGGCGCAGCTGGGACGTCAACAAGCGTCTGGAGCATGCGCTGGTCAAAGGCATTACTACGCACATTGTCGAAGACACCGAAGAATCCCGGCTGTCGTTCGCGCGCCCGATCGAAGTGATCGAGGGCCCGCTGATGTCCGGCATGAACATCGTCGGTGATCTGTTCGGCTCCGGCAAAATGTTCCTGCCACAGGTGGTGAAATCTGCCCGTGTCATGAAGCAGGCCGTTGCCCACCTGATCCCGTTCATCGAGCTGGAAAAAGGCGACAAGCCGCAAGCCAAGGGCAAGATTCTCATGGCCACGGTCAAGGGCGACGTACACGACATCGGCAAAAACATCGTCGGCGTGGTGCTGGGCTGTAATGGCTACGACATCGTCGACCTCGGCGTGATGGTGCCGGCGGAGAAAATCCTCCAGGTGGCCAAAGAACAGAAGTGCGACATCATCGGTCTCTCCGGCCTGATCACCCCGTCGCTGGACGAAATGGTCCACGTCGCCCGCGAAATGCAGCGCCAGGATTTCTATCTGCCGCTGATGATCGGCGGTGCGACCACCTCCAAAGCCCACACCGCGGTGAAGATCGAGCCCAAGTACAGCAACGACGCGGTGGTCTACGTCACCGACGCCTCACGCGCCGTGGGCGTGGCGACCCAGTTGCTGTCCAAAGAATTGAAACCCGGCTTCGTCGAAAAGACCCGCCTGGAATACATCGAAGTCCGCGAGCGCACTGCCAACCGCAGCGCCCGTACCGAACGCTTGAGCTACCCGGTGGCGATCGCCAAGAAGCCGCAGTTCGACTGGAGCAGCTACCAGCCGGTCAAGCCGACCTTCACCGGCGCCAAGGTACTGGACAACATCGACCTCAAGGTTCTGGCCGAATACATCGACTGGACGCCGTTCTTCATCTCCTGGGATCTGGCTGGCAAGTACCCGCGCATCCTCACCGATGAAGTCGTGGGCGAAGCAGCCACCTCGTTATTTGCCGATGCTCAGGAAATGCTCGCCAAGCTGATCGACGAAAAACTCATTAGCGCCCGTGCAGTGTTCGGCTTCTGGCCGGCCAATCAAGTGCAGGACGATGACCTGGAAGTCTACGGCGACGACGGCCAACCATTGGCCAAGCTGCATCATCTGCGCCAGCAGACCATCAAGACCGACGGTAAGCCGAACTTCTCGCTGGCCGACTTCGTCGCACCGAAAGACAGCGGCATCACCGACTATGTCGGCGGTTTTATCACCACCGCCGGGATCGGTGCCGAAGAAGTGGCAAAGGCCTATCAGGACAAGGGCGACGACTACAACTCGATCATGGTCAAGGCACTGGCTGACCGTCTGGCAGAGGCCTGCGCCGAGTGGTTGCACCAGCAGGTGCGCAAAGACTACTGGGGTTATGCCAAGGACGAACAGCTCGATAACGAAGCGCTGATCAAAGAGCAATACAGCGGTATCCGCCCTGCCCCCGGCTACCCGGCCTGCCCGGACCACACCGAAAAAGGCACGTTGTTCAAGCTGCTGGACCCTGCTGCGACAGAACTCAAAGCCGGCCGCAGCGGCGTGTTCCTCACCGAGCACTACGCAATGTTCCCGGCTGCGGCCGTCAGTGGCTGGTACTTCGCCCACCCGCAAGCGCAGTACTTTGCCGTGGGCAAGATCGACAAGGACCAGGTGCAAAGCTACAGCGCGCGCAAGGGTCAGGACTTGAGTGTGAGTGAGCGCTGGTTGGCGCCTAACCTGGGATACGACAACTGACCACACCCTGTGGCGAGGGAAGCTCCCTCGCCACACCATCCCTGGACGTCTATGCTCTCTTCACGCAACCCGTGTCGAGGGATTTATGGACGATCCAGCCAAGAACAAGCCACCGACCTTCTGGCAGATGCTGCAAAGTGTGATGGCCGCTGCATTCGGCGTGCAAAGCGGGAAGAATCGCGCCCGGGATTTCACTCACGGCAAACCCAGTCACTTCGTGATACTGGGTATTCTGTTCACGGCGGTCTTCGCGCTGACGCTGTTCGGTATCGTGAAACTGGTCTTGCATTTGGCGGGTGTTTGAAGCGCTGGTCAGCGCATCAATAGTTGCAGGCTGAACGGATAGCGGTATGAGGACGGCTTGCCTTGTGCCGAGAGTGCGCGAAAGTCGACTTTGTAATCCGCGGTTTGCTTGAGTCCCAATAAACGCTGCGCCTGCTGCCGGTCGATCAGCTGCAGCAAAGGCACTTGTCGGGTCCGACCACCGTGGCGGGCGATATCGATCCCCCGGGCGTGGTCATGCAACAGCACCATGGCCCAGCCGCCGAGGGTGAAATGCCCGGCGACCAGTGCACTCAGACGACCATCGACACGCGCCTGCAACACCTCTGGCGAACTGTTGACCGCGCTGAACAACACATCTTTCCCAGGCAGGCCTCCCACCTCCTCCAACGCCTTCATCGCCCCCATGGCCATTTGGTCGTTCGCCGACCATATCAATGCAGTCTGCGGATAGCGCTTGAGCAGTTGCCTGGCCTGTTCATAGGCTCGCTCACGACTCCACTCGCCATACACCAACTGACGCAATCGCACTTCAGGATGCTCAGCCAGGGCCCGCCGCAGGCCCTGCTCACGCAACTGTGCAGCCGGGGTGATTTTTATCCCGGAGAACGCCAACAGATCGATGGTCTGGCCTGACGCCACAGGACCGTGCTGACGGATCAACTCCTTGAGCATCAGGTAACCGGCGTCATCATCATTGCTCAGCATGCCGCCAATCCAGTCGGGATACTTGCTGCCGTGCTCACCTAACAGCTTGAGCTGGTCGGGCGTCAGGCCACTATTGACGATAAACAGCTTCACGCCGCTACCCTGGGACAGGCGCAGGATTTCCGGAGCGACATATTGCTCGTTGACGAACACCAGATAATCCGGACGATTAGGCCCTTGAAGGGCTTCACGAGCCTGCTTGAGATTGGTCTCGGGCACTCGCTCGGCATAGAGAATTTGCAGGTCCATGCCAAGATCCTTGGCCGCAGCCTGCATGAATTGCGAATAGCTGACCCAGAACGTTTCCGTGCTGATTCCCGGATTCAGGAACAACACTGACTCCGCCTGCGCAGCAGGCCCGAAAACCGTGCCAAGCGCCAGCAACACACCACAGAGGAACTTCAACATGGTCATCCGAGCCCCGGAAATTAGCCGCGCATTATAGCTGGCAAAATGCTGGCAAACTGCGCTTCATTGCCGTTTTTGTCCGACAATCGTCGGTTCAGGGCCCGGACAGGTCGCTTATTGATGGCTGACCCAGAACACTGCGGTCGATACCACCAGGATGATCAGAAAAAAAATCGCCCACGCGTCGACACTGCTGTCGCTTTTCCTTGCTTTGGTTGGGTTGCTCATTGCATCGCCTCTTGTCGGTTTTATCGGTGATTGCATAAAGACTCGAGCACAGTTAAGTCCAGTATTCCCCGCACCACAAATGGGGGTAAGACAATAGTTAATCTCATTAGTCGTTTTGGTTCTTTGCATATACTCAAACATCACTTTTGCGCATAACTGCAAACTGGTATCGTGCCTCGGCTCCGTTGGGAGTGCGCGGCCGTGCGCGCAGATTTGCAGCCTGAGAACAGGACACCTATGTACGTATATGACGAGTACGATCAGCGGATCATCGAGGACCGCGTCAAGCAGTTCCGTGATCAGACCCGACGCTATCTGGCAGGCGAGCTGAGCGAAGAAGAATTCCGCCCCCTGCGCCTGCAAAATGGTCTTTATATCCAACGCTTCGCCCCGATGCTGCGGGTCGCCGTGCCCTATGGCCAACTGACTTCGCGCCAGGCGCGAATGATGGCCAGAATCGCTCGCGACTATGACAAGGGCTATGCCCACATCAGCACCCGGCAGAACGTGCAGTTCAACTGGCCGGCGCTGGAAGACATCCCGGATATCCTGGCTGAATTGGCAACCGTGCAGATGCACGCCATTCAAACCAGCGGTAACTGCCTGCGCAACGTCACCACCGACCAGTTCGCCGGTGTCGCTGCCGATGAATTGATCGATCCGCGCCCATGGTGCGAGATCGTTCGTCAGTGGACGACGTTCCACCCTGAATTCGCCTACCTGCCGCGCAAGTTCAAGATTGCCATCAACGGTTCGACCTCGGACCGCGCGGCCATTGAAGTCCACGATATCGGCCTTGAGCCGGTGCACAACGCCGCTGGCGAGCTGGGCTTCCGGGTGCTGGTGGGTGGCGGTCTGGGCCGGACGCCGGTGGTCGGCGCCTTCATCAATGAGTTCCTGCCGTGGCAAGACCTGTTGAGCTACCTCGACGCCATTTTGCGTGTTTACAACCGCTACGGCCGTCGTGACAACAAGTACAAGGCCCGGATCAAGATTCTGGTCAAGGCACTGACACCTGAAGTGTTCGCCGAAAAAGTCGATGCGGAAATGGCCCACCTTCGCGGCGGCCAAACCACGTTGACCGACGCCGAAGTGCATCGTGTCGCCAAGCACTTCGTCGACCCGGACTACAAAGCCCTGGTCGACCAGACCGAAGAGCTGGCCGAACTCGACAAACAGCATCCAGGTTTCGCCCGCTGGCGTACCCGCAACACCCTGGCGCACAAAAAGCCGGGTTATGTTGCCGTGACCCTGTCGCTGAAACCGACCGGCGTTGCCCCTGGCGATGTGACAGACAAGCAGCTGGACGCGATTGCAGATCTGGCCGACCGCTACAGCTTCGGTCAACTGCGCACCTCCCACGAGCAGAACATCATTCTCGCCGACGTCGAACAGAGCCAGTTGTTCGCCATGTGGGGCGAGTTGCGCGAGCACGGTTTCGCCACGCCGAACATCGGCCTGTTGACCGACATCATCTGCTGCCCGGGCGGTGACTTCTGCTCCCTGGCCAACGCCAAGTCGATCCCTATCGCCGAATCGATCCAGCGTCGTTTCGACGATCTGGACTACCTGTTCGATATCGGTGAGCTGGACCTGAACATTTCCGGCTGCATGAACGCCTGCGGTCACCACCACGTCGGCCATATTGGCATTCTCGGGGTGGACAAGAAAGGCGAAGAGTTCTACCAGGTCTCCCTCGGTGGCAGCGCCAGCCGCGATGCCAGCCTGGGCAAGATCCTCGGCCCATCCTTCGCCCAGGATGCAATGCCTGACGTGATCGAGAAGTTGATCGACGTGTACGTCGAACAACGTACTCCAGACGAGCGCTTCATCGACACTTACCAACGTATCGGCATTGACCTCTTCAAGGAGCGCGTCTATGCAACGAATAATTAAGAACAACGAGGTCGTCGACGAAACCTGGCACTTGCTGCCCAAGGACGCGACCCTCGACGGCATTTCCAACTGCGACGACCTGATCGTCCCGCTGGCCCTGTGGCGTGACCACGCTCACGCCCTCAAGGCCCGTGACGGCGGCCTGGGTGTCTGGCTGGACGCGGATGAAGAAGCCGAGGAAATCGGCGACGACATCACAGACTTCCAGGTGATTGCCCTGAACTTTCCGGCCTTCACCGACGGCCGCAACTACTCCAACGCTCGCCTGCTGCGTGATCGTTATGGCTACAAGGGTGAACTGCGGGCTATCGGCGACGTGCTGCGTGACCAGCTGTTCTACCTGCACCGTTGCGGCTTCGATGCCTACGCCTTGCGCGCAGACAAAGACCCGTACGAAGCCCTGGAAAGCCTCAAGGACTTCTCGGTGACCTATCAGGCCGCCACCGACGAACCGCTGCCGCTGTTCCGTCGACGCTAAACGACAGGCAAAAACAAAAAGCCCTGAAACCGGACATCCAGGTTTCAGGGCTTTTTTGTGTCTGATTAGTCCGCTCCTACAGGGGAAGCAGCAAGGCGACTTACCAGAACCGCTGCTGCGTCAAACGACTCCACCAGCTCAACAACACACGATCGATCGAACCGCTCGCCGCCAGCCCCACGCGCTCTTGCAGGCTTTTGCGTTCGGCGTAGTGCAGGTGGTACAGCTCGGCGCCCTTGGCGCGTTCGGAGAGGTATTCGTCGCTGGTCTTCAGTTCGTCAACCAGTTGTTTGTCCAGTGCTGCAACACCCAGCCAGACTTCGCCAGTCGCCACTTCGTCGATGGCCAGTTGCGGGCGGTAGCGCGAGACGAAGTTCTTGAACAGTTGATGGGTGATGTCCAGTTCTTCCTGGAATTTCTCCCGGCCCTTCTCGGTGTTTTCGCCAAACACAGTCAGGGTGCGCTTGTACTCACCGGCGGTCAGTACCTCAAAGTCGATATCGTGCTTTTTCAGCAGGCGATTGACGTTGGGCAGCTGGGCCACCACACCGATCGAACCGAGGATGGCGAACGGCGCGCTGATGATCTTCTCGCCGATGCAGGCCATCATGTAGCCGCCGCTGGCTGCGACCTTGTCGATGCAGATGGTCAGCGGCACGCCAGCCTGACGGATTCGCGCCAGTTGCGAAGAAGCCAGACCGTAGCTGTGGACCATGCCGCCACCACTCTCAAGGCGCAGCACCACTTCATCCTTGGGCGTGGCGAGGGCCAACAGCGCGGTGATTTCGTGGCGCAGGCTTTCAGTGGCGGAGGCTCTGATGTCGCCGTCGAAATCCAGCACGAATACCCGTGGCTTGGCCTCCGGTTGTTTCTTCTGCTTTTTCTCGAGCTTGCCTTGGGATTTGCGCAAGGCCTTGAGTTGATCCTTGCTCAGCAAGGCCTGCTCGAGGCGCTCACGCAGCTCTTTATAAAAATCATTGAGTTTGTTGACATGCAACTGGCCCGCAGCCTTGCGCCGGCCTTTGCTGCGCAGGGCCGCGAAACTGGCCAGGACCACCAGAATAGCGATGACCAAGGTGACGGTTTTAGCCAAAAAACTTGCGTACTCGGCAAGAAACTCCACAGGGACTCCTTAATACTGTGCGCCGCTGAACAATCGGGCGCGGGATACCTCAAGCATACCCATGCGCCCGCCTTACGGCCAGCCGTGAAACCTGCTGTAACGGGCCTCCAACGGACATTTCAAACAAGCGTATGTTTTTTCATTGACAGCCCACCGGCATCCTCATAACCTCGCAAAACTTACAACGCACCGGGACGACGCGGACGTGGGCAGCATCTACTTGATTCGACATGGCCAGGCCTCATTCGGTGCAGACGACTATGACGTGCTGTCACCGACCGGTATACGCCAGGCGCAAGTGCTCGGCAGCCACCTGGCTGAACTTGGCCTGAACTTCGATCGCTGTCTGTCGGGTGACTTGCGCCGGCAACAGCACACCGCCAGCTCGGCGCTTGAACAGTTCAACGCCGTCGGCATGCCGGTTCCGCCCCTGGAAATCGATTCGGCCTTCAACGAGTTCGATGCCGACGCCATCATCCGCGCCCTGCTTCCAGGCCTGCTGCCGGACGAACCCGAAGCGCTGGATATCCTGCGCAATGCCACGCAAAACCGTGCAGAGTTCCAGCGGATCTTCGCCTTGATCATCGAACGCTGGCTCAGCGGCGCCTATGACACACCGGGGCTGGAAAGCTGGCTGGGTTTTGTCGGGCGCGTCCAGGCAGGTTTGCAGCGCATCCTCGAACAAGCGGACAACACCCAGAAGATCGCCGTGTTTACTTCCGGCGGCACTATCACCGCCCTGCTCCACCTGATTACCCGAATGCCTGCCGCGCAGGCCTTTGAACTGAATTGGCAAATCGTCAACACCTCGCTCAACCTGATCAAGTTTCGTGATCGCGAGGTGACCCTGGCTTCCTTCAACAGTCATGCGCATTTGCAACTGCTGAAGGCCCCGGAACTCATCACCTTTCGCTGAGTGCCGGCTAACTGTGACCCTTGTTGTAATCACCCATAAAAGGATCGAACCATGACCTCCGTAGCTGACGCCGTACAAGCAATGAAAGCCAAGTTCAACCCAGCCGCCGCTGCGGGCCTGGACCTGGTATTCGGTTTTCGCATCGATGACACCAAAAACTTCTCGCTGGTCGTAAAAGACAGCACCTGCGAGCTGAAAGAAGGCGAAAACCCTGACGCCCAGGTTACTCTGGTGATGGACGGCGAAACCCTGGAAGGCATCGTCGACGGTTCGACCGACGGCATGCAGGCCTTCATGGGCGGCAAACTGCGCGCCGAAGGCGACATGATGCTGGCGATGAAGCTGAGCGAACTGTTCCCGTCCTGAGCACGCGGCCCCCGGCCATCGGGAGCACGTCCGGCTGCAAACGAATCCCGCCTTTATGGCGGGATTCGTGTATCCAGGGCCCGGACTTTTGCCTCATGAGTCGCTCAACTGCTCCACCAGAAAATCGATAAAAGTCCGAATCTTTTTCGGCACATGTCGGGCACTCAGGTACACCGCATTGATCGTGATCGGCGGCGCACTCCAGTCCTCCAGCACCGTCACCAGCCTGCCTGCGGCCAACGCCTCGTCAACGATGAAGTTCGGCAACAAGGCAATCCCCATCCCCGCCTCTGCTGCCTGGGCCAACAGATCACCGTTGTTGGCGCTCATCGGTCCGTTCATTTGCACACGCTGAGTCTCTTGACCTTTGCTTAACGCCAGGCTCACGCCGCTTTGCAGGTAGCAGTAACCCAGACATTGGTGTGCACTCAATTGCTGCGGCGTTTGCGGCGTACCCGATCGCGCCAGATAAGCTGGTGAGGCCACCAGCACCCGCGGGGCCGGAGCCAAAGGTCGAGTCAATAAAGACGAGTCCGGCAGGCTGGCAATCCGGATCGTGACATCAAAACCACCGCGCACCGGATCGACCTGCTGATCGCTGAGCACCAGTTGCAGTTCGACTTTCGGGTGCAACTCATGAAACACCGGGATCAGCGGCCCCAACCGCCGCAGACCGAACGACATCGGCGCATTGATCCGCAACACCCCACGCAACTCACCGATGCCGTCACGGGCGCGCTGCTCAGCCTCGTCCAGTGAGGCCAGCACTTCGCGCGCCGCATCGAAATACTCAGCTCCGGCCTCGGTCAAGTGCAGGCTGCGGGTGGTGCGCAACAGCAGCTGTACACCGATGCCGTCTTCCAGCGCCTGAATCTGTTTGCTGACCCTGGAGCGTGGCATGTCCAGCGCTCGGGCAGCTGCGGCGAAGCCGTTATGGCGCACGGTGGCAACGAAAGTACGCATGCAATCGATTCGATCCATCACTGTCCCCAATACGGAATCAATAAGTCCCCATTCCAGGTAATTGTTTAGCTGGATAAGCAGCAACAGACTAGCTCTCAGCCAGGTTGCTGTCTGCGCCGGCTTTCTCATTCCAGACTCAAGGAACTTGTCATGTCTATTCGCGAACTGCTCAATCCGAACAATTGCGCTCTGATCCTGATTGACCACCAGCCGCAAATGGCCTTTGGCGTGCAGTCGATCGACCGCCAGCAATTGAAGAACAACACCGTCGCGCTGGCCAAGACCGCTAAATTGTTCAACGTGCCAACGATTCTCACCTCCGTCGAAACCACCAGTTTCAGTGGCTATATCTGGCCCGAGATCCTGGGCGTATTCCCGGGTCAGCAACCGATCGAGCGCACTTCGATGAACTCCTGGGGCGACAGGAACCTGGTAGCAGCGGTCAAGGCCACCGGGCGCAAGAAGCTGGTAATGGCGGCGCTCTGGACCGAGGTTTGTCTGACCTTTCCCGCACTGGAAGCGATGGAGGAAGGATTCGAGGTCTATATTGTCACCGACGCTTCTGGTGGCACCTCGCAAGAGGCCCATGACATGTCCGTGCAACGGATGATCCAGGCCGGGGCCATTCCGGTGACCTGGCAACAGGTATTGCTGGAATACCAGCGCGACTGGGCCCACAAGGAGACTTACGAGGCCGTCATGCAATTGGTGCTGGAGCATAGCGGCGCCTACGGCATGGGCGTGGATTACGCCTACACCATGGTGCACAAGGCACCGCAGCGTCAGATCAAGTAAGACGGTGGTCGGATGCGCCCTGCGCGTCCGACCGTTAGCCAGGGGGAGCATGGCGAGAAGAACGCCATGAGCCCACCTGATGACGGCGACGGTTTCAACCGCCGTCGTGTACTGCAAGGCCTTTCGTCAGGTGCCCTCGACGCCTGGATCAGTCCTTTACCAGCAGGGAGCAGTACCATGCCCAACGCCCCAGCCGATCTGATTCTTTATAACGGTCGCTTGCACACCGTAGACCGTGAAAAACCCCAGGCCACCGCCGTCGCCATCAAGGAGGGGCGATTCATCGCCGTCGGCAGTGATGCCGAGGCCATGGCCCTGCGCGGCGATGCCACGCAGGTCATCGACCTGCAACGACGCACGGTGATCCCCGGCCTCAATGATTCGCACCTGCACTTGATTCGCGGAGGTCTGAACTACAACCTGGAACTGCGCTGGGAAGGCGTGCCATCACTGGTCGACGCCTTGCGCATGCTCAAGGATCAGGCCGATCGCACACCGGCGCCGCAATGGGTCCGGGTGGTCGGTGGCTGGAACGAGTTCCAGTTCGCCGAACGGCGCATGCCGACGATTGAAGAACTGAACAAAGCCGCGCCGGACACCCCGGTCTTCGTCCTGCACCTCTATGATTGCGCCCTGCTCAATCGCGCCGCATTAAAGGTAGTCGGCTACAACCGTGACACCCCGAACCCGCCGGGTGGCGAGATCCAGCGCGATGCCAATGGCGATCCCACCGGCATGCTGATTGCGCGCCCCAACGCGATGATCCTGTATTCGACCCTCGCCAAAGGGCCGAAGCTACCGCTGGAATATCAGGTCAACTCGACCCGCCAGTTCATGCGCGAACTCAACCGCCTCGGCTTGACCAGCGCCATCGATGCCGGGGGCGGTTATCAAAACTACCCGGACGACTATCAAGTCATCCAGCAACTGGCCAGGGACAAGCAACTCACCGTCCGTATCGCCTACAACCTGTTCACCCAAAAACCCAAGGAAGAACTGAGCGACTTCAAGAACTGGACCGGTACTTCGACGTACGGCCAGGGCGATGACTTCCTGCGGCACAACGGCGCCGGGGAAATGCTGGTGTTCTCGGCCGCCGACTTCGAAGACTTCCTCGAACCGCGCCCGGACCTGCCACAAACCATGGAACAGGAACTGGAGCCGGTGGTGCGCCATCTGGTCGAACAGCGTTGGCCGTTCCGGCTGCACGCCACCTATAACGAGTCGATCACGCGGATGCTCGACGTGTTCGAGAAGGTCAACCGCGATATTCCGTTCAACGGTCTGCCGTGGTTCTTCGACCATGCCGAAACCATCACGCCTGAAAACATCGAACGAGTCCGCGCGCTGGGTGGCGGCATCGCCATTCAGGACCGCATGGCGTTCCAGGGCGAATACTTCGTCGACCGCTACGGCGCAAAAGCTGCGCAGCACACACCACCGATCACACGCATGCTCGCCGAAGGTATCCCGGTCGGCGCCGGCACCGATGCCACGCGGGTGTCCAGCTATAACCCATGGACTTCGCTCTATTGGCTGGTCAGCGGGCGCACCGTCGGCGGTCTTGAGCTGTACCCACAGGGCCTGAGCCGTGACACCGCACTGGAACTGTTCACCCATGGCAGTGCCTGGTTCTCCTCCGAACAAGGTAAAAAAGGCCAGCTCAAGGTCGGACAATTGGCAGACTTGGTAGCGCTCTCAGCCGATTACTTCAGCGTCGACGACGAAGCCATCAAATGGATCGAATCAGTGCTGACCGTGGTCGACGGCAAGGTAGTACACGGCGCCCTCGAGTTTGACAAACTGGCGCCACCCACCCTGCCGGTGATGCCCGACTGGTCACCCGTGGTGAAAGCACCGGGGCACTGGAAACCGGGTGCACCACTGACGGCTCAGGTCCATCAATGCGTCGGCCCTTGCGGCGTGCACGCCCACAGTCATGAGCGGGCGCGCTTGTCTTCGGTGCCGGTGAGTGACTTCCAGGGGTTCTGGGGAGCGTTTGGCTGTTCGTGTTTTGCGTTTTGAATCCTCACCCATGAATCCCGCTGACCGGCGGGATTCATGGGCGCCCTGGCTCAGGTTTGCTTTTGCAACAGTAATGCCACCAACGCGCTCCACCCGGTCTGATGACAAGCCCCCAAGCCGCGCCCGGTCTCGCCATGAAAGTACTCATGGAACAACAGCAGATCGCGACTGGCCGGATCGGCCTGCAATTGCGGATACCCGGACATCGACGGCCGGCAGCCGTTTTCGTCCTGTAGAAACAGCTTCGTCAGACGCTGACTCAAGCGGTCGGCGACCTCAGCCAGTGACGCAAAATAGCCCGACCCACTGGGGTATTCGACCGAAAAACTGTTGTCGTAGTAACGATGAAACTCACGCAATGAATCGATCAGCATGTAATTGATCGGCATCCACAGCGGCCCGCGCCAATTGGAGTTCCCGCCGTACAGCCGCGAGCCGGATTCCGCCGGTTCATAGCGGGCGCACAGCGTATTACTGTTCATTTGCATGGCAAAAGGTTGATCGGCGAAGGCTTTGGAGAGCGAGCGAATACCGAATTCGGAGAGAAATTCGGTTTCTTCGAGCATGCGTTTGAGCAAGTCTTTGGTGCGCTCGCCACGCAGCAGCGCCAGCAGGAAGCGATTACCTTCACCCGGCTCGGTCCAGCGTGAAACCAGATTGGCAAGGTCCGGGCGATGCCGTATGAATGCGAACAGACGCTCGCGCAAACCCGGCAATCCCTCGTGCTCATGCTGTTCCAGTACCTGCACCGCAAACAGCGGCATCAACCCGACAATGGAGCGCAACCGCAGCGGTTCGCTCTGCCCGTCTGGACGGTGCAGAACGTCGTAGAAAAACCGGTCCTGTTCATCCCACAGCCCTTCAGAGGTGCTATCAACGCGGTTGATCGCCCCGGCGATGTACAGGAAATGCTCGAAGAACTTCACTGCGATGTCGACATACACCGCGTTGCGCTTGGCCAGTTCAAGGGCGATGCGCATCAAGTCCAGTGAGTAGGCGGCAACCCACCCCGTACCGTCAGCCTGATCGAGCTGGTAGCCCGGTGGCAGCGCGGCTGAGCGGTCGAACAGCGCAATGTTGTCGAGCCCCAGAAAACCGCCCTGAAACAAGTTACGGCCCTCGGCATCCTTGCGGTTTACCCACCAGGAAAAATTCAACAGCAGTTTGTGGAAAATCCGCTCGAGGAAGTCCATGTCAGCGGTGTCGGTCAGGGCCTTATCGCGCTGATAAACCCGCCAGCAAGCCCAGGCATGGACCGGTGGATTGGCGTCGTCGAAGCGCCATTCGTAAGCCGGCAATTGGCCGTTGGGGTGCATGAAGCGGTCTTTGACCAATAGCAGCAACTGCTGCTTGGCGAAACCCGGATCAATCAACGCAAAGGCCACCGCCTGAAAGCCCAGGTCCCATGAGGCATACCACGGGTATTCCCAGGTATCCGGCATGGAGACGATGTCGAAATTGGAGAGATGCCGCCAATGGGTGTTGCGGATGTGGACACGCTGCGGGGGTGGCGACGGTTGGGTGGGATCACCGTCCAGCCATTGATTGACGTCGAAATAATACAGTTGCTTGGACCACAACAACCCGGCCAGTGCCTGGCGCTGAACATTGCGCGCGTCTGCATCGTCGAGGTCAGCTTGCAGCGCAGCGTAATACTCGTCGACCTCGGCACGCCGCTGCTCGAACAAGGTTCTGGCATTGACCCGCTCGGCGCCCGCCGGAGCCAGGCGCAGGAAGACGTTTTTGCTTTCCCGTCCCGCGAGTTCCAGCGTGAAATGCGCCGCCACCCGTGTACCTGCATCGCGTCGTATGGCGCTGCCGGCGCCGTTGGCTATGTAGTCGTTGATTCCGTCCTTGAACGGTCCGGTTGCCATCAGGCCATTGAGTTTCGGAAAGTTGGTTTCGTTGTCGCAGAACAACCACTCGCAGCCTGGCTGCCCCCAGGCAGTGGCCTGCATGTCGGCTCGATGTGCGAGCCGCGCGATGACGTGCTCGCCGCTCAGGGCAAGACGTGGCTTGTGCCCATCAGCATCCCAGCTCCAGGTATTGCGCGCCCAGAGCTGCGGCAACACGCGCAAGCGCGCCGGTTGATCGGAACGGTTCTCTACCGTGACCCGCATGAAAATGTCATCCGGCGTGTGCTTGGCGTATTCCACCGTCACATCGAAATAACGATCGTCCTCGAAGACCCCGGTGTCGAGGACTTCGTACTCGGTATCCGCAAGGCCGCGACGGGCGTTTTCGGTGACCAGATCATCATAGGGAAACGCCGCCTGAGGGTATTTGTAGAGCATGCGCATATAGGCATGACTCGGCACCCCGTCGAGGTAAAAATAGAGTTCTTTGACATCTTCGCCATGGTTGCCCTCGGCGTTGTTCAGACCGAACAACCGCTCCTTGATAATCGGGTCGCGTTCGTTCCATAACGCCAACCCCAGGCACCAGTGCTGCGCCTTGTCCGAGAACCCCGCCAACCCGTCCTCGCCCCAGCGATAGGCACGACTGCGGGCATGATCATGGGGAAAGTAGCGCCAGGCATCGCCATCGGCACTGTAGTCCTCGCGTACCGTGCCCCACTGCCGCTCACTCAAGTACGGCCCCCACTCACGCCAGCGATCGGCATCAACACCCGCCAGGCGTTGACCTTCAACCGTCTCGAGAATATTCGCTGCCGTCATGGGGACTTCCATGGGTTCGGGGTGATTTGCAGTGTAGTGCGTGGGAATCCTGTAGGAGCCGAGCTTGCTCGCGATGCAGGCAGCGCGGTCTGTCTGTTTCACCGCGGTGATGCTATCGCGAGCAATCGAGCGTCAACCGGCTGCTCCTACAGCGCATAGCGCACTGTTGGTGTGCGGCAACGGCGCCTGTTGCTCTACACTGCAAAGCCTTTTGAATACCGGGATGCCCATGGACATCGATCTAGCCCGCACCTTCCTGGAGATCGTGCGCCACGGAAGTCTTGCCTCGGCAGCCGAGAAGTTGCATGTCACCCAGACCGCCATTACCGCACGCGTGCAAAAGCTCGAGAGTCAGCTCTCCTGCACCTTGTTCGTACGCAATCGCGCCGGTGCCCGGTTGACCCCGGATGGCGAAGCCTTTGTGGTCTATGCCAATCAATTGGTGCAGACCTGGGAAGCGGCCCGTCGCGATCTGCCGTTGCCTGACGGTTACCGTAACGTGCTGCATATCGGGGGTGAGGTCAGCCTGTGCAACCCGTTGATGCTCAGTTGGGCTCGCGAGTTGCGCGAAAAGATTCCAAGCCATGCGTTGCGCACGGAAATTCGCGACGGCGAAAACCTGTTGCGCCAGCTTGAGCTGGGGGTGCTGGACGCAGCCCTGGTTTATCAACCCGAATATTGGCCACGCCTGCAAGTCGAGCAGTTACTGGAAGAAAAGCTCATTCAGGTTCGGTTGGCGGCCAATCCGCAGCCGTATGTCTATATCGATTGGGGCAAAGACTTTCGGCGGCAACACGACGCTGCACTGCCGGACAAGGCAAAAGCCGCCATCAGCTTCAACCTCGGGCCATTGGCGTTGCAGTACATCCTCGAAAATGGCGGTTGCGGCTATTTCCGGACCCGAGTGGTGCAAAGCTATCTCGACAGCGGCGTACTGGAGCGGGTGCCCAAGGCACCGGAATTCAGTTACCCGACTTACCTGGTCTACTCACGGGATCGTGACTCGGCCACCTTGCAGCTGGCGTTCGACTTGCTCAGAGAAGTGGTCAAGGCCGACAGTGACTGGTCTCAACGCTGGGATCCGCTGATTTGATGAGAGTTAAGGCGAAATCTACGCCGATATCCAGGTTAACACCGGCCTTGCAGGAGCCGAGCTTGCTCGCAATGACATCACCACGGTGAAACAGACAGACCGCGCTGCCTGCATCGCGAGCAAGCTCGGCTCCTACAGCTCCCGCCTCGATCAAGTTCGTCTTCCAGCCACTCGGCCAGCACCCGGTAACCATCGTGGGTGTCTGCGGGGCTGTAGGCGCGTTTGCATTGAATCATTGCGTTGCCTCGCTTGAACACCCATTCCGAATATCCATTCGCTGGATAATTCGGCTGGGGCTAATCTTCTTTCAATAACACTTAAAACAGGAGACTGCGGTGGGCCAGACCACTCAAGCATTGCGCATGCGTTATCGCGCCAGCATTCATCCACTCTACAACCCGTGGCTGCACGGTGGTTTTGTGCTGGTTTTTGGTCTGCTGTGCATCGGTTTTTTCTGGCACACCCTGGACCGGGTGCAGCCGCTGGAATGGTTGGCGGTACCCCTGACCTTGCTGTTTTTCAACGTTTGCATCTACACCGTTCATCGGCATCTGGGGCATCACAAAAAGTCATTTGCGCGAATGTTTTATGCGCGGCATACCGGTGACCACCACAGTTTTTTCGTGCCCGGCTACATGACCTATGACAGCGCCCGCGACTGGCGGGTGATTCTGTTCCCGGCCTGGCTGATCGTGTTGCACAGCCTGGTGATTACCCTGCCCGCCTGGTGGTTGCTCAAGCAGCTCAATGCCAACGTCGCCGGGCTGTTTGCCGGCTGCATGATTCTTGGTTATCTGGCCTATGAAGTGTTCCACGCCTGCGAGCATCTGCCGCACAGCAACCCACTCGCGCGCCTGCCGTGGATTCGCCAGATGCGCCGTCTGCATGAGCTGCATCACCGTCCCGAGCTGATGCAGGAATGCAATTTCAATATCGTTTTCCCACTGACGGACTATCTTTTCGGCACCCTGTATTGGGAGCCCGAACGCTCCCAATCAATCCCCCCGCCTCTGGCCCACTGACAACGGGATCGCCCATGCTGGCATTGTGTGAGATGACACAGCGGACTATCCCGGCCCAGACAGGAGTTATCATTTGATGAATCATTCCCCCCGCCGAGTCAAAATTCGCCACATTGTTCTGTTACTGGTGATTGCCATCGCAGCATTCCTGCTGCTGGTACCGACCAAGGTGCAGCCGGTCAGTTGGACACCGTCAACCGCGTTATCACCGAGTAGCGGTGGGTAGAGAAACGGGCAAACGCAAAATAAGCCAGATATGAAAAGCCCGACTCAGGGGCCGGGCTTGTGCTAATGCCAGTCAGTCAGGTAACGCGCTCAAGCGTCGGACACCTCAGTTGTCAGTTTTTTCACGCACCTGATCCGCATCATTCGCCGCTTCATCGTCCTCATCCAGCGAACGCAGTGCTTCATTGTCCGGCAGTTCATCAGTACCCGGCGCGTTCTCTGGATGAACCGTCATACGTCCTGGACTCAAGGGTTGAGGGGACCTCTGCATCGGGTCATAACCGCCCTGCTCTTCACTGGGAAATCTTGGATGACTCATGGTCACCTCCCATGGAGCCTGAAAAATCAGTCCCTGATAGTTCGAGGCGTTAGCATTTATGGCCGTTCCATTTACTTGTTCATCGGTCATCGAGCCAATCTGGCGGGGTGCACAGAAGTCTGCGCAGCCTCGCTCAGGATTTCACAGATTCAGGATTGATTCTTCAACTGGTTGGATATCTGTTTTTTGATGTCCACACGCTTCTCTTTGAGCTTCTTCAGTTGATCATCAGCGAGCGCCGCAGCCTCAGCCTTCTGCACGTCGGCATCGATGCGTGTGTATTTCTCAAGCAACGAGTGGAGATGGGGATCGTTGGCGCTCTTTTCTTTAATGACGTCCTTCGTGCAGCCCAAATCCTGATAAAGGTCATGGTTCACCGGCATGGAACACCTCCGTTTGTTGATCGGTGGCAACCGCGTTTTATCGCAATTACCAGATATCAGCATGGCCTCGCCTATGCCCTTCTGTCGACCGTCAATCAGACCAGTGGTGCCCGTTCGTCAGTCCGCCGCACGTTGATGATCGGCTTGACCGAGAGATACCCAGCGGCTTCAAACCTCGATCAGATGCTTGAGCGGGTGATACTCAGACTTCAGCGTCGCAGCGACATCCAGAATCGCCTTCTCGATGCCCGCGAGATCAGCTTGCGAAACCAGTCGAGCAATACCGGATTGTTCAGGGTCTGCGCGAAGTAGATCAAGTTGATCTGGATGGTCATCCCCTGATGATCGTTCCCACGCTCCGCGTGGGAATGCCGCCATGGACGCTCCGCGTCCGCCTTCGGCTGTGACGCAGAGCGTCACGGGATGCGTTACCACGCGGAGCGTGGGAACGATCATCCGTGCTCAACGGAAATCCCGGCTACGCACGCTGATCCCCGTCAGTAGCGAGCTCAAATCGCTCAACCGCCCGGCAATCAGATGCCGCACTTCACCCTCGGTCTCCAGCGTGCCGTCAACCTTCAGCAATTGCGAACCCACCAACACCTGCCGCTGACGTTCAGCCAGGTCGCGCCAGACCACCACGTTGACGTTGCCGAACTCGTCTTCCAGGGTGACGAACGTTACGCCGCTGGCGGTCCCGGGTCTTTGCCGGCCAGTGACCAGCCCGGCGACGCTGACATTGCGCCCATGCTCGACCTCGAGTAATTCCCGCGAGCTGCGGCAGCGCCGGGCTTTGAGTTCGCCACGTAGCAAGGCCAGCGGATGCGGGCCCAGGGTCGTGCCGACGCTGGCGTAGTCGGCTTGCAGGTCCTCACCCACCGTCGGTTTGGGTAAGGACACCCCGGGTTCCTCCTGACTCGGCAAACCGGCGAACAATCCAAGCTGTTTCTGCACGCCGGCAACGATCCAGCGCGCCCGATGCCGATCCCCGGCCAGCCCGCGCAAGGCACCCGCGTCGGCCAGTTGTTCCCGGGCCCGGGAGTCGAGCCGCGCCCGTTCACCCAGATCGGCGATATCGACAAATTCACCGGCCAAGCGTGCCGCTTCAATGCGCCGGGCATCGTCCTCGCGAAAACCACGGATCATCCGCAACCCCATGCGAATCGCCGGCTGTTCACCGTGGACAGGTTCCAGACTGCAGTCCCAATCGCTGGCGCGCACGTCCACCGCACGGATCTGCAAATGATGCCTGCGGGCGTCCTGAAGAATCTGGTCCGGGCTGTAGAAACCCATCGGCCAGCTGTTGATCAGCGCACAGGCAAAGGCCGCCGGTTCGTGGCATTTCAACCAGCAACTGGCGTAGGTCAGCAAGGCAAAACTGGCGGCATGGGACTCGGGAAAACCATAGCTGCCGAAGCCCTTTATCTGCTCGAAGATCTGCGCGGCGAACTCGGCGGTGTAGCCATTTTCCAGCATGCCTTCCTTGAGCCGTACCTGATGCGGTTCCAGACCGCCGTGACGTTTCCAGGCAGCCATGGAGCGACGTAGCTGGTCGGCTTCACCGGGGCTGTAATCGGCGGCAACAATCGCAATCTGCATGACCTGTTCTTGAAACAGCGGTACCCCCAGAGTGCGCTCCAGGACTGTCTTCAATTTTTCGGACGGATAGGTTTCAGGCTCCTCTTTGTTACGCCGCCGCAAGTACGGATGCACCATCCCGCCCTGAATCGGGCCGGGCCGCACGATAGCCACCTCGATCACCAGGTCGTAAAACTCCTTCGGCTTGAGCCTTGGCAGCATCGACATCTGCGCCCGGGACTCGATCTGGAATACCCCGATGGTGTCGGCACGACCGATCATTTCGTAGGTTTTCGGGTCCTCTTTCGGCACCTGCGCCAGACTCAAATCCAGACCGCGATGACGGCGCAGCAGGTCGAAACAGCGGCGGATGGCACTGAGCATGCCGAGGGCGAGAATATCGACCTTGAGCAGGCCGACCATGTCCAGATCATCCTTGTCCCACTGGATGATCGTACGCTCGGCCATGGCCGCGTTTTCTACCGGCACCAGCGTGTCCAGCGGTTGTTCGGAAATCACGAAACCACCCGGATGCTGGGACAGATGCCGGGGAAAGCCGATCAGTTGCCCTGTCAGGCTCAGCACCCGGCGCAGCACCGGGCTGTCCGGGTCGAAACCGCCTTCACGCAGGCGCTCCACGGAAGGCGGTTCATCACTCCAATGGCCGCAGCAATCGGCCAGCGCATTGACCTGATCCGGTGGCAAACCGAGGGCCTTGGCCACATCCCGCACCGCGCCGGCACCATGGTAGGTGCTGACCACGGCCGTGAGCGCCGCGCGGGTCCGGCCATAGCGCTGAAACACATACTGCAAAACCTCTTCACGCCGTTCATGCTCGAAATCCACATCGATGTCCGGCGGCTCGTTGCGCTCTTTGGAGAGGAAACGCTCGAACAGCATGTTCATCAGGCTGGGATTGATTTCAGTGATGCCCAAGGCATAACACACCGCCGAGTTGGCCGCCGAACCGCGTCCCTGGCAGAGAATGTTGCGATCACGAGCAAAGCGAACGATGTCGTGGACGGTGAGGAAGTAACTCTCGTAACCCATCTCGCTGATCAGCTTCAGTTCTTTTTCGATCAGCGCCAGCACCTTGTCTTCCACGCCTTCAGGCCAGCGCCAGCGCATACCCCGTTCGGTCAGTTCGCGCAGCCAGGATTTCGGCGTCTGCCCTTCAGGCACCAGTTCACGCGGGTACTGATAGCGCAATTGGCCGAGCTCGAAGGTGCAGCGCCGGGCAATGCGCGTTGACTCTTCAAGCAGTTGCGGCGGATAGAGTGCCTGCAATGCATCAAGGCTGCGCAAGTGCCGTTCGCCGTTGGGGTGCAAGCGTTGTCCGGCCTCGGCGACGCGCACGTGATGACGGATCGCGGTCATGGTGTCCTGCAAGGCGCGGCGCCCGCGCGCGTGCATATGCACATCGCCGCTGGCCACCGCCGGAATTTCCAGGGCAGCGGCCAGATCCAGCAAACCCGCAAGCCGTCGGGCATCGTTCTGACCGCAGTGCAACTCGACGGCCAGCCACAATCGGTCGCCGAAGACCTTGCGCAGCCAGCGCCCTTCCCCGCCAACCTCGAGGGTATCGGGCATCCACAACGCCAGCAGTCCCGGCAACGGTTCGTTGAAGTCCTCGCGCAGCACTTGGTACTGCCCCTTTGCCACACGACGCCGGGCTCGGGTGATGAGTCGGCAAAGCGTTTGGTAGCCCTCCAGGCTCTCCACCAGGAGCACCAGTTTCGGGCCATTTTCGATGCGCATTTCGCTGCCGATGATCAGCGGCAACTCCACCTCTTTAGCGGCCTGCCAAGCGCGGACGATGCCGGCCAGGGTGCACTCGTCGGTGATCGCCAAAGCCTGATAACCCTGACGCCTGGCCCGTTCGAACAGCTCGCGGGCACTGGAGGCTCCGCGCTGGAAACTGAAGTTCGACAGGCAGTGCAGTTCGGCATACTCGACACTCATGCGAACCAGCCTTGCAGCCACAAAGGCCCGCTCTCACCCACCGTGCGCCAGGCCCAGGCCTGCTGGCCGGAGCGGGTTTCGATCAGGTAGTAGTCGCGACGCACATCGCCGCCGTCCCACCAGCCGGACTCGATACGCTCCGGCCCCATGAGAATCCGCGCCGCGCCTTCGTGCACCTGCAGCGGTTCTGTGAGCAGCCAGCCCGGACGTTGCACGCCAAGGCTCGGCGGGCACGTCTGGCTATCGGCATTCGGCTGCCAACTGTGCTCCGGCCGGTGATCGGCCTGCCAGCGCAGACCCTGTACCGCGTCATCGCCCAGCCGCGCACGCAGACGTTCGCGCAATTGCTCCCAAGGCAAGGATTGCTGTGGGCGCTCCTCGAACAGTTCCCGATGTTGCGGGACGAACCTGGGCAAGTCATGGGCCACCAGGCGAAAGCCCCGAACCGCAGACTCCACTTGCACCTGTTCCAGTCGACCGCGAGCCAGTTCGAAGAGCATCGCCGGGTCGCGCTCGGCGCTGAGCAAGCCGACCTTGACCTGCGTGTCCGGCAACCCGGCATGTTCCAGATGCAGATCAAAACGCTGCACGCCACTGTCCCGCCCACAGAGAAAAGCCGACAGATCGCCGGTAAGCCGACGCAACGGGAACAGCAGCGCCTGATGGGACAGGACATCGAAATTCAGCTCGATGCGCACGTCAAAGCGGTCCGGCGGCTGGTAAAACGCCAGGACCAGCGGCCGATCTCCCATTAACGTGTCGAGGTGCTTGAGCACCTGGGCTTCAAAGCGTCGCGCCAGGGTATGGCGTGGCAGCGCCTGAACCTGACTCAAGGTCCGCAAGCCCATGCGCGACAAGGCAGTGGCGACGTCCTGCTCCAGCCCGACGCGATCAATGGGCATCTGCCCCAGGATCCGGCGCAAGGTTTCATTGTCCGGCACTGCCAGGCCGTCGTAAGCGTTAGCCAATACCCGCGCGGCCGCCGGATTGGGGGCTGCGACGATACGATGGCGAAAGCCCAGTTCCGTGAGTTCCGCCCGCAGCCGCGCCTCGAACTGTGGCCAGGGTCCGAACAGGCCCAGACTCGATTCGATTTCAAACAACAAGGACCGGGGATAAAACACGCTGACCTGGGAGCTGAAGCGGTAGGCCCAGGCCGCGAGAAATTGCTGCCACTGCTCGATATCGGCAACGTCGTATTCGGCGCTGGCAAAGGCTTTGGTCAAGGCATGAGCGGCGGTCAGCGATTGCCCGGGGCGCAGGCCGAGCGCCCGAGCGGAGGCGTTCACCGCTTGCACCACCCGGCGCTGCGCAGTGCCCGTCAGCAGCGCCAGCGGTTCATCGGGATCGGGCCGCTGACGCAGCACAGCATCCAGAGCAAGCTGCGGGAAAAGAATACAGACCCAGCGCATACCAACCTCAATGCCCTGTCGCAAAGGCGATCGGCGCCGAGCGGGCCAGACCGCCACGGCACTTGAGTACCCGCAGTTGCGCGGGCCGGGCATCGATGGCGATACGCAAGGCGGCTGGCGAAGGATTGATGGCCTCATTGATCGAGCGATAGGCGAACGCCAGGGTCTGACCGGTTTCGGCCGCCACCTGCAAGCGGCGCAAGGCACGGTCATCAGCCTTCTGCGGCCAACACAGGACCGCGCCGCAACTGCCCGAGCGCAGGCATTGTTCCGCCGCCCACAGGGCATCGCGCTCACTGGCCTGAATCACCGACAGCTGACGCAGGTCCACGCCAGCGTTCTGCCAGGCCTGCGGATATGGCACATGGGGCGGCGCCACCAGGACAATTCGTTCGCCCACGGCGGATAACCGCGCCAGGGTCGGCCACACCAGTTGCAACTCACCGACACCCTGCCCGGCAATCAGGATTTCCGTCAGGGCCGCTTCTGGCCAGCCACCCGTGGGCAACGCCGCATCCAGCGCCCAATGGCCTGTCGGTTGAGGGCTGGCCGGTGGCGCGGCGGGCCGGCCTTTCCAGACCTGGCCAGCATTGAACAGAGTATCCAGAGCAACGACGGCACCCATCATCCTCGCCTCACCAACCCACAGAACACCCCTTCGATGGCCAGGTCCTGATCGGCGTGCACAACGATGGGCGCATAGGCCGGGTTGCGTGGCAGCAAACGCACGCCCCCTGCGACCCGTTCAAAGCGTTTGATCGTGACTTCACCATCGAGCCGCGCCACCACGATCTGACCGTTTTCAGCCTCGGCACTGCGCCGTACGCCCACCAGATCACCGTCGAGAATACCGTCTTCGATCATCGAATCACCCTGCACCCGCAGCAGGTAATCCGGAATCCGCGAAAACATCGCCGGATCCAGCATCAGCCGACTGTGCACCTGGGCATCGACACCGATCGGTGCACCGGCGGCCACCCGCCCCAGCACCGGAATATCCAGCAGTTCGGGCCTGGGCGGCTGATTCAACAAGCGAATACCTCGCGCCTGATTGGCGTTGACCTCAATGAAACCGGCTTCGGTGAGGGCCACCACATGCTTGCGCGCCACACTGCGCGAAGCAAAACCAAAAGCCTCGGCGATCTCGGCGAGGCTCGGTGGCTGACCTTGTTGCGCGATGCGGTCGCGGATAAAGGTCAGGATGGCAGTACGGCGGGGGGTTAAAGTCGTCATGGAGTACATTTGTACTCCTGTCGGATTTTTCTGACAAGAGCCACCAGTCGTCAACACCGTCGGCGCAAGTGAGATCGCAGCCTATCAGCAGCTCCAGGAACGCGTACCCCACACAAACAGGCCGGCCGGCAGGCCGCCTCGCTTTGGCTTTTGCTTTGGCTTTTGCTTTGGCTTTTGCTTTTGCTTTGGCTTTGGCTTTGGCTTTTGATCTTGATCTACCCGCCCCTTCGGAAGGCCGAGCGGAGGCGTTCATCAGGGGGTGGGCGCGAAGCGCCGTTCGACGAAGTCGAACACATCGAGAGGAGGTCG
>NZ_JBWKQB010000040.1:0-51355 GCF_059418545.1 Pseudomonas sp. GW821-FHT07G10 | reverse complement strand
GCTGATAATCTTGTTGACTATCAGTCTGACTCCACAAGCACCCACACGAATTGCTTGATTCAGTTGTTAAAGAGCGGCTGGTTAAGATCTTTCGTCTCAACCGAGGTGCGCATTCTACAGATACCAATTACCCCGTCAAGCAATTATTTCGAAATTTTTCAAACTTTCTCTTTAGACTTCAAATGCTTAGCCAGCCACCATCATCTCTTGTCAGCAGGCGAAGAATGCTGTACCACAAAAAATCCCGGCCTAAGTCGCACACCCTTCTCTCTATATATGTGTACTTAGGCTCCATAGCGCCCCCCCCTTGCAGCCGTCCTTTTGCAACGACCGCACACTGGCAACCCAACGCGCGACCGCAAACACTCCATGTTCAGCCCCTGGATAAGAATATAAAGCCAGCTTTTGAAAAGCACTGCCGACCCGGAAAAACGTGATGGATGCCACCAACGCCAAAGGAGTCCAGGTTGCTACAATCAGAAAGTGTGGTTGAGCAGCAGCCCACCCTCCGCGTCCGGGCTAGCGTCGGAAAAGCCCTTTACCGCATACAACTGGATCTTCCAGTGCTGGTTGAGCTTCTGAGTAACGAAGAGGGTGAGCTCCTTTAGTTGGTCGCCACTCGAGACGACTTTCTGCCGCCAGTCGTAGGAGGCGCCCACCGTGGTGAGCGCGGCCACTGGTATGGCGAAGCCAAGGCTGGCAAATATCGGGTTGTTGAAGTTGGTGCCGGACGGATCGCCGAACTTCTTCCAGCCCAGGGTGGCGAACCCGGTCACCGGGCCAAAGGCCTTGGCGACGTCGACCTGGGCGGAGTAGTCGGTTTTTCCGGTGCCCAGGCACTTGTCCTCGTCGGCAGTGGGGAGCTTGACCTTGCCAACCAGATTCAACAGCACGCTGCCCTGACTACCGTCGAGCACGGCATAGTCGGCGCTGGCGACGGTGTCTCCGAGACCGCTTTCCATTTTGCCGCATCCGCCCGGCAACGGTTCGCCATCAGGGCCGACCGAGGGGTTGGTAATGCGTAGCCAGGGAACGGTGAGTTTGTACGTCATGGGTCCGGTTTCGTACTTGCCGACGAGCGGGACGTACCAGATTTCGGATGTGGTACCGGTGCCATAGTCACCTCGTGAGTAGTCGACGCCGATCGAAGTGCTGAATGTATTGGCCAAGGCCGGCAAGGTTAAGCTGGCGAGCAGGCTGGCGAGCAGGGTGCGCTTGGATTTCATGTTCACCTCGTGTATCCAGTCATCGAAGCTCACAAAGCATTTTTTGTTTCTGCAAAGCGCGGCCACCAATAGGCACGTACGGATAGCGCGTGTCATCTTTGCGGTGGCATGGCGCAAGCGCGATGGGACTTATCCAGCCTAGTTACCTATGACGATAGTGCATCATGACGCACTGTTTAATTCTTCTTTTCAGGACGCTCGACCTTCTCGACCTTCTCGACCTTCTCGACCTTCTCGACCCTCTCGACCCTCTCGACTTTCTCGACCTTCTCGACCTTCTCGACTTTTTCTGGTCGTTCGACTTTCTCGACTTTTTCTGGTCGTTCGACCTTCTCGACCTTTTCTGGTCGTTCGACTCTCTCGACTTTCTCAACTTTGTCTGGTTGTTCCAGCTTCTCGGTGCCCTCGCGGCGGTCGTCGTCCCCGTGGAAGGTTTCGCTGCGCAAGCCGTTATCGCTCTCAGTGTGGCCGCTCTTGTTGTCGCCCGAGTCGTCCGCTCTATGATCGGTGTCGCCATCAGTGGCTCTGACTCGCCCGGATTGGTTCCTGGCTGGCGTATCGGAGCGCTCGTGAGGGAACTCGATACGCGTTGCCCGTACCTCGCGCGCACCGCTGAACACACCGCTCACCCGCACGCGTCGATCCAGTGCCAGTTCGGAGGGTTGCCCACCGACAAACACTGTGTCGCGCTCCAGCGTCACGTTGAAGCCGCCAACAACCAAGTGCCGGTCCTGCCGCCCCTGCACCAGGCCTTCGATCACCGCCTGGTGTACCTGGCCGACGAAGGCGAGGCTCGGGTCGGGGCGGCTCTGGGCGACGTTCAGCTCGCGACCGGACCAGTGGCCGCGCACCAGCACTTCTTCTGCCGGCGCCGGGTGATTGCTCAGCTTCAGCCCCTGGAGACTGCCGGTGCGATCAATCGAGCCGATGGCACTGGCGTCCCTGAGGCCGGGCGCCCGGTCGATGCGGCTGGCCACCACCTCGCCACGGGCATTGCGCAGCCCGCTGACCCGTACCGGCTCGCCCGGACGCAGACCTTCAGCGACCCGCGCGCCGCTGGCGAGGCGCACCGGTTGCCCCATGACCTGCAGTGGCGCCGAAGCGCTCGGGAGGGCCGTCAAAGGTCCTTCATAAATGTGCAAGATCGAGATGCCCTCTGCCTCCAGGCCTCGCTGAGAGGTGACCGCCGACACTGCGACCACTTGGCCCACCGCCAGTTGGGCGCTGTTGGCGGCGATACCGTTCTCGCTGACCGGCACGTCTTTGGCAAAGTGCACTTCCAAGCCATTGATGCAGATCGAGGCGAACCCGGTGATCGTGCCGACGATACCGGTGCCGCCAGTACCTCCCGGACGCTGCGTGATCGGCGCGCCGGTGCCGCCGATCCCACCATTTTCGGTGCGAATGCCGGTGCCACCCACGCCGCCAGCCAACGCACCGGTGCCGCCGATGCCTCCCGGACGTTGCATGATCGGCGTGCCAGTGCCGCCGATCCCACCATTTTCGGTTTGGTTACCGGCGCCACCCACGCCGCCAGGCTTCGCGCCAGTGCCACCAATGCCACCCGGAAGCTGCGTGATCGGCGCGCTGACAATACCCACGCCATCCTGGTTGACGCAGGCCGGCGTGGCCTGCACCAGAGCGGGAAGTCCAAGGCCCAGGGCGATGGTGATGGCACGAAAGAGGCGTAGGTTGGCAGTCATGGTTGGGGGGCCTTCGGCGAAATGGGTTCGGTAGGCTCCGTGTAGAAGTAAAGACCGATGGTAATGCGCTGGCGCGGTTCGGGACTGGGCAGGTCACGGCTTTCGAGTTCAGTGGCGAGCCGGTTAAAACCTAACAGGGCCTGCATACCCTCGTTGGCGACGGCCTCGCGCAACTCGTCGACGCTGGCCGGGACCAGCGCGTCGTAATGGACGCTACGCTCAAAAAAGGCCGGACCTTCCCCGCTCAGGTTGTGCACCGCAGCGCAGGCGTGATCGTGCAGGTTGTGACCCAAGTACGCTGCTTTCTCATCGAAGCCCTTCTGCGGCACGAAGGCCTGGACTTCGAGGTGGACGCGATCTTGCTCGTCAAGACGGACGACGCCCAGGCGCAGCCATTCGTCCAGCACCACCCGCGCACGGATGTCCGTGCTGATTTTCGCTACCAAAGCGTCGAAGGAGCAGTCGCCGCCGACACTGGCTAGTCGCGGCAGGGGCAATGGCTGGCCGGAGTGATTACAGAAGGGCATGCTGTTGGTCCAGGTGTTGACCAATTGCGCACCGAGGGTGATGTTTTCGGGAAGAGCGGTAAAAGTCGTGTCGCTTGTCTTGCGCAAGCGCCGCACATCCTTGCGATGAACCCCGGTGAGCAGGTTGATGCGGCTGTCGCTCGGGGCTTTATCGTCAAGGCGGAATTCACGATCCGCCACATCGACGAAGACCTCCTTGAGCAGGTCGGCGAACACCGAATAGGTGACTCCTTTGCGGAGCATCAGGCGTACCAGAGGCCGCATGACTTGCCGAAGGGCTTTTAGCAGCGAAGCAGGCAGGGTAGGCGGTTGCATTCAGTGCATTCCTAGACAGATAAACGCAGTATAGCGGTGCGGGAAAAAATCCCATGAGCGGCTTGTGCCGCGTTACCCCCTGCCAATTTTCAGGCCCAACCACTGTACTCATCTATGACGCTTGGTTGACGGGGACTGACCTGCTGCGCGCAAACGCCTCATACAAAACCAGTCCCCGGACCTTTGTTTGATGCCATTAAATTCCGTCAGTCTCCGCTGTTATCAGCGTCGGGTTCGCCGCCGACGTGATTGCGTGTACTTCCGAAATGGTTGCCTTTGAGGCCTCTATCCCTGAACGGCTTTTTCAGCCTTTTCTTCAGCCTGCTCTATAGCCTGTTCTTCAGCCTTTTTAGCCTTCTCAGCCTTTTCTTCAGCCTGCTCTGCAGCCTGTTCTTCAGCCTTTTTAGCCTTCTCAGCCTTTTCTGCTGCCTGTTCTGCTGCCTTCTCAGCCTTTTCTTCAGCCTGTTCTACAGCCTGTTCTTCAGCCTTTTTAGCCTTCTCAGCCTTTTCTGCTGCCTGTTCTGCTGCCTTCTCAGCCTTTTCTGCAGCCTGTTCTGCTGCCTTCTCAGCCTTTTCTGCTGCTTGTTCTGCAGCCTTCTCAGCCTTTTCAGCCTTTTCAGCCTTCTCAGCCTTCTCAGCCTTCTCAGCCTTCTCAGCCTTCTCAGCCTTCTCAGCCTTCTCAGCCTTCTCAGCCTTTTCAGCCTTTTCAGCCTTTTCAGCATGATCGCCGCTTAGCCCGTTGCCCACTCCATTCCCGCCCAATCCACCGGAATGACCAGTACCGCCATTACCCTCACCGTGGCCACCGCCATTTCCACCACTACCATTACCACCTCCGCCGCCATTACCACCACCGCTGCCACCACCACCGCCGCCACTGCCACTATGACCACCTCCGCCGCCATTGCCACCTCCGCCACCGCCACCGCCGCCATCGCCGTGACCTCCACCGCCACCGCTTCCACCACTGTCTTTGGCATATGCACTTGAGCTATGTGAAATAGCATCAGGTACCAGAACGATGGAAGCCGACAGGACTCCACCAATTGCCAACGCCAATAAAGCCTTCTTGAAACGCATATGAGCCATCATCTTGTCTCTCCTGGTGATTTACCGCGAGCAGAGCCAATGCCATCCGAGAGCCGCATACCTGGAAGCAGCCCCTCACCCTTACATTTTTCTCCTTAATCATTGGCGTGGGAAAAATTCCCATATGAATAAAGCTAGTTCGCTTTGGCCGAGCGTCAACCCGCGCACGGAAAAGCCGACTGGCGGTCGGGCGGAGGAGGACGTCAAAAATGGAGTGACGGCGGGGTGTAGTGTTCAACTAATCCCGGACACGACGTTAAGTTTTTTCTCGGCCTGAGCTGGCGCCAGCCCGCCGTTGAATTGGTGCGGTCGAACCCAGTTGTACCGATGCATCAAATAATGGCTGATGTCTCGGTGCGCTTCTTGGGCTGTCATGTAGCCCAGAGTCGGTATCCATTCAGTTTTCAGGCTGCGAAACACGCGCTCCATCGGCGCATTCCCAGCAGTTTCCACGACGGCTCATGCTCTGGCGCATGCGGTAACGCCAGAGCCGTTAGCGAAACTGACGGCTGCCATATTGCGACCCCTGATCCGAGTGAAACAGCAGCCCTTGAGGCCTGCCACGCTGTTCGTAAGCCATGTCCAGCGCCTTGATCACCAGATCCGCATCCGGCTTGTTCGACAACGCCCAGCCCACAACTCGACGTGCGCAGAGATCCAGGACAACAGCCAGGTAATGCCATTTCCCCTGCGCCCAGATGTAGGTGATGTCGCCACACCAGACTTGATTGGGTGCCGGGACATCGAACTCCCGATTCAAGATGTTCGGAATATCAGGTCGCTCGACCGTCGCTTGTTTGTAGGCATGTGATCCCGGTTGTTTACTGACTAAATCCAGTTCCCGCATCAGACCACGCACCTTGTACCGTCCGATTTGCTCGCCGTCTTCCTGCATCATCGACACGATGCTGCGGCTACCGGCAGCACTGCGACTTTGTGAAAACAACTCGCTCACCCGGCTGCGCAACCGAAGCCGTTCAACGTCTGGGGTTCGGCGCCTGAGGCGATGGGCGTAGTAGCACGAACGAGTGATTTCAAAGACTGTGCAAAGCCAATCAACCGGTTCTTGTGCACTCAACTGATCAATCAGCGCGTGCGCTCGTGTTCTTCCGACATCAAGAGTGCGGTAGCCTTTTTTAAAATGGATTTCTCCCGCTCAAGGCGGGCGATCCGGGCTTCCAGCTCCTGGATTTTCTGCTGTTCCGGTGTCAGCGCCTTGCTCTGCGGAGAAACGCCGGTGCGCTCCTGCTGAAGCTGATTAACCCAGCGACGCAACGCGGACTCGACAACCCCGAGCGAACGGCAGGCTTCGATATGGCTATAGCCTTGATCGAGCACGAGGCCTGCGGCCTCGCGTTTGAACTCAGCGGAAAAGGAACGACGCTGCTTGGTCATCAGACACCTCGATCTGGCGAGCATTCTCGCCTAAATGGGTGTCCGGTTTCATTAGACCACTACACTAACGCCGATACCGCCGTGGAACAATTCAACCAACTAAAGAGCGGCAGGTGAAACCTGATCCTTCTGTCCCTCCCGGGTGATATCAAAAATCTTCTGATTGCATACCGAAAAATTCTGCAAGTCGAACTCAACCAAATATGTCTTATTGGGCTGAGCAAGGAAGGTACGAGACAGCGGACCGCATTTTCCTATCCGATAAGTCGTGCTGCGGTCGTCACGCCAATTTGCTTCACCTTCAACCTCAGTCAGTTGACCTGCTGGCACCAGAATTTCGCGGCTCGGCCTAGCGCCATAAATCCCCCGAGAAAGCCCCTTATACAGCCCTCTAGCAAACGCTGGCATTTGCTGTTCTATAGCATCGTTATACACAACACCTACGCCGTTCAGATTTCCGGGCTTTCCAATCTTAAAGTTCACCTGTGATTCGGTGCTGACCACTTTGAAAATGACCTTTGAATTGTGTTCGTCCGCAGTTACCACAATAGGCTTTTCAACAGGTTCTTCTGGAGTCGCCCCCTTATGCGAAGAACAGCCAGCAAAAAAAGCGGTAACCACGATCAAAGAGACGGACCGAGCTAACAAATTGCACATAGACAAATCTTAATTCCCCACAAAATCCACAATCCCTAACCACAAGGTAGCCTAACGCCACTATATCGAAAGCCCCCAGAGTTAAACGGTTTTTTCGAGTATGCCTATCCAGATACGGCCAAATTTTGCCTTTTTCAGCCTTTTCGCTTGATAAGTAACACCCAAAGTGAAACAGTGTTAAGAGAACACCCTAACTGATACAGGTACCCATCATGTTCATCCGCGCATACCTCCGAGCATCGACCGAAGAGCAGGACGCCGGCCGCGCCCGGAAATCACTCGAGCAGTTCGCCAGCGATCACAACAAGGTCATTGCCAGTGTGTACCTGGAGAACGCCAGCGGAGCGACCGCAGACCGGCCTGAGCTGCTGCGCCTGCTCAAAGATGCGCGAAAGGGTGACGTGTTGCTGGTGGAGTCGATAGACCGCCTCTCACGCCTTCCTGTGGAGGACTGGCAGAAGCTCAAGGCTGCGATTGATTCCAAGGGGCTGCGCATCGTCGCGCTCGACCTGCCAACGAGCCACCAGGGGATGCAGGACACCAAAGGCGACGAGTTCACCGGGCGGATGCTGGGAGCGATCAACTCGATGCTGGTGGAAATGATGGCCGCCATTGCTCGCAAAGATTACGAGCAGCGCCGCGAGCGCCAGGCCCAGGGTATCGAGAAGGCCAAGGCCGCTGGCAAGTATCAGGGGCGCCCGGTTGACGCCGATCTGCACAAGCGAGTGAAAGAACTGCTGGCAGCAGGCCTCGGCATTCGTGCCACGGCCAGGCACGCTTCGTGCTCGACCACTACGGTACTCCGGATAAAAGATACGATTTGACAACGGTTTCGAAAAAGGAACGCTTATGAAGCGAAAGCATCACAACACGCTCAAATACATCTACGACCGAAATGAAGTCCCATTTCGGTCGATCGTCGGTCACGTGGCGAGGGTAAACGGTGATCACCGAGACTTTTACCCGCTAGCCGGGCTGGTTCTAGAGGGCTTCGTTGGCTTCACTGGACCAATGCTGTCCGGTAGCTCCGACGGGCTTGCTCATCAGGACGCCTACAATCTCAGCCGAGTATTTCAAGCCTACTCACAGGGGGTTGGCAACCAGTCGTATGACAATGTCACCATCCTGGGAAAGGGCGAAGATTCCCACCTTTTTATTGCAGCGAAAGGCCTGCTTTATTTCCATGAACGAAGTGAGAAACGTAGACAATGGTGGACGGCTGCCGGGCTAAGCTTGGCGGGAGCCATTATCGCGGGATGTATAACAGGGCTACTGGCCGCGAAGTTCTGGCCGCACTGATCTCCCACATCGAGCAGAAGTCAGAAACTACTCAACCTCAGAAACAGGCCCTGCAGGGCCTTTTTTGCGCCAGCTGCTGTCACCCTGCTGTCACAAGCGAGATCGCTGTCACGGGGAATCGGCTGAAAGCCTTGAATTATATGGTGTCCCAGGGCAGGTTCGAACTGCCAACCTTCCCCTTAGGAGGGGGATGCTCTATCCAATTGAGCTACTGAGACATAGGGCGACCGCAAAGACATGCGCGGTGCGAAGGATGGCGTGCATGTTAACGGCCAAGCCGGCATTTGTCATGTCGTCTATAGGGCTTTTTAAGTGTAGGTCAGAGCCAGCGCAGGACCGCCGCGTCGGCGATCGTGAAAACAGCATCAGTACAAAAAGCCATCACTGACGCCCTCCCGCACCAGCAGCCCGAGGAAATGCTCGACAGTGACAGACAACTCTCCGGAGTTATCCAGCCGTATGACAGGAGCGCCGTCGCCTGAGGATCCGCTGGCGAGAAACAGGTCATTGCGCTTGAGCCTCGCTTCAATTTCCTCGGCATTTTCACGCCTGCGTCGCACAAGGCGATGACGTAAAACATCGCTCTTCACCGATAACAAAACAGGTAGCAATGTCGGATAACGCTTACGCGCTGCAGCCAAGTACTCTCTGGAGCCGTTGACCAGTACGTTGCGCCCGAGGGCCAGCCATTCATCAATCTGGACCGGGATTCCGTAACCGAGACCGTTGGCGTGCCAATACAAGGCAAAACCTCCTTGCTGCTTGATTCGCTCGAACTCCGCTTGAGAGACACCCACGGCATCCTCCCCTGCGGACTCGGCCGAGCGCGTAATGACTCGTCGCGCCACATCGCAGCCAATTCTGCGCAATGGTTCGCGGGAGGCATCGATAAGGCTGTCTTTACCCGCCCCCGACGGGCCCATCAAATAAATCAGTCTGCCCGGCATCTCGGTAACGTCTCTAGTCGCTTGCATGCCTAGTAAATCGGCCATTTGCCACTATCCTATACAAAAAGGATAAATGATCGAATCCGCATAAAATGCTCGCTCCGGAGGCTTCAGACACCTCCTGTCAGGCAATTGGAAGCGGTCAGATGTGCCGCATAGGGTAATCTTTTCAAACCAATGCGCATTTCTGATAATTAGTGCTGGCATAACGCCTTTATCCAGCTCAATATTTGTCATAGAATTGACGCCAACGATCTGGCATTTATGAGGCATGATGCGGGCCTCTTAACAATTCAGGTTGAACATTTGGTTGTGAAGCTTGTCCTAACAGACATCTTGCGGCCAATTCCGAAAACCGCTCCCCTGAACTAACCGGTTAAATATATGCGCCCATTGAAACAGGCAATTTATTCCAGCCGCACGGCTGACAAGTTCGTCGTGCGTCTGCCCGATGGAATGCGTGAACGCATCGCCGAGGTGGCTCGCAATCATCATCGCAGCATGAATTCTGAAATCATCGCGCGCATGGAGCAAAGCCTGATTCAGGAAGGCGCGCTGGGCGAAGAATTGAGCATGCGCCTGGACAGTCCGGAACTGTCACTCCATGAACGCGAACTGCTTCAACGTTTCCGCCAACTCTCACATCGTCAGCAAAACGCACTGGTCTCCTTGATCGCCCATGACGCCGAAATGGCAGCAGACGCCTCCTGATTCCACCCTGAAAGTTCAAGCCAGCCTAGCGCTGGCTTTTTTTTTGCCCAAAATTCGGCACAACCGATCATGTCGGAGGGCGCATGCACCGCCCTGCTCAAGACCCATCAAGAATGAATATAAGGAGAATCGCACAGCCCGCCAAACGGTAAGACTGTGCAGGGAAGATTCAAAGCAGGAAAATCGTCGCCAGCCCAAGGAAGATAAAGAACCCGCCACTGTCGGTCATGGCGGTGATCATCACGCTCGCCCCCATTGCAGGGTCACGCCCGAATCTCGCCAGTGTCATGGGAATCAGGACGCCCATCAACGCCGCCAGCAACAGATTGAGGGTCATCGCTGCGGTCATCACCACACCCAGCGACCAACTGCCATACAGCAAGTAGGAGACCACACCGATCACCCCCCCCCAGACCAGGCCATTGATCAATCCGACGGCCAGTTCCTTGCGCATCAGGCGTGAGGTGTTGCCGGTGCTGACCTGATCCAGCGCCATGGCGCGCACGATCATGGTAATTGTCTGGTTACCCGAGTTGCCGCCAATACCGGCAACAATCGGCATCAAAGCAGCCAGGGCCACCAGCTTCTCGATGGAGCCTTCGAACAGACCGATCACTCGAGAAGCGACAAATGCGGTAATCAGGTTAATTGCCAGCCAGGCCCAGCGGTTGCGCAGGGACTTCCAGACTGAGGCAAAAATATCTTCCTCTTCACGCAGACCCGCCATGTTGAGAACTTCGTTTTCGCTCTCTTCACGAATCAGGTCGACCATTTCGTCGATGGTCAGACGGCCAATCAGTTTGCCGTTCTTGTCGACCACAGGAGCCGAAATCAAGTCATAACGTTCGAAAGCCTGAGCGGCGTCGTACGCATCTTCGTCCGGGTGAAAACTCACCGGATCGCTGGCCATGACATCCAATACCTGTTTGTCCGGGTCGTTGACCAACAACCGCTTGATCGGTAGCACGCCCTTGAGCACACCGCCGTAGTCGACCACGAACAGCTTGTCGGTATGACCCGGCAGTTCTTTGAGCCGACGCAGGTAACGCAACACCACTTCGAGACTGACATCCTCACGGATAGTCACCATCTCGAAGTCCATGAGCGCACCGACCTGCTCCTCGTCATAGGACAACGCGGAGCGGACACGCTCACGCTGCTGGCCATCGAGGGTTTCCATCAGTTCGTGGACGACGTCTCGCGGCAGCTCTGGCGCCAGGTCAGCGAGTTCGTCGGCATCCATCTCTTTGGCAGCCGCCAGGAGCTCGTGATCATCCATGTCGGCGATCAGCGTTTCGCGAACGGAATCGGACACTTCAAGGAGGATATCGCCGTCGCGCTCGGCCTTGACCAGTTGCCAGACAGTCAGACGCTCTGCAAGCGGCAAGGCTTCAAGGATGTGGGCAACGTCGGCGGAGTGCAGGTCATCGAGTTTGCGCTGCAACTCGACAAGGTTTTGCCGGTGAACCAGGTTCTCGATCCGGTCGTGATGATGACCTTCCTGGCGATGAGTCAGGTCTTCGACTACCCGCTGGCGCTGCAGCAGCTCAACGACTTGAGCGAGGCGGTCTTGCAAACTTTCTTGCGTTTTCTTTACTTCAACTTCAGACATAGGCGAACTCCACTCCCAGCAGCGGGGCACGCCGGAAGGATCAATCAGTCAATTCATGATTGTAAAAACGGGGTACTGAGTAACTACTGGGTAAGTCCATGGAGGTATTCCACAAGCCCCGGCGGGGCTGACGGGCGCAATGATACACCGCTTGATGTCGTTTAACGCTAAAAAATCTCGGCAAGAACAAGCGCTTGCAACGCAATCCTGGTCGCTGTCCGAATCTGTAGAGCTGCGACGACTCATTCAGAAAAGAAAACACACCCGGGGCCAAAAAAGTACCGTCTATCCTGTCTCGGGACCGTCACGGAGGACGTCGCATGTCGCTGAGAAAGACCTCGCTCTTGTACCTCGCCCTGCTTTGGCTAGCGTCGCAAGCAAGCGCCACGACTGTGCAGCGATGCGAAAACGCTGACGGCCATGTCACCTTCACCTCCCAGGGTTGCGCGCCACAAGAGACACTTCGAATTCACAATGTGGCCAATCCTGCTCCGAGCGGGGTCAAGGCTGCCTCCTCGAAGAGCAGCCCCCTGAAAATATTCAGAGCGAAATCAGCAAAAGAGGAGCCGGTCATTGTCGGGCAGCCCGATGACGTTTGTGCAAGCCTGCTCAGCGCCAAAGAACGCCGCCAGGCAATCATCAATCAACGAATCGTACCTGGCATGAGCCAACAGGAAGTCGAAAGCGCACTCGGCAAGCCAGACAAAATCAGCATTCGAAATGCGACCACGAGCTATCGCTACAACGCAAAGAAAGGTCGCAGCGCTCAAATCGTGTTCGATGAGAAAGGCTGCATAACAGAAAAACGCTAAGCAGCAAAAAGCCCGCACTCGGCGGGCTTTGTGTTTTACAGCCTGTTTACGCCTTAGCGCCCAGCTTCTTCAGTTCTTCGCTGCGCAGTTCACGGCGCAGGATCTTGCCCACATTAGTGGTTGGCAGCGCATCGCGGAACTCAACGGCTTTCGGCACTTTATAGCCGGTGACGTTGGCGCGCATGTGTTGCATCACCTGCTCCTTGGTCAAGGTCACGCCCGGTTTGGCGACGATGAAAATCTTGATCGCTTCGCCCGATTTCTCGTCCGGCACGCCAATGGCTGCGCACTGCAGCACGCCCGGCAAAGCCGCCAGCACGTCTTCGAGTTCGTTCGGATAGACGTTGAAACCAGAGACCAGAATCATGTCCTTTTTGCGATCGACAATGCGCATGTAACCGTCTGGCTGGATGATCGCGATATCGCCGGTCTTCAACCAGCCTTCGCTGTCGAGGATTTCGTCGGTGGCTTCCTGACGCTGCCAGTAACCCTTCATGACTTGTGGACCCTTGACGCACAGTTCGCCCACTTCGCCCAGCGGCTGTTCGACACCCGCATCATCAATGACTTTGCAGACCGTGGACGGTACCGGAATGCCGATGGTGCCGATCTGGATGTTCTGGATCGGATTGACCGTGGCCACCGGGCTGGTTTCGGTCATGCCGTAACCTTCGCAAATGGAGCAACCGGTCACGGCTTTCCAGCGCTCGGCAGCGGCCAGTTGCAGGGCCATGCCACCAGACAGAGTGACTTTCATCGCAGAGAAGTCCAGCTGGCGGAATGCCTCGTTGTTGCACAGCGCCACAAACAGCGTGTTCAAGCCGACAAAGCCGCTGAACTTCCACTTCGACAGCTCCTTGACCATCGCCGACAGGTCGCGCGGATTGCTGATCAGGATGTTGTGGTTGCCGATCAGCATCATCGCCATGCAATGAAAAGTGAAGGCATAGATGTGGTACAGCGGCAGTGGTGTGATCAGAATCTCGCAACCTTCATTCAGGTTGGACCCCATCAGCGCCTTGCACTGCAGCATGTTCGCCACCAGATTGCGATGGGTGAGCATCGCGCCCTTGGCCACGCCAGTGGTGCCGCCGGTGTATTGCAGTACTGCGACATCGCCGCTGGCCGGGTTGGCATCAGAGACTGGTTGGCCGCGACCTTTGCTCAACACGTCGTTGAATTTGATGGCCTTGGGCAAGTGGTACGCCGGGACCATCTTCTTCACATACTTGATGACGCTATTGATCAGCAGGCGCTTGAGTGGTGGCAGCAGGTCGGCCACTTCGGTAACGATCACATGCTTGACTGAGGTCTTGGGCACCACGGCTTGTGCCAGGTGCGCCATGTTGGCCAGGCAGACCAGCGCCTTGGCACCGGAGTCGTTGAATTGGTGTTCCATTTCCCGCGCGGTGTACAGCGGGTTGGTGTTGACCACGATCAAACCGGCGCGGATGGCACCAAACACGGCGATCGGGTATTGCAGCAGGTTTGGCAACTGTACGGCGATTCGATCGCCTGGCTGCAAGTCGGTATGCTGTTGCAGGTAAGCGGCAAAAGCGCCCGACAATTCGTACAGTTCACCGTAGGTGAGCGTCTTGCCAAGGTTGCTAAAGGCCGGTTTGTTGGCGAAGCGTTGGCAAGATTGCTTCAACACCGCCTGAATATTCGGATACTCGTCTGGGTTGATCTCGGCAGCAATCCCAGTTGGGTACTTATCCTTCCAAAAGTTTTCGATCATGGAAGCCCACTCCTCAGCAACGCGAATTCATCACCGCATTTAGTGCGATTATTATTGGTGTATGTATTGGTGAATCTGGCTTTTTACTTAGGCCGAGAAGTCACAAAGCGGGCCGAGAGTAGCAGCTTTGCCAATGGCCGACTAGAGCCAAAGAAGGCCTTGCCAGTCACGAATACGACTCAAGAAAACTCAATAGTCACTTTTAGAGCAAAAATTCTATAAGCTCGTAAATCGCTCTAGAACGGTAGTTTCAGCTGTATTTATCAACCAAAAAAAGATCACAGCCTATCGGTAGCTCCTACGCCGACCGTGTTCACCCATGAAATTGAGATGAGCACTGATCTCGCAGGAACTGCCGCAGGCTGCGATCATTTCAGGATCGATCGATCCCGCACTCTACTTACAAAATATTACGCGATATCGCGCAACTCCCGTCGCAGGATCTTGCCCACCGGTGTCATCGGCAGCGAATCGCGCAGCACGATGTGCTTCGGCACTTTGTAGCCGGTGAAATTTTCCTTGCAGTAAGCCTTCAGCTCTTCAAGGCTGACACCCGACTCGCGAGCGACCACAAACAACTTCACCGCCTCGCCCGAACGATCGTCCGGTACGCCGATCACCGCACAGTTGGCGACTTTCGGATGGGCCATGACCACGTCTTCGATTTCATTCGGGTACACGTTGAAACCCGAGACAATGATCATGTCTTTCTTGCGATCGACGATCCGCACAAAACCGTCCGGATCGATCACCGCAATGTCACCGGACTTGAACCAGCCTTCGGTATCCAGAACTTGCGCCGTGGATTCCACTTGCCGCCAGTAGCCCTTCATGATTTGCGGGCCTTTGATGCAGAGCTCACCGCGCTCGCCCAGTGGCTGCTCGACGCCGTCATCGTCAATGACCTTCAGCGTTGTACCCGGCACCGGAAGACCGACCGTGCCCAGCCGCGATTTGTCGCCGTAAGGGTTGGTACACGCAACCGGCGAGGTTTCGGTCAGCCCGTAACCTTCGGTAATGCGGCAACCGGTCATTGCCTGCCAACGCTCGGCAGTGGCCTTGACCAACGCGGTACCACCGGAATTGGTGAGCTTGAGGCTGGAGAAATCCAGGGTCTTGAAATCCGGGTGATCCATGAGCGCAACGAACAAGGTGTTGAGTCCCAGCAGCGCCGAGAAGCGCCAGTTTTTCAGCTCTTTGATAAAGCCGGCAATGTCCCGCGGATTGGTGATCAGAACGTTGTGGTTGCCGGTCACCATCATGCACATGCAGTTCGCGGTGAAAGCATAGATGTGGTACAGCGGCAATGGCGCGATCATCACCTCCTGGCCTTCCCTGAGCAGCGGCTGGCCATCGGCACCGAGCTGGGACAGGCAAGCCCGCGCCTGTTGCATGTTGGCAACCAGGTTGCCATGAGTGAGCATCGCTCCCTTGGCCAGGCCCGTAGTGCCGCCAGTGTATTGCAGCACCGCGACATCGTTGAGGCTGACGGTTAACGGCTTGATACCATGACCACGTCCCAGCCGCAGCGCGCTCTTGAACGAAATGGCCTGGGGCAGGCTGTACGCCGGCACCATCTTCTTCACTTTGTCGACCACGGTGTTGATCAACCACCCCTTGGCACTGGGCATCAGATCACCCATCTTCGCCTCGATCAGGTATTGGATCTCGGTATCGGCCAGCACTTCCTGGACTTTCTGGCCGAACATATTCAGGTAAACCAGTGCCCGGGCACCGGAATCCTTGAACTGATGACGCATCTCACGCGGGGTATACAGAGGATTGGTATTGACCACGATCAACCCGGCACGCAACGCTCCGAACACGGCAATCGGGTAATGCAGGACATTGGGCATCTGCACCGCAATCCGATCGCCAGCGACCAGATCAGTGTGCGCTTGCAGATAACCGGCGAATGCTGCGCTGTAGCGTTCCAGCTCAGCGTAGGTCAGGGTCACACCCATATTGCTGAATGCTGGACGATCAGCGAACTTCTTGCAGGAACGCTCGAAAACCTCGATCACCGACTTGTAGGCACCCAGATCGATATCCAGGGGAACGCCGGCCGGGCGTTTGTCATTCCAGAATTCAGGTTGCATTGTTCTTGTCCTCTTTACCTGAGCGTGTCCGGGCCGCATCTCTGCTTCTTTGAAAGGCGGGGCTCTTCGGACGTTAGCAGCTATAGCGATTCAGGCAAATACACGCCGGCGTGTCATTGATAGCGTGAATCTTGTTGCTGAGGCACACCCTGATCAGGCGGCAATTGTCTGATGAGCTATACAATGCAACGACCCCGTGCAAAGGAATCGCCATGATCCACGATACTTTCTGGCTGACCGCGAGTGACCACTGCCGCCTTTACGTCAACCAGTGGCTGCCTGAAACTGCGCTCAAAGCGGTGATCTTGTTGGCCCATGGAATGGCCGAACATAGCGGCCGCTATGCCCGCCTGGCCGAAGCGTTGAGCAAACAAGGCTATGGGTTGTACGCCCTGGATCAACGCGGTCACGGCAAAACCGCCGAGCACGGCGTGCCGGGGCATTACGCAGACAAGGACGGCTGGCGCAAAGTGGTCGGCGACCTGGCCTGCCTTAACCAGCACATTGGCCAGAAGCATCCCGGAACGCCTATTGTGCTGCTCGGGCACAGCATGGGCAGCTACATCGCCCAAGCCTACCTGCTGCATCATAGCGCCAGCCTGCACGGGGCGATTCTGAGCGGTTCAAACTTTCAGCCCGTTGCGCTCTACCGCGTCGCCCGTCTGATCGCTCGTTTCGAACGTTTGCGCCAGGGTGCCACCGGTCGCAGTGCGCTGATCGAATGGCTGTCATTTGGATCGTTTAATAAAGCCTTCAAACCCAATCGCACACCTTTTGACTGGCTCAGCCGCGATTGCGACGAAGTCGACAAATACGTCAACGACCCGCTCTGCGGCTTCCGCTGTACGAACCAGCTATGGATCGACATGCTGGGCGGGTTGCAGCAAATCAGCAAAGCGTCCAATCTCGCCCAGATTGATCCGGGCCTGCCGCTGCTGGTGATCGGCGGCGAATGTGATCCGGTGAGCAACGGCACACGTCTCAAAGACTTGGTCGATGCGCTGCGCGGGGCCGGAAGCCAGTACCTGCAACTGATTATCTACCCACAGGCTCGGCACGAACTGTTCAACGAAAGCAACCGCGACGAAGTAACGAGGGATGTACTGGCGTGGCTGGAGCAGGTATTGAAGAATCGTCGGCCACCACGAACTGAATAATTTTTGTTTAATATCAATAAGTTGATTTAATTACTTCGTCACAGGACTTGAGATAGATGACCCAGGTTACCAACACCCCATACGAAGCCCTCGAAGTCGGCCAGACCGCCAGCTACAGCAAAACCGTTGAAGAGCGTGATATTCAGCTCTTCGCCGCGATGTCCGGCGACCACAACCCGGTGCACCTGGACGCCGAGTTCGCCGCCGCGACCATGTTCAAGGAACGCATCGCTCACGGTATGTTCAGCGGCGCCCTGATCAGCGCTGCCGTTGCGTGCGAGCTGCCTGGGCCGGGCACTATCTATATCGGTCAGCAAATGAGCTTCCAGAAGCCGGTGAAGATCGGCGACACCCTGACCGTACGCCTGGAAATTCTCGAGAAACTACCGAAATTTCGTGTACGCATCGCCACCCGGGTGTTTAACCAGCGCGATGAGTTAGTGGTAGATGGCGAGGCTGAAATCCTGGCGCCGCGTAAACAACAGACCGTGACACTGCCGACATTGCCGGCGATCAGCATCGGCTGACCCGATCGTTCCCACACTCCCGGACACTGGTGACGCGCGAGCGTGGGAACGATCAATGCGACCCACCCGCTCCCTCCTCCACCTGCACGCTAGCGGTCATCCCCGCGCTCAGGTTGATGCCTTCAGGCAGCTTGTCGCGCTCGATCCCTAGCGCAATCCGCTGCGCCAGGAGCCCTCAGTTGAAGGTCGGCTCCACTTCCGCCAGCCGTTGCCCGTCCATCTGTATGATCTGCCAATTGGCCCGCATGCAGAATGCCTGTATTTTCCAGGATGTTTGAATCAAGACGGCCGCATCATGAATCCCGAAAAGCTTGAACTGCTGGTCACCCGCGAAATGCCCTTTGGTAAATACAAGGGCCGCATCATTGCCGACCTGCCCGGCCAATACCTGAACTGGTTCGCCCGCGAAGGTTTTCCTCACGGAGAACTGGGCGGCTTGTTGGCCTTGATGCAGGAAATTGATCACAACGGCTTGTCCGACCTGCTCGACCCGCTACGCGCCAAGCACGGCAAACCCAAACCTGGTGGCCTGTACGGCTAGTTCGTTAGCTCAAGTTCGGATGCCAGAAGTTCATAGCCAAAGCGCTGTGACGAGTCATAGCCCGCTATGGCGAGGAACAGCAACGCTGGATATGGGCTTCTGGCGCCGAAGTTGACTAACAGAACTAGCCACACAGGCCACTAACCACTGACCGAGTCGCCCCATGCCCGAGAATACCCGCCACGCCCGCGACGAAGCTTTTTGGCGGACATTCGCCGACCGCTTTGACATCGAACCGGGGCCCATCAACCTGGAAAACGGTTACTTCGGGCGCATGAGCCGTACCGTGGTTGATGAATACCAGCGCAATATCGCCTTTATCAACCGCAGCAACTCGGTGCATGTGCGCCAGCATTTCGAACAAGTCGAAAGCGTGCAGATCCGCCGCCAACTGGCCGACCTGCTGGGGGTCGATCCCGAAGCGGTCGCCCTCACCCGCTGCGCCTCCGACGCCCTGCAATCGTTGATCCGCAACTACAACACCTTGCAGCCCGGCGATCAGGTGCTGTTCAGCGACCTGGAGTACGACACGGTCAAAGGTGCCATGCGTTGGCTGGCGCGCAATCGCGGGGTGGAGGTGATCGAGATCGAGCATCGCCACCCCGCCAGCTTCGACAGCTTGCTGGCGAGCTACCGCGACGCCTTCATGCGTTACCCGCGTTTGAAGCTGATGGCATTGACTCACGTGACCCATCGCACCGGGCTGGTCATGCCGGTGCAGGCAATTGCCGCGGCAGCCCGGGAACATGGCGTCGATGTGATTCTCGACGGTGCCCACGCCCTCGGTCAGATTGAGTTCAACCTCGTTGAGCTGGGTGTCTGCTTTGCCGGTTTCAATCTGCAGAAATGGATCGGCGCACCGCTGACTCTGGGCTTTGTCTATATCGCCCCGCAGCGTCTGGCCGACATTGATCCGGACATGGGCGAAAGTCATTTCCCGATCACCGACATTCGCTCACGCACGGCCTACAGCACGCCGAACATCCCGGCGTTGCTGACCTTGCCGCTGGTGCTTGAAGAACATCGGATCATCGGCGGTGCAGCCACCAAAGGCGCGCGACTCAATTATTTGCGTGATCTGTGGGTGAGAGAGGTTCGCGAGTTACCGGGAATCGAAGTGATGACTCCGGACGACCCGCGACTGTATTGCGGCATAACCTCGATGCGCTTCACCCGGCACGCCAATCAGCAGGTGATGGTCGAGCGGCTGCTCAACGAATACAACCTGTTTACCGTGGCACGCAGCGGCTCGGCGGTTGGCCCATGCATTCGGATTACGCCGGGGTTTATCACTTCGGCAGCAGATATGCGGTTACTGGCGCGGGCATTGATTGAGTTGAGCAGTTAGGTCTTTGTTGCCAGCACCATTGCCTTCGCGGGCAAGCCTCGCTCCTACAAATTACGCATACCTGTAGGAGCGAGGCTTGCCCGCGATGGCGCCCTGAGCGGCGATACAAAACCTGACGAAGATGGCTTTTGTTCAGGCAAAAAAAAACGGCGCACTGACCAAGTGCACCGTAAAGCCGTAGAACAACAACGATTTCAGTAAAACCAATCAGTCCAGCAGGGCCAGAGCCTCTGCGGTGCATTCCTGGATCCGGGCCCAGTCACCGTTTTTGATCCACTCGGGATCCAGCATCCAGCTACCGCCGACGCACATCACATTTTTCAGCGCCATGTAGCTCTTGATATTGGCCGGGCTGACGCCGCCAGTCGGGCAGAAGCGCACTTCGCCGAACGGACCGCCAAGGGCTTTGATCGCTGCGACGCCGCCGCTGACTTCCGCCGGGAACAGCTTGAAGCGACGATAGCCCAGTGCATAGCCTTCCATGATCCCGGAAGCGTTGCTGATGCCGGGCAACAGCGGAATCGGGCTGTCGACGCTGGCTTGGAGCAAGTCGCGGGTGATGCCCGGGGTGACGATGAATTGCGAACCGGCCGCTTCAGCAGCGGCAAGCATGTTGCGATCCAGCACAGTGCCGGCACCGGTGACCAACTCTGGACGCTGCTCGCGCAGCAGCTGAATCGCCTTGAGGCCGAACTGCGAACGCAAGGTCACTTCCAGGGCAGTCAAACCACCGGCCGCCAGCGCATCGGCCAGTGGCAGAATGTCTTGTTCACGAGCGATGGTGATCACTGGCAGAATCCGCGCCTTGGCACAGAGGCTGTCGATCAGGGCAACTTTGTCCGCCATGGAAACGGTCGGGAGTGTGTTTGTCATAGCGGCTGATCCTTGGCTCATGGGCACCAGTAAATCTCTAACGTAGGTTGCAAAAATGCGCGAATCGGCATAACGGCGATATCGTCACCAGCCAGCGCGGCACTCAGGGTGGTCAATTTGGATTGACCGGAAATAGACAGAACAGTGACCTTCGCCGAAGCCAGCAGCGCACGGCTCATGCTCAGACGCTGATGCGGCACGGTCGGCGCCAGCATCGGCCAGCAGCGGCGCGAACCATCAAGCTTCAGTGCCTGGCCAAGGTTCGGGCTGTTGGGGAACAGCGAAGCGGTATGCCCATCATCGCCCATGCCCAGCACCAGCACGTCGATCGTCGGCAACTCGGCCAACAACCGGTCTGCCAGCTGCGCAGCTTCTTCCAGGTTTGCCGAAGCGCTGTACAGGCTCAGGAACCGCGCTTTCGCGGCCGGGCCTTGCAACAGATAACGCTTGAGCAGGCCGGCATTGCTGTCTGTGTGCTCCACCGGTACCCAGCGCTCATCCGCCAGGGAGACCACGACCTTCGACCAGTCCAGATCCTGCTTGGCCAGGCACTGGAAAAATGCGACCGGACTGCGTCCGCCCGACACCACCAGAGTCGCTGCGCCACGGGCGCTGATGGCCTCGCGCAGCTGCTCGGCTACATTGAGTGCCAGGCCTTCAGCCAGCAGCATCGGAGTAAGGAACTCATGGGCGCTGACGCCCTGAGGCAGTTTGAATTCAGATATCGCCATACCACGACCTCCCATCCCGCGTAATCAGTGCAATTGAGCTCATCGGCCCCCAGGACCCGGCCGCGTAAGGCTTGGGCGCATCACCGGATTTTTTCCAGCCGGCGATCAACTGGTCACACCACTTCCACGCGGCTTCGATTTCATCTTTACGGACAAACAGGTTCTGATTGCCGCGCATCACTTCCAGTAACAACCGCTCGTAGGCATCGGGAATCCGTGCGCTGCGATAGGTGTCGGAAAAGTTCAACTGCAATGGACCGCTGCGTAGTTGCATGCCTTTGTCCAGGCCTTGTTCCTTGGTCATCACGCGCAAGGAAATACCTTCGTCCGGTTGCAGGCGGATGATCAGTTTGTTGCTGATCTGCAGGCGCTGCTCGGGGGCGAAGATGTAGTGCGACGGTTCCTTGAAGTGGATGACAATCTGCGACAGCTTCTGCGGCATGCGCTTGCCGGTACGCAGGTAAAACGGTACCCCGGCCCAACGCCAGTTGCGAATATCGGCGCGCAGGGCAACGAAGGTTTCAGTGTCGCTCTGGGTGTTGGAGTTTTCCTCCTCCAGATAACCCGGTACCGATTTGCCTTCGCTGTGGCCGGCGATGTACTGGCCACGCACCACTTGAGTGGTCAGGCCTTCCGGACTGATCGGCGCCAGTGCCTTGAGTACTTTTACTTTCTCGTCACGAATACTGTCGGCGGACAAGTCGGCCGGAGGATCCATGGCGATCAGGCAGAGCAGTTGCAGCAGGTGATTCTGGATCATGTCCCGCAATTGGCCGGCCTTGTCGAAGTACCCCCAACGGCCTTCGATACCGACCTTCTCGGCCACGGTGATTTCCACGTGGGAGATGTAATTCTGGTTCCACTGGGTTTCGAACAAGCTGTTGGCAAAGCGCAGTGCGATGAGGTTCTGCACCGTCTCTTTGCCCAGGTAGTGGTCGATCCGGTAGGTACGGTTTTCCGGGAAGAACTGCGCTACCGCATCGTTGACCTTGCGCGACGACTCGAGGTCCGAACCGATGGGTTTTTCCAGTACCACACGGGTGTTCTGAGTCAGCCCGACCTTCGACAGGTTCTCGCAAATCGCACCGTAGACCGCCGCCGGGGTGGCGAAGTAAGCAATCATACGCTGCGCGGTTGCGGCCCGTTCGGCCAGGGCGACGTAATCATCCGCCTTGAGGAAGTCGACATGCAGGTAACTCAGACGTGCCAGGAAGCGATCGACCACGGCTTCGTCGAGTTCCTTGGCATCCACATACCGGCGCAGTTCGGCCTCGATGAATGCCAGATGCTGCTGCTCGCTGCCAGGCTCACGCGCCAGCGCGATAATCCGCGTGTCGTCGTGCAGCAGGCCAGCACCATCGAGCTGATACAAAGCAGGAAACAACTTGCGAAGCGCCAGATCGCCGAGGGCGCCGAACAAGGCAAAGGTGCACGGTTCAACCGTAATCGAGGGCATGATGTTTGTTCTTTTATCAAGTTAAGCTACAAATACCTTTTTTTAAGGCATCACTCAAGAGAAAATGTAGTAATAAACACAACATTTACTCAAAATATAGATTCCGAGTGGTGGTAGGTCGAGGCCATCAGTAGGATAGGCCACCGCCGAGGGCCGCTTCAAAGGCCCAATTTGCATAGCCGACCCAAGGAACATATATGGACCGCGTGCGAAATCTTCTGGAACAGATCCAGAAACGCCTCGAAGAATTGAACAAGGCTGAACGCAAAGTCGCCGAAATCATCCTGCTCAATCCGCAGCAGGCGACCCGCTTCAGTATCGCCGCCCTCGCCCAGGCCGCTTCGGTGAGCGAGCCGACGGTCAATCGTTTCTGCCGCTCGTTCGGCGTCAGCGGCTATCCGGAACTTAAACTGCAGCTGGCCCAGAGCCTGGCCAGCGGCGCGGCCTATGTCAGCCGTGCGGTGGAGGCTGACGACAATCCTGAAGCCTACACCCAGAAAATCTTCGGCAGCGCCATCGCATCCCTGGACAGCGCCTGCCAGGCGCTGGACCCGAACCTGATCAGCCGCGCGGTAGATCTGTTGATTCAGGCCCGGCAGATCCACTTCTTCGGCCTCGGTGCTTCGGCTCCGGTGGCACTGGACGCCCAGCATAAATTCTTCCGCTTCAACCTGGCCGTCACAGCCCATGCGGATGTGCTGATGCAGCGGATGATTGCCTCGGTCGCTCACACCGGTGAGTTGTTCGTGATCATTTCCTACACCGGCCGCACTCGCGAACTGGTGGAAGTGGCGCGCATCGCCCGGGAGAACGGCGCTTCGGTACTCGGCCTGACCGCCGCCGACTCGCCCCTGGCCAAGGCCAGTACCCTGAGCCTGAACATCCCGCTGCCCGAAGACACTGACATCTATATGCCGATGACCTCACGGATCATCCAGCTCACCGTGCTCGACGTACTTGCCACCGGCATGACCCTGCGCCGTGGCGTGGACTTCCAGCCGCACCTGCGCAAGATCAAGGAAAGCCTCAACGCCAGCCGGTATCCGATTGGAGATGAGTTCAACTGACACACTGATCGTTCCCACGCTCTGCGTGGCAATGCAGCCCGTGACGCTCCGCGTCACTGGACGCGGAGCGTCCCAAGAGACATTCCCACGCGGAGCATGGGAATGATCACTAAGCCCCGACTCTCGCCTGCAAACTCAAATGCGCCCTCTCCCCCGGTGCCAGGCTGAGGCTGTCGGTCCCGCCGCTGGCCGCTTCAACGCAGACGAACCCAGAGACCTCACTCCAGCTCACGCCCAACAGTGGCCGCGTCCCGGGATGCCAGACCACGGTGTCGGCGCTGTCACCGGTATCGATACACAATTCGCGCTGCCAGGCATGGTCCTTTAGCTGCAATTCACCCTCGTGCTGGAACACCCGCTGGCAGCCGCCGTCGACCCGCAATTCGCCTTCCTGTTGGCAAACCTTGCGATTCAACTGGTCATAACCCTGCGCGCCGTCGAGCCCAGACAGCGCTACCTCGCCAACGTCACCAATACGCCAGTAAGCGTGCAAAGCATGACTCAACTGGCACGGCAGGCTGTCCTGATGCTCGGTGCTCAGGCGCAAGTCCATGCTTTCCCCCAAATGCGCATGGAGGTCCACTTGCCAGTCGCACAGTTGCAATTGCCAGTGCAGGCATACGCCATCATCGTCACTGCTGCTGTCGAGCAGCTTCCAGTCGATCAACCGTGCCCAGCCATGGGAGGGCCAGGCGTTTTCGCTTGGATGTCGGCCATACCAGGGCCAACACACCGGCACACCACCGCGAATTGCCCCGACCTGCGGCCACTTCGCCGCACACCAGAGCCAGGGTTTTTGCCCCCGTGGCTGGAAGTGCAGCAGTTGCGCCCCCTGGCGACTGAACACCGCCTGGCACAGCGGATGATCGATCACCAGTACATCACGCAACTGATAGCGCTCCCACGCAAACGTCGGGCGTGCGCGGAGTGATTTGAAAAAGCGTTGTAGCGGGTGCTCATGCATGTGCCGCGGTCCTGAAAATCATTTGCCTACCTGTTGATCGTTCCCACGTCGAGGCGTCGAACCATCTGCGTGGGAATGCCGCTCTGGACGCAGAGCGTCACGGGATGCGTTACCACGCGCGAGCGTGGGAACGATCATATGTGTGCCCCAAAAAAAAGCGGATAGCCAAGGCCATCCGCAAAATGCGCACATAGAGAAGGAGCTTATCGCAGCTGCGTTAGAACACCGACTGAATTTTCAGGCCGGCGACGATTGCGTTGTCGACTTGATCGACACCACCTGGGTGCATCACGTATTGCAGGTTCGGGCGCACGGTCAGCCAGTTGGTCACATGGAAGCCGTAGTTCAGCTCGGCGTTGTACTCGGTTTCCTGGATCGGCAGGAAGCTCGGGTTGTCAAAGTCGCTGATGCCGTTCAGGTCGTTGGTCAGACGACGTTGTTTTTGCGCATCGTCGTTGACGTGGATGCGGGCGATGCCGATACCGACGTCATCCTTCGGACGGGCATCGAACGGACCTTTGTAGACCAGCATGATCGACTGGTAGTTGTCGACGACGTTGGTGTCCTTGTCGTGGAAGGTGGCATTGGCGGCGATATTCAGGCCGCGCGAGGCATCGCCGTTGTGATCGGTAAGTTGCTGCTGGGCGACGAACCAGTAGCCATGCTTGCTGCTGTGGGATTTGAAGGCGCCACCGGACACCGGTTGCGGCTGACCATCGGCACCTTCAAAGACGTCGTCGGCCTTGGCGGTGCTGTAGTAGTAACCGACGCGGTATTCGCCTGGCAGGTCGTTGACCTTGGGCGACCAGACCAACTCCACCGGCAGGATGGTGCCTTTGGTGCCGCTGCCGCTGAGTTTGAAACTGTTGCCGGTTTCCAGCTGGGACGGGTTCTGGTTGTAGGCGCCAATCTGCGCAAAGAGTTCAGGCGTGATGTTGTACTTCACACGGATCGCCGCCTGACTGACGGGCCAGTTGAACCAGATGTTACCGACCCAGTTACCCACCTGGGAACCGCAGAACGCCAGGTTCTGGAAGTCGCAGGGGAAGGTGTTGAAGTCTTCGCCTTCACCGAAATAGCCGGCCTTCACGTCCAGCTTGCCGTCGAAGTATTTCTGCTTGAGCCACAGCTGGGTCAGACGCCAGGTCTGCCCACGCCCCCAGACTTCCTGAGATGAACTGAAGGTGCCGGCACGCGGATCACTGATCCGGTCGTTAGAGATGTTGCGACCGCTACGCTCGGTGATCGCCACTTTGAATTCGGTGTCTTTCCAGCCGAGAATCTTCTCCAGGTCCAGATGCGCGCCAAGCCCGAACTGGTCGCTGTAGCGTGCTGTCCTGTCGTTGTTGAAACCACCTTTGAGGTTAGCGCCGACCTCACCGACGTAGTCCAGCGTGAAGTCGTAGCCCTTCTCGATCAGCGCCGTCCGTTCCCCACCCCAGTCACCGGTCATCCACTTCGAGTTTTCGCTGAACGCATCTGCAGCCTGTACGCTACCGACCAGACTCATCGCCGCCACGGCTGACAACTGGCAGATAAGCTGGCTATTGGCGTTTCTTTTTTTCATCCCTACATCCTCGTCTTTATTGTTATTAACTGTTTTTATCTAACGCGGTTTACATCGATTGCGACGCGTGACAGACCACCCCCGCCACGAACTCAGTGGCCCTTGAACTGCGCCACGTTGGTGCTACGAGCCTCAACTTGCGGCTGACCGGCAACCCCCAGACGTTCACCGGTCTTTGCGTCGAACAGCAGCACTTTGGATGGATCAAATTGCAGCGTCAGGGTTTCTCCCGCTTGCGGCGCGACGTCCGGCGCCAAACGGCAGCAAACCTTGGTCTCATTGAGATTGACGAACACCAGGGTGTCCGGACCGGTGGGTTCGGTGACCTGGACTTCAGCACGAATAATCGGCAAGCCGTTCGGCTCGTTCGCTGCCAGAACGATCTGTTCCGGACGCATACCGAGGATCACTTCACGCTCTTCAAGACCCGCATCCTGCATACCCAGCGGCAGCTCGCAACGCGCCTGGCCGCTGTCGAGCAGCGCCACCAGACGGCCTTCCTTGCGCTGCAAACGCAGCGGGATGAAGTTCATCGGCGGCGAGCCAATGAAGCTGGCGACGAACAGGTTGGCCGGATCGTTGTAGATCTGCTTCGGCGTACCGAATTGCTGAATGATCCCGTCCTTCATCACCGCCACTTTGTCGCCCAGGGTCATGGCTTCGATCTGATCGTGGGTGACATAGACCGTGGTGGTTTTCAGGCGCTGGTGCATCAGTTTCATTTCGGTGCGCATCTCGACCCGCAGCTTGGCGTCGAGGTTGGACAGCGGTTCGTCGAACAGATAAATCTTCGGCCGCCGAGCCAGTGCGCGGCCCATGGCCACACGCTGTTGCTGACCACCGGAGAGCTGGCCGGGTTTGCGGCTGAGCAGGTGTTCGATTTGCAGCAGCTTGGCGACGCGGGCCACTTCCTCTTCGATCTCGGCCGCCGGCATTTTGCGGATCTTCAATCCGAAGGCGATGTTGTCGCGCACGCTCATGGTCGGGTACAGCGCGTAGGACTGGAACACCATGGCGATGTCGCGATCCTTGGGGCTCATGCCGCTGATGTCAGCGTCGTCCACCAGAATCGCCCCGCCGCTGATGTTTTCCAGACCGGCGATGCAGTTCATCAAGGTCGACTTGCCGCAACCGGACGGGCCGACGAGGATCAGGAACTCACCGTCATCGATCTTCAGTTCGATGTTTTTCAGGGTGTCCGGCAATCCGCTGCCGTAAGTCTTGTTAACATTGCGTAATTCGAGAGTTGCCATGTTCTACCCCTTGACCGCGCCAGACGTCAGCCCACGCAGGAAATACTTGCCAGCGAATATGTAAACCAGCAGTGTCGGCAGCCCGGCGATCATCGCCGCCGCCATATCAACGTTGTATTCCTTGACCCCGGTGCTGGTGTTGACCAGGTTGTTCAGGGCCACGGTGATTGGCTGGGCATCGCCACTGGCGAAGACCACACCGAACAGGAAGTCATTCCAGATCTGGGTGAATTGCCAGATCAGGCAGACCATCACGATCGGAATCGACATTGGCAGCAGGATCTTCCCGAAGATGGTGAAGAACCCCGCACCATCGAGCCGCGCCGCTTTCACCAGCGCATCCGGAATGCTCACGTAGTAGTTACGGAAGAACAACGTGGTGAACGCCAGCCCGTAGACGATGTGCACCAGCACCAGGCCCGTGGTGGTATTGGCCAGGCCGAGTTTGCCGACGGTGAACGATGCCGGTAGCAGCACGGTCTGGAACGGCAGGAAGCAACCGAACAACAGCAGGCCGAAGAACAGCTGTGAACCACGGAAGCGCCACATCGACAGCACATAACCATTCATCGCGCCGATGAAGGTCGAGATCAGCACCGCCGGGACAGTGATTTTCACCGAGTTCCAGAAGTAGCCGCCCACGACGTCCCAGGCCTTGATCCAGCCAATGCCGTCGATCACTTGCGGCCAGCTCAGCAGGTTGCCGGTGCGGATGTCTTCCGGGGATTTGAAGCTGGTCAGCAGCATCACCACCAGCGGAATCAGGTACACCGCTGCGGCCAACAATAAGGTCGCGTAGATCGCTATGCGGCTAAAGCTGATGGCAGGTTTGCCAGGCTGATTACTCATGACGTTTGCCTCGCAGTTCGGAGTACAGGTACGGCACCAGAATCGCCAGGATCGCGCCGAGCATCATCATCGCGCTCGCCGAACCGATGCCCATCTGGCCACGGCTGAAGGTGAAGGAATACATGAACATTGCCGGCAGGTCGGAGGAGTAACCCGGACCGCCCGCCGTCATCGCCGCCACCAGGTCGAAGCTCTTGATCGCGATGTGCGCGAGGATCATGAAGGCGCTGAAAAACACCGGACGCAGGCTCGGCAGGACGATCTTCAAATAGATGGTCGGCAAGCTCGCACCATCGACTTGAGCGGCACGGATGATCGATTGATCGACACCGCGCAGGCCGGCCAGGAACATCGCCATGACAAAGCCCGAGGCTTGCCACACAGCGGCGATCACCAGGCAGTAGACCACGCGATCCTGATCCACCAGCCAGTCCAGGCGAAAGCCTTCCCAGCCCCAGTCACGCAGCATCTTGTCCAGCCCCAGGCCTGGGTTGAGCAGCCATTTCCAGGCGGTACCGGTGACGATCATCGACAGCGCCATCGGGTACAGGTAGACGGTGCGTATGAAGCCTTCCTTGCGAATGCGCTGATCCAGCAGCACCGCCAGAAACACGCCGAGCACCAGGCTGATGCCGATAAACATACCGCCGAAGACCGCGAGGTTCTTGCTCGCGACCCACCAGCGGTCGTTTTCCATCAACCGGATGTACTGCTGCAGGCCTACCCACTTGTAGCTCGGCATGAAGCTGGAATTGGTAAAGGACAGAACGAATGTCCAAATGATGTAACCGTAAAAGCCAACCAGGACGATCAGCATGCTCGGCGCCAAAACCAGTTTGGGGAGCCAGCGCTGCAGTGCGTCAAACGGTGAGGCTTTGCTGAAAACCGCCACAGAGCTCATCGGGATAATCCAGTTGAAGAGAAGTGAATGCGCACAGTGACCCCTTGTGGGAGCGAGCTTGCTCGCTCCCACAAGTTCACGCGGCGTCAGGGACTACTGGGCGGCTTTGATGGCCGATGCCAATTGGGCGCTGGCCTTGGCCGGGTCAGCGCTCTTGTCGTTCATGAAGTTGGTCACCACATCGAAGATCGCGCCCTGTACCGCCAGGGACGTGGCCATGTTGTGCGCCATGCTCGGTTGCAGGCCGCCGGTCTTCTCGTCAGCCAGGAAATCCTTGGCCGACGCCTGGGCGCAGGAGTCGAAGCCCAACGTGCTCATGTCATTGAGCATGTCGGTGCGAACCGGGATCGAACCTTTGTTGATGCTGAAGACCTTCTGGAAGTCTTTACCCAGTGCGACCTTGGCCAGGTCCTGCTGAGCAGCGATATCGCCGGTGCGATCGGCCTTGAGCTTGAACACTGCGAGGGAGTCGATGTTGTAGGTGAAGGCTTTTTCAGTGCCCGGGAACGGCACACACTCATAGTCCTTGCCGGCTACCTTGTGGGCGGCGGTCCATTCGCTTTTGGCCCAGTCACCCATCATCTGCATGCCAGCCTTGCCGTTGATGACATCGGCGGCAGCGATGTTCCAGTCACGCCCCGCGCGATTGGGGTCCATGTAGCCGGTGAGCTTTTTCAGCTCGGTGAAGGACTTGACCATTTCAGGGCCGGAAAGGGTTTTCTGGTCCAGATCGACCAGGGCTTTCTTGTAACCATCAGCGCCCATGACCGAGAGCACCACATCTTCAAACACGGTGCTGTCCTGCCAAGGCTGACCGCCGTGGGCCAGGGCAATGAAGCCTGCGGCTTTCAGTTTGTCGCCAGCGGCATAGAACTCTTCGAGGGTGGTCGGGGCTTTTTCGATACCGGCTTTCTTGAAGACGGCCGGGTTGATCCACAGCCAGTTGACCCGGTGGATGTTCACCGGCACAGCGACGTAATCGCCTTCGTACTTGACGGTATTGGCGACCTTGACCGAGAGCAGGCTGTCCCAGTTTTCCGCTTTGGAAACGCCTTTCAGGGCGTCGGTGCTGAGCAGGCCAGTGCTGCCCCACTCCTGGATATCCGGGCCTTTGATTTGCGCGACACCCGGTGGGTTACCCGCCACGGCGCGGCTCTTGAGTACGGTCATGGCTGTAGCGCCACCGCCGCCGGCAACTGCACCGTCCTTCCAGGTGAAGCCGTCTTTTTCGACTTGAGCCTTGAGGACATCGACCGCTGCTTTTTCACCGCCAGAAGTCCACCAGTGCACGACTTCCACGGAACCTTTGGACTCGGCAGCAAGGGCGCTGAGGGGAAACAATGAGGCGAGAGAAATGACAGTGGCGAGGCGAGAAATCGCATTCATCTGAAGTACCTTTCTTGTTGTTATGCATGCAAGTCTGGTGCTTGCGCTGCATAGGATTTTAACCAGGGCTTTAGCCTTCGCAGGTAACGAAGGGACGCGTAAATGTCACGACATGGTTACACAGCAACGCTCAGGGATAACTGTGCCAGGGCAGTTGCCATGCTGGGCGCCAGAGGCAGACGGGGCAGCAGAACGGCTTGCCAGGCGTGATAGAGATCGGGTTTGCCGGCCCAGATATCGGCACTGGGTCGATTCTGCGGGTCCAGTTCGTGATGCCAACTGCCATTGTCTCGATCGATCAGCCGGGTTTCACTGAACTCCCAAAACAACCGATACCAGGTTTCGTAACGAGGCTCACCCGTGCGCTTGAGCAAAGCGCTGGCGGCGGCACTGGCTTCGGCATGTGTCCAGTGCAATCGATGGCGAACCACCGGGCGATTGTCCCAGTCCAGGGTATAGACGATGCCCGGCGCCCCATCGACTGCCCAACCATGACGGCAGGCGCTGTCGAACAAGCCCTGGGCATCCGTCGCCAACCATTGCGGTGTCAGCAGCCCCGCCCGATGACGAGCTGCGTCAAGGTGCAGCACTAGCCGCGCCCATTCGAAACCGTGGCCGGGGGTAGTGCCGTAGGGCCGGAAACCATCGTCGGGTTTGTCCTGGTTGTATTCGCGTAGCGGCTGCCAGTGTCGATCGAAATGCTCGATGACCATGAACTCGTTGGCCGCAGCATGGGTATGAATCACTCGCTCGACGATGCGCAACGCGCGGTCCAGCCAGCGACTGTCCTGGGTGACATCCGCCAGGGCCAGAAAAGCCTCGGTTGCATGCATATTGCTGTTGGCGCCGCGATAGGTTTCTTCGTCACTCCAGTCACGATTGAAGGATTCGCGCATGGCGCCCTCCTCTTCGCTCCAGAAGTGCTCGTCGATAATGGTGATCGCATCCGCCAGCAAGGCCTGTGCACCCGGCCGCCCGGCGACAACCGCAGAGCTGGCAGCCAGCGCGACAAAGGCATGCAGGTAGGCGGCTTTGCCCGTGTTGCCGTCGCGGTGGGACGGTGCGGCAAACCAGCCGCCGTGCCTGGCGTCCCGAAGCGGTCCGCTCAGGGCGGCGATACCGTGATCGACCAGTTCGGCAAACCCGGGTATGCCCTGAACGTGCGCCATGGCAAAGCTGTGGGTCATGCGCGCGGTGTTCATGGTTTCGGCTTGGGCATTAGCCGGGAGGCAGCCCTGATCGTCGAGATTGCCAAAGCCTTCGACAACTTTCGCGGCTTTGGCGAATGACAACAGACGCTGGCCTTCGGCGGCGAGCCAGGCGTGGTGGGCAGGCGAATTCAGCCAACAGCTGAACGTTGGAGGAGTGGTGTCCATTGGGTACCTTTTTTTGTTGTTATGACTGACTGGAGTCTAAACAACGCGTGGTACAGCGCAGGTAACGAAGGACCGGCCGAATGTCACCGCTCAGTGACACAAGAGGATCCGCTTTTCGTAGCAACTGGCGAAGCCTGCTGCTACAAAGTACCGGTCAATCCACACTGCGGGGCAAATGCAACGTCACCCGCAACCCACCCTCACGCAGATTCTGCAAGCTCACTTCACCACCATGGCTATGAGCGATGTTGCGGGCGATGCCCAGCCCCAGGCCGTAACCCTGCTGCTGACCCGACAGACGAAAGTGCGGCTCGAAGACCTGTTCCAGACGCTGTTCAGGCACCCCCGGCCCCTCATCGTCGACATGCAGGATGAACGCGGCGTCATCGTCATCGATATGCAGATGAGCCTTCTGTCCGTACTTCAACGCGTTGTCGATCAGGTTGCCGATACAGCGCTTGAGCGCTAGCGGTTTGCCAGGATAGGTCGCCAGCGCCCGCCCCTGCTGGGTCACCCGGCCATTGCCGTTGGGACTCAGATAGGGTTCGACCAGGCAATCGAGCACATGGTTGAGGTCCACTGGCTCGATGTTTTCGTGAATATCGGTGTCTTTGACGCATTGCAGCGCGCCTTTGACCAGCAACTCCAACTCATCGAGATCCCGACCGAACTTGGCTTGCAGCTGTTCATCTTCCAGCAGTTCGACCCGCAGCCGCAGACGGGTAATCGGCGTACGCAAGTCATGGGAAATGGCGCTGAACAACTGGCTGCGCTCGGTCAGGTAGCGACTGATGCGCTCACGCATGGTATTGAAGGCGCGGCCGACCTCGACCACTTCGCTGCCACCACCCTCGGCTACCGGCTCGACTTCGGCGCCCAACGACATGTCCCGCGCGGCCCGCGCCAGACGCTTGAGCGGTCGACTTTGCCAGTGCACCAACAGGCCGATGAACAGCAGCAGAAAGCCGCTGGTCAGCAGAATGAACCACACCTGCTGCGAAGGCAGCCCTTGCTCTTCGAGGCTGGTGTAGGGTTCGGGCAACAGCGAGGCGATGTATAGCCATTCGCCCGGGGCCAACTGAATTTGCGTGACCAGCACCGGCGGATTGACCGGCTCCAGGGTCAGCGCGTAATGGGCCCAGGAGCGCGGCAACTCATCGAGTTTCAAACCGCCATTGAATATCCGCAGGTCTTCGGCGCTGACGAATTGCACCGAGATAACCGCATCATTGCCCAAGGACTGGCGCAGCACCTCATCCACCGCCTTGAGCACCGCTAGCTTGCGCGGCGTCGGCGGTAGCACTTCCATACCCAAGGGCTTGTCGTTGAGGGTCACGACGAATCGCGTGCCGCCCATGCTGCGCAACTGGTCGAGCACCAACGGTCGGTAAGCCACCGGCAACGACCGGAAGTAACTGACGCTGGCAGTCATCGAATGCGCCAGGCTGCGGGCGCTGGTGACCAGTCCTTCAAGCTGGGTAGCGCGCAATTGCGAAACCCAGATCACACTCGACAGCGTCTGCGCGAACAGCACCGCCAGTAACGTCAGCAACAACATTCGCCCAAGCAACGAACGTGGCACCGGCACGCGGCGAGCGATTCTGGCGAAGAACTCAGTGACCATTGCTGGCAACCACATTGGCAGCCAATTGATAACCGCTGCCGCGCACCGTGCGAATCAGGCGCGGTGGTTTGTCGGTGTCGCGCAAACGCTGGCGCAAGCGACTGACCGCCATGTCGACGATACGGTCCAGCGGCATCAAATCACGGCCGCGGGTGGCGTTGCCGATGGTGTCGCGATCGAGGATTTCCTGCGGGTGATCCAGGAACAGTTTCAGCAAAGCGAAATCGGCACCGGACAAAATCACTTCCTCGCCGTCGGTATGAAACAAGCGGTGGCTGACCATATCCAGTCGCCAGTCATCGAAGGACAAGACTTCACCACCGGAGCGCTCCTGACCGAACTGGGCCCGGCGCAACAAGGCCTTGATCCGCGCCTGCAATTCACGGGGGCTGAAGGGTTTGCCCAGATAGTCGTCGGCGCCCAACTCCAGCCCGATCACCCGGTCGGCTTCGTCGGAACTGGCGGTAAGCATGATGATGGGCACCTGGGACTGACGCGGGTGCTGGCGAATCCAGCGACACAGGCTGAAGCCGTCTTCGTCCGGCAGCATCACATCGAGGATCACCAGGTCACTCGGTGCGTCGTTCAAGGCCTGGCGAAACCCGGCGCCGTCCGGCGTGGTCCGCACCTGAAAGCCGGCGCGGCTGAGGTAGGCGTCCAGCAACTCGCGTATCTCTTGATCGTCATCGACCAACAAAATCGACTTACTGACTGAGCTCACGTGGGTCGTCCTTGTTGTTATGGATGGAGCGGATTATGCCTTATGGATCACAGATCTGGATCGTTCCCACGCTCTGCGCGGGGATGCATCCCGTGACGCTCTGCGTCACCTCTCGAAGCGGACGCAGAGCGTCCATGGCGGCATTCCCACGCGGAGCGTGGGAACGATCATCAGGAAACCGCCTGCTCCAGTGCCACGCCGGCCCCCGTCAGGCCGGAATATGGCGCTGTCACCAGCCACACCGGAATACCCTTGAAATAATCGCTCATGCAGCCCTTGTCGGCGAAGCAACGAGCAAAACCACTCTCCAGGAAGAAGTCGGCAAACCTCGGTATCACGCCACCCACGATATACACCCCGCCACGCCCGCCAGTGGTCAACACGTTGTTGCCGGCGACGCGACCGAGCCAGCAGCAGAATTGCTCCAGTACTTCCAGCGCAATCGGATCCCCCGCAAGCCCCGCAGCTGTGATCGCCTCCGGCGTATCGAGGACCGGCTCATGCCCGTCCACCGCACAAATCGCCCGATAGACCCGCGGCAAGCCGCTGCCGCTCAGCGCGGTCTCGGCGCTGACATGACCGATCTCACTGTAGATGTGTTGCCACAACTGGGTTTCCCGCAGGCTGCTCAACGGTAAGTCGACATGCCCGCCTTCGCCTGGCAACGCAGCCCAGCGGCCTACGCCAAGGTCTAGCAAGGTACCGACACCGAGCCCTGTGCCCGGCCCGATCACCACCGCCGGACGCAACGGTTCGGGAGTCCCTTCGCAAACCACCCGATATTCACCCGGTTGCAGGCGGGTCATGCCCAGCGCCATGGCCGAGAAGTCATTGACCAACAGCAGCTGATCGACCTGCAAGGCCTGGCAGAAGGCTTTACGACTCAACCGCCAGTGGTTGTTGGTAAAGCGAAATTCGTCACCACTCACGGGGCCGGCCACCGACAGGCATACCGACCCGATCGAACCGAGGGGCAAACCCAGCCCGCTCAGATAGACGCCAATGGCCTCTTCCGGGCTGGTGTGGTCGGCCGTCGCCAGCACCTGGATCGACTCCAGTTGCTGGTCTTTCCACAACGCAAAACGTGCATTGGTTCCGCCAATGTCACCGACCAGCGCTAGCTTCACTTCAGGGTCTCCAGTGCAGAGGTAAAGGCGCTGGCACCTTGCTCTGCCGAGCTGAAGGCCATGCGCATGAAACCGAACAATTCACGACCGCAACCAATGCCGTTATCCAGCAGACCTTTGGCCGGCTCGCGTGCCGCGAATTCATCGGTGTCCACCATAAGCTGCAAGGTACCATTGACGCCATCGACACGAATGATGTCGCCGTCGAGCACTCGCGCCAGCGCGCCACCGACAAAGGCTTCGGGGCTGACGTGGATCGCCGCCGGGATCTTTCCGGAAGCACCGGACATACGCCCGTCGGTGACCAGCGCAACCTTGAAGCCACGGTCCTGCAGAACACCGAGGAACGGGGTCATTTTGTGCAGTTCCGGCATACCGTTGGAACGCGGCCCCTGGAAGCGCATCACCGCGACAAAATCCTTCTCCAGCAGACCTGCCTTGAAGGCATCGGCCAGGTCCTGCTGATCCTGGAACACCATCGCCGGTGCTTCGACGATCTGGTGCTCTGGCGCAACCGCCGAGACCTTCATCACGCCACGGCCGAGGTTGCCTTCCATCACCCGCAAACCGCCCTCTGGCGAGAACGCGCGAGCCACCGGCCGCAGGATGTTTTCATCGAGGCTTTCGATCGGACCTTCACGCCACACCAGTTCACCGTTCTCCAGGAACGGCTCCTGGGTGTAGCGGCTCAGGCCATGGCCGGCCACAGTGTTGACGTTTTCGTGGAGCAAACCGGCTTCCAGCAGTTCGCGGATCAGGAACGACATTCCGCCCGCGGCCTGGAAGTGGTTGATGTCGGCTTTGCCGTTGGGGTAGACGTGGGACAGGGTCGGCACCACCTCGGAGAGGTCGGCCATGTCCTGCCAGGTCAATTGAATGCCCGCCGCCATGGCGATGGCCGGCATGTGCAGCGTGTGGTTGGTCGAGCCGCCAGTGGCGTGCAGTGCCACGATGGAGTTGACCAGCGAACGTTCGTCGACGATCTCGCCCAGCGGCGTGAAGTTACCGCTTTGTTTGGTCAGACGGGTGATCTGGTGCGCGGCTTCGCGGGTCAAGGCATCACGCAGCGGGGTGTTCGGGTTGACGAAGGATGCGCCCGGCAAGTGCAGGCCCATGACTTCCATCAGCAACTGGTTGGTGTTGGCGGTGCCGTAGAAGGTGCAGGTGCCAGGGCTGTGGTAGGACTTCATCTCCGATTCCAGCAGCTCTTCGCGGCTGCACTTGCCTTCGGCGTAGCGCTGGCGGACGTCGGCTTTTTCCTTGTTGGAAATCCCCGAGACCATCGGCCCGCCCGGGACAAAAATCGTCGGCAAGTGACCGAAGCGCAGCGCGCCCATCATCAGGCCGGGAACGATCTTGTCGCAGATACCGAGCATTATCGCCGCGTCGAACATGTTGTGGGACAGCGCCACGGCAGTCGACATCGCGATCACTTCGCGGCTGGCAATGCCCAGCTCCATGCCCGGTTCACCCTGGGTCACGCCATCACACATGGCCGGTACGCCACCGGCGAACTGGCCGACCGAGCCGATCTCGCGCAACGCGTGTTTGATCTGTTCCGGGTAGTGCTCGTACGGCTGATGCGCCGAGAGCATGTCGTTATATGACGAAACTATTGCCACGTTGGCGGCGTTCATCATCCGCAGAGTGTTTTTGTCTTCAGTGCCGCAACCCGCCACGCCGTGGGCGAAGTTGGCACATTGCAATCTGGCGCGTTGCGGGCCATCGCTGGCGGCACCGCGAATCAGGGCCAGGTAAGCCTCGCGAGTAGCGCGACTGCGGGAAATAAGCCGTTCGGTGACCTCAAGAACGCGGGGATGCATATGTAGAACTCCAGGCTAACGGATGTGGCGACCTGATTGTCTATGCTGATTGAAGGTGTCTGCGCTTGGCATTGCAGACGTGCTTTTCAAGCATTCGGACCAGTTGATTCAGGCCACTCGTTGTAGATAAAACAAAATATTGCCACTAAAAAGGCTTGTTTTCTATTTTTTTACGAATAATCTTGTAATTCCAACAACAAAATTACAGCAGGCGCTTTTCAAATGACTCTACGAATTGCAATCAATGGTTTTGGCCGTATTGGCCGTAACGTCCTGCGAGCACTTTATACCCAAGGCTATCGTCAGGATCTGCAGATCGTCGCCATCAACGATCTGGGGGACAGCGCGATGAACGCGCACCTGCTCAAGTACGACACCGTCCACGGCACCTTTGATGCCGACGTGCAGCACGATCAGGAAAGCCTGACCGTCAACGGTGACCGTATCGCGGTCAGCGCCATCCGCAACCCGGCCGAACTGCCATGGGCTGCCGAGAAGATCGACGTGGTCTTCGAATGCACCGGCCTGTTCACCGACCGCGCCAAAGCTGCTGCCCATATTACTGCCGGCGCACGCAAAGTGATTATCTCGGCACCGGCCAAAGGCGCCGACGCCACCGTTGTCTACGGGGTCAACCACGACATTCTGCGCCAATCGCACCAGATCATTTCCAACGCGTCGTGCACCACCAACTGCCTGGCCCCCGTGGCCCAGGTGCTGCACCGCGAGCTGGGCATCGAAAGCGGTTTGATGACCACCATCCACGCCTACACCAATGACCAGCACCTCACCGACGTCTACCATGTCGACCCGTACCGTGCCCGTTCGGCCACCCAGAACATGATCCCGAGCAAGACCGGCGCCGCCGAAGCGGTGGGCCTGGTGCTGCCGGAGCTGGCGGGCAAACTGACCGGCATGTCGGTGCGCGTACCGGTGATCAACGTGTCGCTGGTGGACCTGACCGTGCAGCTCAAACGCGAAGCGACAGCCGATGAGGTCAACGCGCTGCTCAAAGACGCCAGCCAGCATTCGAAGATCCTCGGTTACAACACCCTGCCGCTGGTCTCCAGCGACTTCAACCACAATCCTCTGTCGTCAATCTTCGATGCCAACCACACCAAGGTCAGCGGCAAGCTGCTCAAAGTGCTGGCCTGGTACGACAATGAATGGGGCTTCTCCAACCGCATGCTCGATAACTGCCTGGCCCTCTGCAACGCGGAGTAGGTGCTGGCGCAGGCTGCGATCTTTTGATCTTGACGTCCGCGTGACCGCTGAAAAAATCGCAGCCTTCGGGCGCTCTGCAACGCCCAATAAAGCGAATCGCCTATGGAACAGCAACCGATGATCGGTATCAGCTTCACCCAGAAAACCATGGCGGCGCGCAAGCGTATCGCCCTGGTCGCCCATGACCACTGCAAAGTGTTCCTGCTGGACTGGGCCGAACGGCAAAAGGACAAGCTCGCCCAACACGAACTGGTCGCTACCGGCACCACCGGCCTGCTGCTGAGTAAACGTCTGGGCCTGCCCGTGGAAAGTATGATCAGCGGCCCGTTAGGCGGCGATCAGCAACTCGGTGCACGGATCGCCGAGCAGCGGGTGGATATGCTGGTGTTTTTCTGGGACCCCTTCGAGCCACAACCACACGACCCGGACATCAAGGCGTTGCTGCGGGTTGCGGCGGTCTGGAACATCCCGGTGGCCTGCAATGAATGCAGCGCCGACTACCTGCTCAGCAGTCCGCTGATGGATCAACCGCACTCGTACCGGATTCCCGATTACGAGGCTTACCTGCTGGGCCGTCAGTAACTCTCTCACAAAGTAGTACTTGACCATTCGTGCAGATGATAAGCATTATCATTAACTGCAAAATGGATCAGGTCCTACCGTGAGTCAATCGCGCTTCAACCACGTCTTCCTCGCTCAGCGAGTCTCTCTGCTGCGCACGCTGGAGCGGATGGTCAACAACCACAGCACCGCCGAAGACCTCTTGCAGGAAACCTACCTGCGCGTGACCCGCGCCTTGAGCGAACGGGCGATCGACCACCTGGAACCCTTCGTTTTTCAGACCGCCCGCAACCTTGCCCTGGATCATCTGCGCTCGCGGCGCATCCAGGCCCGGACCCTGCTTGAGGACGTCCCGCTGGATGTGGTGCAAAGCGTCGCCGCGCCCCTGAGCAGTGCCGAAGATGCCGCCCATGCCGAACAGTTGCTCGAACGCTTGAACATCAGCCTCAGCCAACTCAGCCCGCGCCAGCAGCAGATTTTCATGCTCAGTCGCCTGCACGGACACAGCTACCTGGAAATCGCCGAGAAGCTCGGCGTGTCCCTGAGCACCGTACAAAAAGAACTCAAACTGATCATGGCCATCTGCATCGGCGTCGCCGAACGCTTAAACAGCTGATCGGTCTGCCGGATTACTCTTTAATACAGTATGGGTGTCATACAAATCAGTTTGTTACCCTTAGCCCTCTTTCCAGATATCCATCCAGTAAAGCAGTCGTGCTGCAGACACCACCAAGGAACGCCCGTGACGGACACCGACCGATTCCGCCCGCCAGCCATGGCGCCGGACACCTCCAGCGACAGTGCCATGGACCAGGCGCTGGATTGGCTGATCGTGCTGGAACGTCCGGGCGAAGAGCAAACCCGGCAATTCCACGACTGGTTGGCGGCCTCGCCGTTGCACGCCCAGGCCTTTGCCAAAGCCCAGGCCATCTGGGACGGTCCGCAGGTAGCACAGTGCGCTCAAAGCCTGAGCGCACAGCATAAAAAGTCGATCCTCTCGCGCCTGCGCCCGCACTGGAAGCCGCTCGCCACAGCGGCCGTGTTGGTGCTCGGTTTATTCAGTTTCAGCAACCTGCCACTGCGTTTGCAGGCCGATCATCTGACCGTGGTCGGCGAGCGCCAGCGCCTGCAACTGGAGGACGGCTCCCAGGTCCTGCTCAACACCAACTCGGCGTTGTCCAGCACCATCAACGAACAGCAGCGCGTTGCCCGTCTGTTTCAGGGCGAGGCGTTTTTCGACGTGACGGCCAATCGTGGTCAGCCGCTGGAAATCGACGCCGGCCCGGTCAGGGCCAGCGTGCGCGACACCGCATTTGCCGTGCGTTATCTGGACGGCGTGGCCCAGGTCAGGGTTCAGCGCGGTGACGTCGATCTCCAGACGACCCGTGACGACGCGCGAATACGCCTTTCCGCCGGGGACAGCATCCGCATCGGCCCGAATGGTTTTGATCGGCCCGCCAGGCTGGACCTCGACAAGGACCTGGCCTGGGTCCAGGGACGCCTGGTGTTCGAAAACTGCCCGCTGAGCCAGGTGCTGGCTGAACTGCGTCGTTACTACCCGGGCTGGATCATCAACAACAACGCACAGCTTGCCGATGTTGCGGTAACCGGCAACTACCGTCTCGACCAGCCGCTGGAGGTGGTTCGCGCCCTGGCCCACATCACTTCCGCCAGGCTCCAGGAATTCCCGGCACTGGTAATCCTCAACTGATTCGAACTTATTTTTACTCGATAGCCATCGGTAGAACGTCTCGTTATAGCCAATGCAATTGATTCGCATTTTTAATGCTGATCTGCACCTATAAGATTCGTGCGACACGGAGCGCTATCGATGTCCCCTCGCCTCAACAGCCGGTCCCCTTCATCTTCTGCACGCCTGCAAAACGGCACGCTGTCCTTGCTCACCGCCGCCATCCTGCTGGCTGGCGCACCAGCCACCCCGGCCATGGCCGCCACCGCAGCCCAACAACCGACCCACAACATGGGCGATTACACTTTCGCCATCGCCCAGCAGCCGCTGGTGTCGGCACTGAACGCCTTTACCGCCGTCACCGGCTGGCAAGTCGGGCTGCCCGCAGAGCTCGCTGAAGGCGTCGCATCGCCTGGCGTGCGCGGTTCACTGGCGCCGGAAAAAGCGCTGGACCGACTGTTGTCGGGCACCAACCTGAGCTATCGCAAGCTCGGTAACAACAACATCGTTCTGGAAAGGCGTACCGGCGGCGCACTGGCCCTGCAAAAGGTGACCATCAGTGCCACTCGTCAGGCACAGGACGTGACCACCGTGCCGAGCACCGTCACGGTTCACGACCGTCAGGAGCTGGACCGCCAGAACGTCAACACCATCAAGGAACTGGTGCGCTACGAGCCGGGTGTTTCGGTGGGCGGTGCCGGTCAACGTGGCGGCATCACCGGCTACAACATCCGCGGCATCGATGGCAACCGGATTCTGACCCAGGTCGACGGCGTCGAAGTCCCCAACGGCTTCTTCAACGGCCCCTATGCCAAGACCCAGCGCAACTTCGTCGACCCGGAAATCGTCAAGCGCGTGGAGATACTCCGCGGCCCGGCGTCAGTGCTCTACGGCAGTAACGCCATCGGCGGCGCGGTCAGCTATTTCACCCTCGACCCGGACGACATCATCAAACCCGGCCAGGACTTCGGCGTACGCCTGAAGACCGGCTACAACTCTTCCGACGAGAGCTGGCTGAAGTCCGGCACTTTCGCCGGCCGCGTCGATCAGTTCGATGGCCTGCTGCACTTGAGTCAGCGCGAGGGTCACGAAACCGAGTCCTTCGCCAGCAACAACGGCACCGGGCTGGAACGCACCGCTGCCAACCCGGAAGACGTGCGCACCACCAACGTGCTGGCGAAACTGGGCTGGAACTACAACGAAGATTCGCGTCTGGGCCTGACCTACGAAAAGTACAAGGACGATCGCGACATCAATCAGAAAAGCGCCGTCGGTGGTCCGTTCAACGCGGGCCAGCCGCTGGGTATGTATCGTTCGCGTACCGGTAACGACACCGTTACCCGAGAGCGTTTCGGCCTGGAGAACAACTTCGCCCTCGAGACCACAGTGGCCGATCACCTCAAGTGGAGCCTGAACTACCAGATTGCCAAGACCGACCAAAGCACCGTGGAAAACTACTTCCCGTTCAGCCGCAATGTGATGCGCTCGCGCGACACGCTCTTTGAAGAGCAGCAGTGGGTGTTCGACGCACAATTGGACAAGGCATTGAGCATCGGTGAGACCGATCACCTGCTGACCTACGGCACTACCCTCAAGCAGCAGAAAGTCACCGGCTCGCGCAGCGGTAGCGCTACTTGCCTGGCGGTCGGTCGTGGCTGCACGGCCATCGGTGCAATCAGCCCGGCGGATGTATTGAAGAAGTCCAGCGACTTCCCGGACCCGACCATCAACACCTACAGCCTGTTCGCCCAGGATCAAATCAACTGGAACCAGTGGACCTTCCTGCCGGGCCTGCGCTACGACTACACCCAGCTCAAGCCGCACATCACCCAGGAATTTCTCAACACCGTCGCCGCCGATGGCAAAGGCGCCGTCAGTGACGAGAACAAAACCTGGCACCGTGTGTCGCCCAAGTTTGGACTGACCTACGCGCTGACCGATCAGTACACCTGGTACGGTCAATACACCGAAGGTTTCCGCACCCCGACCGCCAAGGCGTTGTACGGACGCTTCGAGAACACCACCACCGGCTACCGCGTGGCGCCTAACCCTGATCTGCAACCGGAAACAAGCAAAAGCTACGAGACCGGCCTGCGCGGCAACTTCGAATCCGGCTCGTTCGATGTGGCGGTGTTCTACAACCAGTATCGCGACTTCATCAATGAAGACGCCGTCACCCCCGGCTACACCGAGCTGACCTTCCAGAGCAGCAACATCAAGCACGCCACCATCAAGGGCATCGAGGTCAAGGGTCGCCTGCAACTGGATGCCTTTGGCGCACCACAAGGCCTCTACAGCCAGGGCTCGGTGGCCTACGCCCACGGTCGCAACAACGACACCGGCGAGCCAATCAACAGCATCAACCCGCTGACCGGCGTGTTTGGCCTGGGCTACGATCAGGACAACTATGGCGCCTTGCTCAGCTGGACGGTGGTCAAGAAGAAAGATCGCGTCGACAACAGCAACTTCAAGTCGCCTGACGGCGTCAGCACCCAATTCAAATCGCCTGGCTTCGGCATTCTCGACCTCAGCGCTTTTTACAAGGTCACCGACGATGTCACCGTCAACGCTGGCCTCTACAATCTGACCGACAAGAAGTACTGGCTGTGGGATGACGTGCGCGGCTTCGACAGCGTCGGCGAAGCCGCCGTGATCAGCCCGGCCAACCTCGACCGCCTGACCCAGCCGGGTCGCAACTTCGCGGTCAACCTGATTTGGGATATCTGATCCGGGGTCCTCACTGCGTCGCTCTTATCCATGACGCAGTGAGGATTTTTTACGCTGCCACGTCTCCCCGTTCGTCTAGTTACAAAGCGCCTCTCATTCTCAAGGACATCTTCATGACCAATCAGGATTCAACCCAGCGCCCAAGCCTGCGCTCCCAGCGTCTGAACCAGATCACAAACGAACCTCATGCCCGACTCGACGCGCTGGTCAAAGCACACGCGCCGTTTGAAACCCAAGCCAGCTTCGCCCGTTTCGTCGTCGCCCAGTACCTGTTCCAGTCGGAGCTGGTGGCGCTGTACAACGACGCTGAACTGATCAGCATCGTCCCGGACCTGCCAGCCCGCTGCCGTGCCGAGCAGGCCAGGGCCGACCTTGCCGATCTCGAGACAGATGTACCGGCATCGGTTGCTGGCGCGGTTAAAAACCCGAGTAAAGCCCAAGCCCTGGGCTGGATCTTCGTTTCCGAGGGCTCGAAACTCGGCGCAGCGTTTTTGATCAAACGTGCCGTCAGCCTGGGCTTGAGCGACACCTTCGGTGCCCGCCACCTGGGCGAGCCGGCTGGCGGTCGTGCCGAAGGCTGGAAGAGCTTCATCAAAACCCTCGACGGGCTTGAGTTCAGCGCCGAAGAAGAAGTCGATGTAGAGAAAGGCGCGATCGACGCATTCAACCGCTTCACCGTATTGCTGGAACAGGCGTACGCCACGGCACCCGAACTAGCCTGAACCGGACATGCTTTTGTAGGAGCAGGGGGGGCGCCTAGCCCTTGCCCGCGATGAACGATGACGCAGTCTGTCTGATACACCGCAGCGCATTGATCGCGGGCAAGTCGGATCGCCGCACCGCTCGCTCCTACAGGGTTCGGAGATGTTTCAAAAGAACCGATACAATCAAGCCTATGACCCGCCAATCCCTCCCCACCTCAAAATCCGCCCGCCTCCTCTTTGGCCTGCTGGCCTACGCCAGTCTGGCCTTGGGGCTGATCGCCATCGTCGTGCCAGGTTTGCCGACCACCGAGTTCATCCTGCTGGCCGCCTGGGCTGCGACCAAAAGCTCGCCGCGCCTGAGTGCCTGGCTGGAAAACCATCGGCTGTTCGGGCCGATCCTGAACAACTGGCGCAACGGCAAAATCATCGCCCGTAGAGCCAAGGTCAGCGCCACCCTCAGCATGCTGCTATGCGCCGGGCTAATGCTGGTGATGCTCGACCACGGCTGGCCGATCTACCTGGCCATTGCCGGAATGAGCCTGGGTAATCTGTGGATCTGGTCACGACCGGAAACTGTGCCGCAGACGTCCTGATCCACCGCCCCCTCGCCACAACTTTCGGGGGTAACCCCCGTAGGAGCGAGGCTTGCCCGCGATCAACGATGAGCGGGTTGGTCTGATACACCGCAACGCCCATTTCGCGGGCAAGCCTCGCGCCTACAGATACCCGCGCAGCTTTTGATCTTTTGATCATTAATCTATGATTCCCCCTCTTCCGGAGGGCCTTTGATGACTGATTTTCTGACGTCCATTCATGCTGCACTTGGCTTGCAGCAACCCCCTGAAACCATCCGTTTCACCTCCATCGGCGCCCTGTCCTCGGCATTTGCCGTCACCGATTTGGCTGGTGCCAGCATCGCTGCCGCAGGCCTTGCCGTTGCCGAACTGCTTCGCAGCCAGACCGGCCGCTTGCCCGCGCTGGAAGTCGACCGGCGTCTGGCGTCGTTCTGGTTCGCCACCTCACTGCGTCCAGTCGGCTGGAGCGTCCCGCCACTGTGGGACCCGATAGCCGGTGACTACGCCACCCGCGACGGCTGGATCCGTCTGCACACCAATGCAGCGCATCACCGCGCCAGCGCCGAACGCGTCCTGGGCCAGTGCGCTGATCGGGCGGCGATGGCCGCCAAGGTCGAACAATGGGGAAAAACCGAGCTGGAACAAGCGCTCGTCGACGCCGGAGGCTGCGCCGCCGAAATGCGCTCCTGGGCGCAATGGCAAGTGCATCCCCAAGGTGTGGCGGTGAATGCCGAGCCGCTGATCCATTTCGCACAGAGCAGCCGTGAAGCCGCAGAAAAATGGCAAGGTTCGGTGGCGCAACCACTGGCCGGGATCAAGGTATTGGACTTGACCCGCGTGCTCGCAGGCCCGATTGCCAGCCGCTTCCTCGCCGGACTTGGCGCCGATGTGCTGCGCATCGATCCGCCGGATTGGGATGAGCCCGGTGTCGTACCGGAGGTGACCCTGGGCAAACGTTGTGCCCGACTGAATCTCCATGACAGCGTCGATCGCGCCGTATTCGAAAGTCTATTGGGAAAGGCCGACATCCTCCTCCACGGCTACCGCGCCGACGCACTGGAACGTCTCGGTTACGGGCAGATTGAACGCCAGAACATCGCTCCTGGACTGATTGATGTCTGCCTCAACGCCTACGGTTGGAGTGGCCCCTGGCAAAACCGCCGGGGTTTCGACAGCCTGGTACAGATGAGCAGCGGAATTGCCGACGCTGGCATGCTCTGGAAAAAGACCGACAGACCCACGCCGTTGCCGGTCCAGGCACTGGACCATGGGACCGGTTACCTGATGGCCGCCAGCGCGATTCGCGCGCTGACAGAACGCTTGAATCATGGCCACGGCAGCTCGGCCCGATTGTCATTGGCGCGCACCGCGAAGTTGTTGGTGGAGCATGGGCCTGGCAACGCGCAAGAGCCTCTGCGGGCAGAAGATGCAGAGGATCAAGGCATGCTGGTCGAGCAGACCACCTGGGGGCCAGCCCATCGCCTGCAAGTGCCGTTGAAGATTACCGGCTCACCATTGCAGTGGGCATCTCCAGCCTGTGAGTCAGGTTCACATCGGGCGAAATGGTGGTGATTTTAAAGTGATTTTCTCGAGCAAGCCCGCTTGTACATGCACAGCAGCAGTCCGGATCCGAAGGTCAGTGTCGAGGCATTGCAAGGTTCGATTGCCAGGCCAGAGATCCGTTGAACGGCAATCAATGATCAGCTGAGCGACGTCCAAAGATGCTGTGCCGCATAGGCCCGCCACGGCCGCCAGGCTTCGGCTCGCAACAATAGATGGCGGGCCGTGACCGGCTTGCCTTCGAGGGCCGCCAAGGCATTGATCAACCCCACATCGCCCGATGCAAACGCATCGGGCTCGCGCAACTGGCGGATGGCAATGTACTGCGCCGTCCAGTCACCAATACCGGGTAACTCCAGCAATCTCGCCACACTGTCCTGCAGGCTGGCCTTGGGTTCGAATATCTGCGGATCATCCAGCAAGGCCTGCGCGACCCCAGACAACGTCCTGCCACGATTTTTGGGCATCCCCAATGCAGCGAGATCAGCTGCGGCCATGACCGCCGGCTCCGGGAAGACATGGGTCAACCCCGGCAGTTTCGGGTTCAGTGCGCGCAGCGGCTCGCCATACTGCGCCACCAGCTTACCTGCCAGTTTAATCGCCGCGCCGATGGTGATCTGCTGGCCCAACACCGCCCGGATCGCCAACTCCAGAGCGTCCCATGCTCCAGGTACGCGCAGCCCCGGGCGAGCGGCCGTCAACCGGCCCATCAACGGGTCACGCGCCAATTGCTGATTGATCATCCGCGGCTCAGCCGCCAAATCAAACATGCGCTGCAATCGCCCCAGAATCTGCGGCATAGAGGCCCGGTCCGCAAAACGCACCGTCACCTCAAGTGCATCTCCCGTCCCCGGTTGCACGCTGAGCGTGCCATGAACACCTTTCAGGCTGATGCTGCGTGAATACGCGCCATCGGCCACGGTCTCCAACCCGGCAATCGACCGTGCAGCGAGGAAACCGAACATCGCCGACCAGTCATACGGCGGCCGGTAAGGCAGAAAAAGTGTCACTTCTTCTGCACTGCAAACATCGCGCGCAGTCACAACGAATAGATCCTGCTGCCGATCATCGAACCCACTACCAGAGCGATTAACGCGCTGAGTCGAAGCTTTTGCGTCGGCTGGGTCATGTTTACCTCGGCGTTCAAGTGTTTTCAAACGAGCGAAACTACAGCACTTATTCATCCAACTAAATAATCACAGGCAATAACGTTTATCAGGTAACGCCAGAAACCCTGCCTTGCTTAGAACTAATTATTCTATGCGCCAGCCGTCGCTTTGCGGTTCTGTGGTGTGTTGCTGATAAATCAATCACCCAGCGGAAATCGCTATCAGACTGCGCACATTTGATAAAACGGACTAAGTTCATATTTCCAGGCAGTTGAATCCATTCAGCTTACATATTAGCCACAGCCTCTGGAAAAGGCTTCAACAGCATCCACTGTCATACCGTTGAAATAAGCATAAACCGTTCATAAACAATGAAATGTCCCCATGCACCGATCCACGTCAGTTATTGGGTTACTTCGTCCTGCCGTTCAGTACCCTTGGATATTTCTCCCCGATCTTCGGCGAAGGCAACACTGTGGCCGCCGTCATCCGGCCAATATCGCCCTGGAGCAAGCGCAATACCCTATGCACACGATCAAGGCGATCCTGCGTCGCGGTGAAGCCATGACCGCAGCAGGCAGGCCCCAAAGTCCAGGCTGCCTGCAAGTTCGCCCACAACACTGGCAAAGTCGCGGTGATCGGTTCACTCTCGGACATCGAAGCGATCGTCCAGGGCAGGCCGGTACTCACATCAGCACGGCGAAACCCGGGATCAGCGACTACCGAGAAGCTTGCTGCAAGAATTTCGAGGGCAGACCGGCGGTCTGCCCTTTTTCAGCCTTGAAGGAGAGACACCCATGGCCATATTCGAACCCGGGCATTTGCACATCGAGCGCCACGCGCTGCAAAAAGGCGACGTCAGCTATGACCTGCGTATCGACTATGAAGTGGTCCAGGATCCCAAGGAAGGCATAGGCATGCTCTTCACCCTGCACGGGACTGTCGAGGGTAAGGAGCTCAAGGAGTCGTTTTTTCTGCCCAAGGACCAGGCCTTCGATTTTGCTCGCCACGCCACCCATATCGCACAGAAATACGGCATGCCCAAGACCGCCAACATCATCTCGATGCACAAATACTACGACGAGATGTTCGAGGACGTGCGCAAGCAACTCGGCGTCAAATCCGGTGACCCGGTCAAGCCGGAGCATCTGGAGTAAACCTGCTCCGAAATTATCGGCGCAAGGGACATCCACCCCTCACCCTTGGGGAGAGGGCTGGGGTGTGTAGTGGTTTTCGAAACCGACGATAATTTCGACATTTCACCAACTACCCTCCTCCAAGGCATACTTGCCACCCCTCGCATTGCAGAACCGTCAACCGCCCCATGCGTATCCACGTCAGTTTCATCGACCGCGTCGGCATCACCCAGGAAGTCCTGGCCTTGCTCGGCGGGCGCAATCTCAATCTGGATGCGGTGGAAATGGTTCCACCCAACGTCTACATCGACGCCCCGACGTTGAGCCCGCAGGTGCTGGAAGAGCTACGCGATGCACTGTTCAGCGTGCGTGGCGTGCAAGCGGTGACAGTGGTCGACATCCTCCCCGGCCAGCGCCGTCATCTGCAGCTAGACGCTTTGCTCGCGGCGATGACCGACCCGGTGCTGGCTCTGGACAGCGCTGGCAACGTCCTGCTGGCCAACCCGGCGCTCGTTGCCTTGTACGGCCGCGAACCGGCCGGGGAAAGTATCACCGAACTGTTTGCCGATCCGGCGCTGCTGGATGCGTTGCTCGAACATGGCTTCCGTCTGCCGTTGCGCGAAATCACCGTCAATGGCCAGACCCTGTTGCTCGACGCCACACCGATCACCGACGCCGGGGCTCTGCTGACGCTGTACCAGCCCAATCGCATCGGTGAACGCCTGTCCGCGCTGCATCACGACCATGCCGAAGGCTTCGACGCACTGCTCGGCGAGTCCCCGGCGATCCGTACCCTCAAGGCCCGCGCCCAGCGGGTGGCGGCCCTCGACGCACCGTTGTTGATCCAGGGCGAAACCGGCACTGGCAAAGAGCTGGTGGCCCGCGCCTGTCACGCCATCAGCGCACGCCACAGTTCGCCGTTTCTGGCGCTGAACTGTGCGGCACTCCCGGAAAACCTCGCCGAAAGTGAGCTGTTTGGCTACGCCCCCGGCGCCTTTACCGGCGCCCAGCGCGGCGGCAAGCCGGGGCTGATGGAGCTGGCCAACCAGGGCACGGTGTTTCTCGACGAAATCGGCGAGATGTCGCCCTATCTGCAAGCCAAGCTGCTGCGCTTTCTCAACGATGGCAGCTTCCGCCGGGTCGGTGGTGATCGCGAGGTCAGGGTCAATGTGCGGATACTCAGCGCCACCCACCGCGATCTGGAAAAAATGGTCGGCGAAGGCAGCTTTCGTGAAGACCTGTTCTATCGCTTGAACGTGCTGAATGTCGAAGTCCCGCCGCTGCGCGAACGCGGTCAGGACATTCTGCTGTTGGCGCGCTACTTCATGCAGCAGGCCTGTGCGCAGATTCAACGTCCGGTCTGCCGCCTGGCGCCCGGCACCTATCCGGCGCTGCTGGGTAACCGTTGGCCGGGCAATGTCCGGCAATTGCAGAACGTGATCTTCCGCGCCGCAGCGATCTGCGAAAGCACGCTGGTGGACATCGGTGATCTGGACATCGCCGGCACTTCCGTGGCGCGTCAGAGCGACACCGAAGTCGACAGCCTGGAACAGGCCATGGAAGAGTTCGAGAAAACCCTGCTGGAAAAACTCTACGTCAATTACCCCTCGACCCGCCAACTGGCCAGCCGCCTGCAAACCTCCCACACCGCCATCGCCCATCGTTTGCGCAAATACGGCATTCCCGGCAAGGTCTGAAGCCATCTGCGTCCTTCGTAGGAGCGAGGCTTGCCCGCGATTCAGACGATAAGGTGCGCCAGACGTACCGCGTTATCGTTCATCGCGAGCAAGCCTCGCTCCTACGAAGGACGACGCATCAAAAACGACCTCCACCTGTACTGAAAGCGCTACAGTGGAATGATATCGATACACCCCTCAGTAATCTCCGCCACGCAAGGCTTTGATCCTCATAGGCTTTTTTCTTCGCCTTCCGCTGTAGCGATTTCGCTACAGTCATGGATTTCTTTGCCTACTCAAAAACACCCAAGCAATTGATTTATAAAGAATAAAAAACATTGGCCGCAATTTTGCTAAGTAATTGTTCATTCAGCTCTGCCCTGCACGAGCATTCAATCGCGTCTACCAGACGAGTCTGGCCCCTGAGGAGTTTCCATGAGCGAGTTGCGTTTTACTGAAGATCACGAATGGCTGCGCACCGAAGCTGACGGCAGCGTTACAGTCGGCATCACCGCCTTCGCACAGAACGCCTTGGGCGACGTGGTCTATGTGCAACTGCCAGAACTGCAGTCCTACGACAAAGGCGCCGAAGCCGCCACCGTCGAATCGGTAAAGGCTGCCAGCGGCGTTTACATGCCATTGGACGGTGAAGTGGTTGAAACCAACCCGGCCCTCAACGACAGCCCTGAACTGGTCAACGAAGATCCGCTGGGCGAAGGCTGGTTCTTCCGCTTCAAGCCGACCGACGCCTCGGCTGTCGCCAACCTGCTGGATCAAGACGCCTACGACCGTCTGATCAAAGCCAACGCCGAAGCCTGAGGAATAGCGCCATGACTCAAGTCAACCTGAGCACCGCCAACGAATTCATCGCGCGCCACATCGGCCCGCGTCAGGGCGACGAGCAAGCCATGCTCAACAGCCTGGGCTTCGACTCCCTGGAAGCCCTGAGCGCCAGCGTCATCCCCGACAGCA
>NZ_JBWKQB010000039.1:0-51374 GCF_059418545.1 Pseudomonas sp. GW821-FHT07G10 | reverse complement strand
CCCCCCCCCCCCCCCCCCCCCCCCCCCCCCCCCCCCCCCCCCCCCCCCCCCCCCCCCCCCCCCCCAGGCTCCTACAGCTGTCAGTGTCCGCTTGCCGCCGGCCCGGCCTTGGCCGCGAACGGAGGCTTGGCCAGCCAGACAATCAGAATCAGGCCCATGAACATCCAGCCCAGCAGGCTGAAGTAATCCACCGTGGACATGATGTATGCCTGGCTGATCACCATCTGATCCAGCTGCGTGTAAGCCTTGACCCCTGCCCCGCCCAGATGCGTCAACGCCTCGCGGGTCGCTGGCTCAAAGGTATTGATGCTTTCAGTCAGGTAGGCGTGATGCTGATCGGCCCGGCGAATCCAGATCCAGGTGGTCAGTGACGCGGCGAAGCTGCCGCCCAGGGTCCGAAGGAACGTCGCCAGACCCGAGCCGTCGGCGATCTGGCTCGGCGGCAGATCCGATAGCAGGATGGTCAGGGTCGGCATGAAGAACAGCGCCACGCCGATCCCCATGAACAGCTGCACCAGGGCGATATGCTGGAAGTCCACTTCATTGGTAAACCCGGCGCGCATGAAACAGCTCATGCCGATGGCCAGGAACGCGCCGCCCGCCAGCACCCGCATGTCGAATTTCGATGCGTATTTGCCGACGAAGGGCGACAGCAACACCGGCAAGATGCCCAACGGTGCTACGGCAAAACCGGCCCAGGTCGCGGTGTAGCCCAGCCGCGTCTGCAACCATTGCGGCAGAATCAGGTTGATCCCGAAGAACCCGGCGTAACCCAATACCAGCACGATGGTGCCATAGCGGAAATTGCGGTGGGCGAACAGCCGCAGGTTGACCACCGGATGTTCATCGGTCATTTCCCAGATCACGAAGAACGCCAGGGCGATCACCGAAATCACCGTGCCGACAATGATGAAGCTGGATTCGAACCAGTCAGCATCGTTGCCTTTATCGAGGACGATCTGCAAAGCCCCGACACCGATGATCAACGCGATCAGACCGACGTAGTCCATCGGCTGGCGACTGGTGACCACCGGGCGTTTTTTCATCTGTTGGGTAACCACGAACGCGGCAAACAGGCCTATGGGCACGTTGATGAAGAAGATCCACGGCCAGCTGTAACTGTCGGTGATCCAGCCGCCGAGGATGGGACCGGCAATCGGTGCGACCACCGTGACCATCGCCAGCAGTGCCAGTGCCATCCCCCGTTTCGCCGGCGGATAGACCGCAATCAGAAGGGTCTGGGTCATTGGATACAACGGCCCCGCCACCACCCCTTGCAGGACCCGAAAACCCACCAGCTCAGGCATGGAGGTAGAGATTCCACACAGAAACGATGCCAGGACGAACAGTAGTGTCGCCCAGATAAACAGCTTCACTTCACCGAAGCGCCGACTGAGCCAACCGGTCAACGGCAGCGCGATGGCGTTACTCACGGCAAACGAAGTGATAACCCAGGTGCCCTGCTCCGAACTCACGCCCAGGTTGCCGGAAATTGTCGGCAAGGCCACGTTGGCGATGGTGGTGTCGAGCACCTGCATGAACGTCGCCAGCGACAGACCGATGGTACTGAGCAGCAGGCTGGGCGGAGTGAAAGAGGCGTTATTGCTCATCGCGAATCCTTTGAAACGAGGCAGTCACTGCGACCGTTATGGCCGCAGCTGACGGATTGGCGAATCAGCGCTGAGCAGTTTTGCTCGCCACTGAACTGTTGTCGTGGATCAGGCGGGTGATCATCGCGTCGGCGTCAGCCAACTGACGGTCGTAGACGTTGGTACTGAACGAGGCCTTTTGCTGCGGCTGTTGCGCCAACACCGGGCCACTCTGGTCGTGCAGGTTGACGTTGACCATCGTCGACAGGCCAACCCGCAGCGGGTGTTCGGCCAGTTGTTCGGCGTTGATGTGAATCCGCACCGGCACCCGTTGAACAATCTTGATCCAGTTACCGGTCGCGTTTTGCGCCGGTAGCAAGGCAAACGCGCTGCCGGTCCCGGCGCCAAGGCTATCGATGGTGCCGCTGTATTTCACTTCGCTGCCGTAGAGGTCGGCTTCGATGTCCACCGGCTGACCGATGCGCATGTCACGCAGCTGGGTTTCCTTGAAGTTGGCGTCGATCCACAGTTGATCCAGCGGGATGACCGCCATCAGCGCCGTCCCCGGCTGAACCCGTTGACCCAACTGTACGGTGCGCTTGGCGACGTACCCGGTGACTGGTGCGATCAGTGTGCTGCGGGCGTTGTTCAGGTAAGCCTGACGCACTTGTGCAGCGGCGGCCTGGACGTCTGGATGAGACGAAACCACGGTGTCGTCGACCAGTGCGCTGGTGGTGTTGAGCTGCTGCTGAGCGTTGGCCAGGGCGTTTTGCGCCGAGGTCAGGTCATCCCGAGCGTGGGACAGTTCTTCCTGGGAAATCGCCCCGCCCGCCGCCAGATTCTTCCGGCGATTGAAGTTGTCCTGAGCCTTCTGCACTTCAGCTTTCTGTGCATTGACCTGGGCTTTCATACCATCAACGTTGCTGTACAGGCCGCGCACCTGGCGCACGGTGCGGGCCAGATTGGCCTGGGCATTTTGCAGAGCGACTTGCGCGTCGTTCGGGTCGAAGTTGATCAGCACCTGGCCTTCATGAACCAGGTCGCCGTCGTCGGCACCGATGCTGACAACCGTGCCGGTGACCAGCGGAGTGATTTCCACTACGTTGCCGTTGACGTAGGCATCGTCAGTGCTTTCGTTCCAACGTCCGTAGAGTTCGTGCCAGCCCCAGACACCGAGGCCGCCAAGAATCACCAGGATCGTCAGCACCAGCAGCATGAATTTTCGTTTGCCTGGATTACCCGTGTCTTGGGCATTTTCAGGGGTTTGGTTGGTTTCTTCAGTGGCCATGACAAGTACCTTGAATTATTCAGTCCGCGTGGCTGGGGTTGGGTTGGCCGCGGCCATGGTGTCGGCCTGAAACCCGCCGCCCAGAGCCTGCATCAGTTGAATCGAGAGATCGATTTGCTCGGCATTCAGGTTTGCCAGTTGACGCTGGGCCTGCAGCAGTTGCTGCTCGATGCTGAGCACGTCCAGGTAGTTACCGATACCGGAACCGAAGCGCTGGACCACGGTGTTGTAAGAATCCTGAGCGATGTCGGTGGCGTGTTGCTGCGCACCGATCTGCCGGCCGATGTCACGCAATTGGGAGATGGTGTCGCTGACATCCCCCAACGCTTTCACCAGAGTCTTGTTGTACTGCGCGACGGCGAGGTCGTAGTCGGCGTCGCGAGCATCGAGGTTGGCGCGCAAGCGGCCGCCATCGAAGATCGGCAACGACACGGTTGGCACAATATTGAAGAAGCGGCTCGCCGAGCCAAACATCGCGTCACCCAACAACGATTCGGCGCCGGCGGCCGCGCTCAAGTTGAGATTCGGGTAGAACTTTGTTTTACCGGCGTCGATGTTTTTGCTCGCCGCCTCGACCCGCCAGCGCGCGGCGATCAGGTCCGGGCGACGACCGAGCAACTCGGCCGGCAGTGTCGATGGCAACGCCACGGCGCTGGCCTGAAGGATTTTCGGCCGGGCAACGTCGTTGCCACGATCCGGGCCTTTACCGAGCAGCACGGCCAGGGCGATTTTCGCGCTCTGAAGGGTCTTTTCGGCGTCGATCAACGTGGCTTCGGAGCTGGCTTCCAGGCTTTCGGTTTGTTGATACTGGTATTGGCTGTCGATACCGGAACTCAGCCGACGCTTGCTCAGATCAAGCATTTGCCGAGTGCGCTTGAGGTCATCGTTGGCCAGGTCATAGACGATGTGGGCCTGGCCCAGGTTGCTGTAGGCGCGAGCAACGTCGGCCGACAAGGTCAGTTGCGCGGCTTGCTGATCGACTTCGGCAGCACGGGCCTGGCCCAGCGCCGCTTCCCAGGTGGCACGCTGGCCGCCCCAGAGGTCGAAGGTGTAATTGAAGCTGGCGCCGATACTGCGCACTGTGGAGTAAGTGCCACCCACTCTGGTCGGGTCCTTGTCACGAGCCAACCGTGAGCGGCTGACGCTGGCGCTGGCATCGAGGGTCGGCATCCGCGCGGCATCGGCAGCATAAGCGGCGGCGCTGGCCTGGTGGGCACGGGCGTCGGCGATCTGCATGTCCGGGCTGTCGTGCAGGGCTTCACGGATCAGACCATCGAGCTGTGGGTCGCCGAGGCTTTTCCACCAGTCGCTCTTTGGCCACGCTGCCGGCGACAGGGTTACACCGCTGAGGGATTGCCCAGCCTTCAAGGTTTTCGCATCGAGGCTCACGCCTTGGGTGTTCAGGCCACTGTAGCTGGCGCACCCGGCCAGGCTCATGGCCAACAGCACCAGGCTGAGGCCGGTACGCAAGGTTTTGCTGCTCACTTGTCACCTACCCGCAGCAAGGTGATCGAGTCACCGGCCGCCAGCAAAATTTTCTTCAGGATCTGTTCCAGGGTTTTCAGCTCTTCGCTGGTGATAGCGCCGGCCAGTTCGTTCATTGCCTCGGCACCTATATGAGGAAGCCTGTCGGCAAGCTTCTGGCCTTCCTCGGTCAGCACCAACTGCACCTGACGCCGGTCTTCTTCAGAGCGTTTGCGTGCGAGAAAACCTTTCTGCTCCAGGCGATCAAGCATCCGGGTCATCGAGCCACTGTCGAGCGACAGATGCCGGCACAACTCGGCCGGTGTATCGACGCCGAACTGGGCCATGATGATCAGCACCTTGAACTGCGCGGCGGTGATGCCGTGGGGTTCCATGTGCGTGTCGATGATCCGGTCCTTGAGCAGCGCAGCGCGCCCCAGCAGCAGACCGAGATGGCAATTTTTAAAATCGTCCGGCGTGAAATGTTTCATCTGACCACCAATTAGCTGCCTAGGCAGAGAGTCTGTTTCGAGATATTACTGCCTAGGCAGCGAATGTCAACGAAATAGTTAGGAGGCTTTGTAATCAGGTGATAAATGGCGGGTTTCAGGGCGAAGGGGTTATGAGCGATTGATGCTTAGAAGGGAGAGTGCTGAGTCACTGAAACCACGACTTGCGCGGTCATTGTGGCGAGGGGGCTTGCCCCCTCGCCACAGAGAGCAGCCCTCAATCGGGGACAGGGTTTAGAAATCCCGCTTGTAGAAGATATCCAGTGAACTGGCGATACCGCTGGCGGCCTCCAGATAGACCTTCTTGCTCAGCTTGTAACGCAGCGCGATGGTATTGGCGGGCTCAAACACCCCAACCCCGTAGCGTAAACTGAGCTGCTCGGAGATGTTGCCGCTGGCGACCACGCTGGTGGTGTTGCCGCTGCCCTGAGTGTCGAGCTGGAAGTCCTGAATCCCCAGGTCCTTGGCCAGACCACCGGTAATACTCGAACTGCCCATCAGCCCCAGACCCAGCGCCGCCTGGGCCAGCATGTTGTTGTCTTCTCCGGTGGTGCTCAGCGGACGCCCCAGTACCAGATAGGACAACGCCTGCTCCTGGCTCATGGCCGGCTCGGAGAAGATCTGCGTGGTTGGCTGCTCGGCGTTGCCGCTCAGGCGAATGCCGGCGATCACGTCGTCGGTCTGACGAATCGCTTCGATGTCCAGATACGGTTGATCGATGGGACCTGCGAACAACAACCGTGCACGACGAACGGTCAGGCGCTGGCCGTAGGCGCGATAACGGCCATCGTTGAGCCAGAGCTCGCCTCGGGTATCCAGGTTGTCGCCGATATGCACCTGGCCTTGTAGATTGGCGGTCAAGCCAAAGCCACTGAAGCTGAGCTTGTCCTTACCCACCTCGACGTCGATGTCCATCGCCATGACCATCGGCGGCTTGCCCTCTTCGGTCTGATGGCCAACGATCACTGTGTCATCCGAGACTTTGACCGTCGATGGCGGCAACTCACGGATGGTGATTTCGCCTTTAGGCACCTGCACCTTGCCGGCAATCGCCAGCTTGTCGTTCTTCATCGAAATTTTCAGGTCCGGTGCCACTTCCAGCACCGCATAGGGCTCGACCGTGACCGGCAGCTGCGAGCCTTTGAGGCTCAAATCAACCACCAGCGCTTCGCCCCAGGCTACATTTCCATTCAATGTGCCCTGCCCGGCTTTGCCGCTTTTCCAGCCACCGTTCAGTTGCACGCTTTCACCGACGATCAGCGCCTGAATCTGCAGCGCCTCGAAACTGGTGGGCAATTCCGGCCCGGAGATTTCGCCATCGCTAAGGGTCAGGCTGCCATTGACCTGGGGCGCGAATAAACCGCCGGACAAACTGCCATTGCCGTTCAAATGCCCGGACAGCTTCTTGACCATCGGCACAAACGGCCGCGCCACCGACAGATCCAGACCGTTGAGCCGGAAAGAGCCGGTCAGCGGCTTGTTCTTCGGAAACGGGTTGACCTGCGCCTGCACCATCAGTTCGCCGAGCCTGGCACCGACGAAGTCGAGCTGGGTATCGATGCGTTTGGGGCCCAGGGTGCTATTGAGCTTGAGTGTCTGGTAAGGGAAATCCAGCCACTGGCCTTTTTCGCGCATACGCAGCGTACCGCCGCTCGCGTCGACCATGATCTGGCCTTTCGGGCCGCTGGCCGGCAGATCGAGTTGCAGGTCGGCATTGAGCTTTCCCTGCCAGGCGAAATCCTTCGGCAACCATTGCGCCAGGCTTTCAATCGGGAACTGCTTGAGGTGGTAGCGCAGCTTGGGTTCAGGCATCAGCCGCTGGTCTTCACCGCACAGGCTGGCTTGCCCAGACATCCAGCAATGAGCGGCAAAGGTCACTTTGCCGTCGGCCAGGCGTTCGAGTTTCGCCGGGTTCTGCAACTTCCAGTCCTGGCCGCCAGCCTGTATGTCACCACTGGCCAAACGTCCGCGCCAGTTGCCTTTATCCAGATTGCCGTCCAGCCCCAGCGCCAGCTTGAGCATCGGCCCCTGGAGGTCCAGTTGCAATTTCTGGTTTTTGACATCGCCCTGGCCGCTGGCCGTCAGCGTGCCCAATTGCGTATTTGCAGTCTGGATACCGCTGCCTTTGAGGTCGATACGCGCGCGTTGGGCGCTGTCGAGGCTGGCGTCCAGGTTCAGGCTTTGCAGGCGATTGTCGGCCATCACCAATTGCAGACCGTGCAGGCTTAGCTTGCCTTGCGGTGCTTTCAAGGTGCCGGTGAGATCAAGACGCCCATTGAGCTGACCGCGCAATTGCGGCCAGAGTTGGCCAAGGCGCGGCATCTGGATATCGAGCTGCCCGGCCAGTTGGTTGTGCAGGCTGCCCTTGCCGTTAATGCGGTTGTCACCCAGGCGAATATCCAGCGCACTCAGGCTCCATTGCTCACCGCCACCATCGGCCTTGGCCTGAAACACGGCAGGTTGACCGCGCAGTTTGCCCTTGAGGTCCAGGTCAGCATTCAGGCTCAGTTGCCGGTTTTTCATTTCGCCTTTGCTGCGCAACGGTCCAGCGAGATTGCCCGGCAACTCCGCCAGCCAATACGCCGGGTTGATCGCCGACAGGTCCAGCGCCGTGTCCCAGGCGATGCCATCGGCAAACTGCAGATTCAAATGCCCTTCGGCCTTACCCTGCCCGGCCGCAAGCTTGAACTGCGGCAAGAAGATTTTTGTCAGGTCGCCACTGAACGGGCTGCTCAGGCTGAACGCCCCCGCCGGGCCATCGAGCGCGGCCTTGAAATTGCCCAGATAGTTGCCATCGCGATAGGACACTTCAGCGTTGAAGGTACGCAGCGCCACTGCCGGTTCGTCGATCAGCGGATAGAGCCGATGCCAAGGGAAGTTCAGCCAGTCGATCCTGGCTTCAACGCTGAAGCCTTCGCTCCAGTCCAGTTGCCCGGTGAGCTTGAGACTTTGCTCGGCGCTGGCACTGAGGTCCAGCGCGGCAATTTGTGCGCCCTTGGCGTCGACCTTACCTTGCAGCAGCAGGTCGACCGGCCCCTGCTCGGCAGGCAAGGTAGCTTTGCCAAACAGCTGATAACCGTCTTTCAGATCGCCCTTGCCGGTCAATTCGAGTTGATTGAGTTGCAGGGTGTCCGGCAAGTCGGCGCTGGGCTTGAAGCCATTCGCAGTGATGCGCACTTGAGCAGGCAGATTCTCCACCAGCGGTTGCAGCTCACCGGTCAATTGGCCTTGCAGGTAGCCGCTGCTGTCGGCTTTGAGGTTAAGGGTCTTGAGCAAATCGCCGTCGACTTTCAACGCCAGCGCCCACGGTGCGGTGCCCGGCGCCGGCAAGGTCAACGTGCCTTCAGCCGTCAGCGGCCAGTTACCGCTCGGTTGCAACAGGCCCGACAGGTCCAGGCTCAGGCCATCGCGTTGCAGGTGCACGGCATCGATCTGCAAGCCCTTGGCCGTCCACCGGGCCGCCAGTTGCAAGCCTTTGAGTTGTTCGCTGCCGTTGAACAGCAGGCGGCCGATCTGCACTTCACCCAACTCGATAGCCAGTGGCAGTTTCAGTTCGGGCAGGCTGACGGGTCCGCTGCTCTCATTTGTACTCGATGGAAATTGCAGGCTGACCTGCTCGACGCGCAGTTGCTCGATGCACAAGGTCACGCGCGCAAGACACAACGGCGACCAGGCAAAAACCGGCTTGATCAGTTCGACCCGGCTGCTGTCCTGCTGCCAGAGCAGGTGGTCGGCGCTCCATTGGCCGCCCAGACGGCCCTGGAAATTGTCTACCGTCAAACCCGGTACCCGCCCAAGGGCCCACTGGCTGCCAGCCTGGGTTCCAAGCAACGTAGCCAGCGCCAGCAAAACCACCATCACCAGCGTAAGTATCGCCAGCAGCGCTATTTTCAAACCACGATTCAAAGCTCAGGCCCCATGGAAAAGTGCAACCGAATGCCGCCTTGGTCATCCATCGCATGGGCGAGGTCCAGACGCAGCGGTCCGACCGGCGAGACCCAGCGTACGCCGATGCCGACGCCGGTCTTGAGGTTCGGCAGTTCGAGTGTGTTGAACGAGTTGCCCTGGTCGATGAAGGTCGCGACCCGCCATTTCTCGGCGATGGAGTATTGATACTCGACGCTACCAGTGACCATGTAGCGACCACCGATGCGATCACCATTGGAGTTTTCCGGGGACAGGCTCTGATAGTCGTACCCGCGCACGCTTTGATCACCACCGGCGAAGAAACGCAGTGATGGCGGAACCGATTTATAGCCATTGGTGGCGCTGCCGCCGAACTGCACGCGCCCCAGGAAGCGGTGCTTGTCCCAGACGGTGGTCAAGCCTTTGAGCAGTGCAGTGCCATAGAGCAAGTTGGTGTCCGACGCCAACCCTTCCTTGGCCACCTTGGCGTCGAATTGCAGACGATAGCCATTGTGCGGATCGACGCGGTTGTCGCTGCGCAAGTAGGAATAGCTGACACCCGGCATCAGCAAGTTGCTCAGCCCCGAATCGTCGCCGAGGCGAAACTCTTCCCGTTGCCATTTCAGCGAGATCACTCGTTGCCAGCCGCCGGGCAACTTGCTGTGCCACTCGGGACCGACCGTGAGCAGCTTGCTCAGGCTATCGGTATGGGCGATTTCTTCATATTGATAGCCACCGGCAAAGCGCAGTTTATCGGTGAGCGGCGGGTCCAGCGGCACGTCATACCACACGCCGACGTTCTGCCGCGGTGCGGACACTTCGGTCTCCCAGCCGTAACTGTCACCCTGGGGGTTGACCCAATGCCGGGTCCAGTTAGCCTTGGCGCGCGGACCGACATCGGTGGAGAAACCCAGGCCCAGGCCCATGGTCCGTGGCTTGCGGGTTTCCAGCCGCACCGCCACCGGGATCACATCGTTGGCAGCGGCGGCGGGCGCGGCATCGACCCGTATGCCTTCAAAATAGCCGCTCGACTGCAACGCCTGATTGAGTTCGGCGATCAGTTCGGAATCGTAGGGGGCGCCGGCCTTGAACGGCACCATGCGTTGCAGCAAATCTTCATCGAACGGTGTGTCACCGGCGAAGCTGACCTTGCCCAAGGCATAGCGCGGGCCGCTGTCATAGATCAGTTCGATGTCGGCGACACCGGCCTGGGGATCGACTGATAATTTCTGGCTGGTAAAACGTCCGCTGAAAAAGCCGTAGCGCGATGCCTGATTCTGGATCAGCCGCTTGGCCTCTTCATAATGGCCGTGATTGAGCACGGCGCCGGATTTCAGCTGATCGCTTTTCGGTACGCGGAAGGCTTTGAGGGAGGCTGCGGGGCCATCGATACGCAGGGTGACATTACGCAGGTGCACAGGCTCACCGGGGTCAATGTTCAACACCAACCGTGGCGACTTGCCGCCGCTGACTTCGCTATTGATCTGCGGCTGATAGAAGCCCAAGGCCTGGGCGGCCTTTCTCGCTTGCTCTTCGGCGCCACGACTGAAGCGCAACAAGGCTTCTTCGTTACGATCGCCAAGGCCACCGATATAGCCCTCTACGTTGGCCTTCAGTTCATCGTTTGACGGTTTGATCCGCACATCCAATTCACTTTGTGCCAACGCCACACAGCTTGTGACCAGCATGAGCAAGCCGCTGGTGAATCTTCCTGGATACTTCATAGGGCACGGATGCTATCACGAGCTTGGGAGCGTGATAGAGCCCGGCAGTGACTGCAAAGCTCTACATTAAGCAGTTGCTGTTTGTAACACCTGCGGATTGGGGTGAAAAAACACATGCTCGCGTACAGGTCCTATAGCGACCTCACCAATCTCCTGGTAACCCTGACGCTTATAGAACTCCAGATAACGAGAGTCTCCGGTATCGAGCACCACGCCCTCAGAGTGCTCGTCTACTGCGCACCAGTTATGCACCGCTGCCAGAAGTTGTTCGCCGAAGTGCTTGCCCTGGAACTGCGGGTGAATTCCCAGCAGCGGCAGGACGTGAACCGCATCGGACGGCAGGCAGGCCGCCACCGCCGCGTGGTATTCCAGATAACGGCGCGTGCAACGAAACCCGGCGCTCAGCACCATACGCAGGCGCCAGGCCCAACTTTCGGTGATGCCCAGGCGGCGTTGCGGTGGTGCGATCAGGGCAATGCCGATCAGTCGATCATTGACCAGCAGGCCGATGGCTGGCAAATCCTGAAAGAAATGCTGTTTGACCAGTTCACGCACCGTTGCCCGGACCCGTTGCTCATAACCGGATCGCTCTGCCTCGAACAGAAAACCAAAGGTCGGCTCATGCCGGTAGGCCTGATACAGCAAGGAACGCGCTTCGCGGGAATAGCCGCTGTCGAGCATATGGATGTCGGCGATGGCTGTTGAGGTTTCAGGCATAACGATTGATCTCCCCTGGACGCGACTCAAAAGGCCCTCTCCCACAAGGTATAGACCAGACTAAGAGATTGTGGTCAACCCGCCACGCAGGCGCGACACCTCCCCGCAACCGGTCAGCGCCCCGTTTTGCGAACCGCCACGCTGGCCGCCGTCGGACTTGTCGGCTAGCATCGCAGTTTTGCCAGGACTGTCGACCATGAAGATCGTCTCGTTCAACATCAACGGCCTGCGCGCCCGGCCCCATCAGCTGGCCGCGCTGATCGAGAAGCACCAGCCGGACGTGATCGGCCTGCAAGAAACCAAGGTCCATGACGACCAGTTCCCCCTGGCCGAAGTTCAGGCCCTGGGTTACCAGGTGCATTACCACGGGCAAAAGGGCCATTACGGCGTCGCCCTGCTCTCGCGTCTGGCACCGATCGCACTGCATAAAGGCTTTGCCAGTGATGAAGAAGACGCTCAGCGACGCTTTATCTGGGGCACTTTCGCCGATGCCAACGGCGTACCGGTGACCATCATGAACGGCTATTTCCCACAGGGTGAAAACCGTGACCACCCGACCAAATTCCCGGCCAAGCAACGTTTTTACAACGATTTGCAGCAGCTGCTGGAAACGCAGTTCAGCAGCGACCAGCCGCTGATCGTGATGGGTGACGTGAACATTTCCCCGGAAGACTGTGACATTGGTATCGGTGCGGACAACGCCAAGCGCTGGCTGAAAACCGGCAAGTGCAGCTTCCTGCCGGAAGAGCGCGAGTGGATGGCCCGCCTGAAAAACTGGGGCCTGGTGGACAGTTTTCGTCACCTGAACCCGGATGTCTCGGATCGCTTCAGCTGGTTCGACTACCGCAGTCGCGGCTTCGAAGACGAGCCCAAACGCGGTCTGCGCATCGACCTGATCATGGCCTCTCAAGGTCTGTTGCCGCGAATCAAGGCTGCCGGTGTCGACTACGATTTGCGCGCCATGGAAAAACCTTCCGATCATGCGCCGATCTGGCTCGAATTGAGCTGATTGCGTTTGATCGTTCCCACGCGCCGCGTGGGAACGATCTCACAGCTGCTGGCAAGCTGTCATATTGCAGCAACCTTACTGACTTATTCTTCCGGCACTTCCTTTGACCTTAGAAGGTGCCGGCCTGATGCTGCGCGCGCTGTTTGTGACGATGCTTTGCGGCTTGCTGCCTTTTCCGGTCTTCGCCAGCGAGCTAGCGACCCCGGACCATGGCCCTGCCCTGCGTATTCAGGGTTCCAACACTATCGGTGCCGCGCTGGGTCCGGCGCTGGTCAGGGGGCTGATGGAAGCGCAAGGCTTGCGCGAGGTTCACAACGTCATCCAGGGTAAAGACAACGAGCAGCGCATCGTCGGCAAAACCGAGCAAGGACGCCGGGTCGTGGTGGATATCGCCGCCCACGGTTCCAGCACCGGCTTTAGTGCACTTAAAACGGCGAACGCCGACCTGGCTGCTTCATCGCGGCCGATCAAGGACAGTGAGCTGGTCGACCTGGAAGCCCTTGGCGACTTGAAAAGCCCCGGTGCCGAGCAAGTGATCGCCATTGATGGGCTGGCGATTATCCTTCACCCGCACAACCCCTTGAGCCAATTAAACACCGAGCAACTGGCACGGATTTTCAGTGGCGAGGTGAAAGACTGGGAAGAACTTGGCGGTACTGGCGGGCCGATCCACCTGTATGCCCGGGATGATCATTCGGGCACCTACGACACCTTCAAGGAGCTGGTGTTGAGTCATCATGGCAAAACCCTGGACAGCGCGGCTCAACGCTTCGAATCCAGCGAACAGCTTTCCGACGCGGTCAGCCAGGATCCTCAAGGCATTGGCTTTATCGGCCTGCCGTATGTGCGGCAGGCCAAAGCCTTGGCGATTGTCGACGGCGACTCGCAGCCGATGTTGCCCCGCGCCAGCCTGATCGCCACCGAAGACTATCCGCTGTCGCGGCGCCTGTTCTTTTACCTGCCTCCCAACGGGCAAAACCCGTGGGCCAACGCGTTGGTGGCATTCGCCCAAAGCAGCAAAGGCCAGTCAATTGTTGCGGCCAATGGTTTTATCGCTCAGACAGTACAAGCGATGACGGTAGCGCCCAGCCCACAGATGCCTGAAGGCTATCAAGCCATCGCCCGCCAGGCACAACGGCTGACGGTGAATTTTCGCTTCGCCGAAGGCAGCGCCACCCTGGACAACAAGGCCCGGCAGGATTTGTCGCGGGTGCTCGACTATTTAAGGCTCCACGACAAACTCAATAAACACGTCACGCTGGTGGGTTTTGGCGATGCCAAGAGCGATACAGCGCGGGCGGCTTTGTTGTCGAAGCTACGGGCCATGGCGGTGCGACGCGAACTGGTCAAAAACGGTGTGGTGTTTCGCGAAATCCGCGGCTTTGGCGCCGAAATGCCAGTGGCGGCCAATAGCGCGGATGAAGGCCGGATCAAAAACCGGCGGGTGGAGGTTTGGGTGTATTGAGTCCTGGAAGTGCTGCATTGACTGGGCTGATGCTATCGCGAGCAAGCCCGCTCCCACATTAGATCAGCGTCGAGCACAGATTGTGCACACGCCGAAAATCCAATGTGGGAGCGGGCTTGCTCGCGATGAAAGCGACGCGGTCTTAATGCCCGCTACGCATCATCTCCTGGGGCACATATTTACCGATCTCGAACTTTCCGATCGCCGCGCGGTGAACCTCGTCCGGGCCGTCGGCCAGGCGCAGGGTACGCTGCATGGCATACATATAGGCCAGCGGGAAATCATTGGAAACCCCGGCCCCGCCATGGATCTGGATTGCCCGGTCGATGACCTTCAAGGCCACATTGGGGGCGACAACCTTGATCTGGGCGATTTCGCTTTTCGCCACCTTGTTGCCGACAGTGTCCATCATGTACGCCGCTTTGAGTGTCAGCAGCCGCGCCATGTCGATTTCCATCCGCGAGTCGGCGATCTTGTCGATATTGCCGCCCAGACGGGCCAGGGGTTTACCAAACGCGGTGCGATTCACCGAACGTTTACACATCAACTCCAATGCCCGTTCAGCCATGCCGATGGAGCGCATGCAGTGGTGAATCCGTCCCGGGCCAAGGCGACCTTGGGCGATTTCAAAACCGCGGCCCTCACCCAGCAGCACGTTCTCGTAGGGAACGCGGACGTTTTCGAACAGCACTTCTGCGTGGCCGTGAGGCGCATCGTCGTAACCGAACACCGGTAGTGGGCGGACAATCGTTACACCCGGGGCATCCGCCGGCACCAGAATCATCGAGTGCTGTTGATGACGCGGTGCATCCGGATTGCTCAGACCCATGAAAATCAGGATCTTGCAGCGTGGATCGCAAGCACCCGAGGTCCACCATTTCTTGCCATTGATCACCCACTCGTCACCATCGCGCACCGCACGGGCGGCCATGTTAGTGGCGTCGGAGGAAGCGACATCCGGCTCGGTCATGGCGAAGGCCGAACGGATTTCGCCGCGCAAGAGTGGCTCCAGCCAGCGTTGTTTCTGATCTTCGTTGGCGTAGCGCACCAGGACTTCCATGTTGCCGGTATCCGGTGCCGAGCAGTTGAACGGCTCCGGCCCCAGCAAGGAGCGGCCCATGATTTCCGCCAGCGGCGCGTATTCCAGATTGGTCAAGCCGGCGCCCAGTTCGGACTCGGGCAGGAACAGGTTCCACAAACCTTCAGCTTTGGCCTTGAGTTTGAGTTCTTCCATGATCGCGGTCGGCTGCCAGCGATCACCTTCGGCGACCTGGCGTTCAAACACCGCTTCAGCCGGATAAACGTAAGCGTCCATGAACGCGGCCACGCGCTCACGCAGTTCCTGAACCTTCGGGGAATAAGCGAAATCCATGAGCAGCTACCTTCTTCTAGGAGGTTGTTGAGGTCATGCAATTGATGCTAGAGCAGCTACGAAAATTTACCTAACCTATTCTCGGCGTGTATTAACATTCATCACCGATATATGATCGATTGATCGAAACCTAAAAGTAAGAGTGCCGCGCCATGAATCTGAGCAAGGTCGACCTGAATCTCTTCATCGTCTTCGACGCGATCTACACCGAAGCCAATCTGACCCGCGCCGGGCAAATCGTCGGCATCACTCAGCCAGCCGTCTCGAATGCTCTGGCCCGCCTGCGCGAGACCTTCAACGACCCGTTGTTCGTGCGCACCGCCCAGGGCATGGTGCCCACGCCCATGGCGCAGAACATCATCGGTCCGGTGCGCAATGCACTGTCGCTGTTGCGCGTGTCGGTGCAGGAAAGCCGGATTTTCAACCCGGCGCAGGCGGTCAAGACCTACCGCATCAGCATGACCGACCTCACGGAAGCGGTGATCCTGCCGCCGCTGTTCCAGCGCCTTCGGCGTCTGGCGCCGACGGTGATCATTGAGAGCTTTTTGTCCAAACGCCGGGAAACCACCAAGGAGCTGGCCGCCGGTCGCCTTGACTTCGCCGTCGATGCGCCCCTCAACACCGACCCGCAAGTGCGCCACGTCAAGCTGATGGAAGACCGCTACGTCTGCGCCATGCGCAAGGGGCATCCTCTGGCGGGCAAAGAGAAACTCACCCTCGATGACTACCTGTCATTGACCCATATCCATATTTCCAGCCGCCGCAGCGGGCTGGGGTATGTCGACCTGGCGCTGGGCAAAATGGGCATCCAGCGCAAAATCGCCCTGCGCTCGCAGCATTACCTGATGGCTTCGCAAGTACTGCAGCAGACCGACATGGTCATGACCGTACCGGAGCGTTTTGCCCATCGGCATGACCTGTATTCGGTCAATCTTCCGGTCAACGACGTACCACCGGTTGAAACCCACCTCTACTGGCACGAAAGCACCGACCAGGACCCGGCCAACCGCTGGATGCGCGAACAAATGATCGAGCTGTGCCAGCAGGTGACGGCGCATGAGAAGAGACTCGATAAGGCCTGAAAATCACGCAAACCGTGTAGGAGCGAGCGGTGCGGCGATCCGACTTGCCCGCGAAGAACAATGACGCGGTCATTCTGTTGCACCGCGTTGCTTTCATCGCGGGCAAGCCTCGCTCCTACAAGAGACAGGTGCTTGACGTATACGTCAAGCAGCCATTAGCTTAGTGCCAGGACCTTTCTTGAGCGCTTCCATGAGCAGCCAGACTTACAGCATTTCCGACCTCGCCCGCGAGCTCGACATCACCACCCGCGCCATTCGCTTCTATGAGGAGCAAGGTCTGCTCGCCCCCGAGCGGCGTGGCCAGGAACGCATCTACTCGCCCCGCGACAAAGTCAGCCTGAAGTTGATTCTGCGGGGCAAGCGCATTGGCTTTTCGCTGGCCGAATGCCGCGAGCTGATCGAACTCTACGACCCCACCAGCGGCAACCAGAAACAGTTGCACAGCATGCTGGCGAAAATCGCCGAACGTCGCGAGCAGCTTGAACAGCAAATGCTCGATATCGAACAGATGAAGCTGGAACTGGACACGGCTGAAGAGCGCTGTACCCAGGCGCTGGAACAAACCATCGAGAATCAGAAAGCCATTCAATGATCATTCCCACGTCTGCGTGGGAATGCATCCCGTGACGCTTTTCGTCACATCCAACAGCGGACGCGGAGCGTCCAGGGCGGCGTTACCACGCGGAGCGTGGGAACGATCACATTACAAAAAACAGGTGACCTCCTTATGTCTATCCCAACCCATGTGCGCCTCATCGAAGTTGGCCCTCGCGACGGTCTGCAAAACGAAGCCCAACCCATCAGCGTGGCGGACAAAGTGCAACTGGTCGATGCACTGACCGCTGCCGGTCTTGGCTATATAGAAGTCGGCAGTTTCGTTTCGCCCAAATGGGTGCCGCAGATGGCCGGTTCCGCCGAGGTCTTCGCACAGATCCAGCGCAAGCCGGGCGTGACCTACGGTGCGCTGGCACCGAACCTGCGCGGTTTCGAAGACGCGCTGGCGGCCGGGGTCAAGGAAGTCGCGGTGTTTGCCGCCGCGTCCGAAGCGTTTTCCCAACGCAATATCAATTGCTCGATCAGCGAAAGCCTGGAGCGCTTTGTACCGATCATGGACGCCGCCAAACAGCACGGCGTCAGTGTGCGCGGTTACGTCTCCTGCGTCTTGGGTTGCCCATATGAAGGTCATGTGGCGCCCGAACAAGTCGCCTACGTGGCCCGCGAGCTTTACGCCATGGGCTGCTATGAGGTTTCTCTGGGTGACACCATCGGCACCGGTACCGCCGGCGCCACGCGCACAATGTTCGACGTCGTTGGCGCACAGGTGCCGCGGGAAAAACTGGCCGGACATTTCCACGACACCTACGGCCAGGCGCTGGCCAATATCTACGCCAGCCTTTTGGAAGGCATCGCGGTGTTCGACAGCTCCATCGCCGGTCTGGGTGGCTGCCCATACGCAAAAGGCGCCAGCGGTAACGTCGCCACCGAAGACGTGCTGTACCTGCTCAACGGGCTGGGGATCACAACCGGGATCGACATGGATCGCCTGATCCTCGCCGGACAGCAGATTTGCACGGTATTGGGACGCCCTACGGGTTCTCGCGTGGCCAAGGCCCGGAGCGCAGTGTGAGGGGGACGGGTGTGTCTGGGTGTTACCGCCAGCTCTAGCCCGTATCAAAAACGAGTAACACGGAAACAGATGACTGGGTTCTGGCAGATTGGATTTTCTTACAAAACTACCAAGCTATTGATTTTAAAGGATTTTATAAAGTTGGCATGGCTTCTGCTATCTCTATGGCATAACAAGAATAAAAAAATTGCAGCAACCCCAATAAAAACAAGACGTAACGACTCTGGCATAACAAAAACAACACGGCAGAGACGCAGCTAACAGATTTTTTTGGAGAAGGTGTGCTTTTCAGGGTGCTTTTCGAAGTAACCCGCAACCGGGCAGAGAACAATAAAACTACCTTCAGGTAGCTCCCGAACTGGTTGGATCGCTCAGCGAAAAAGCAGATCAGCGCTCAAAAAAATACGTTTGCTCTTGATCCCGGATGGGGATCGACAATAACAGCGGTAAAGGGCCACGGTTGCCAAAAACAACAACAGACCGCCCCTCAATAATAAAAAAAGAGCACGTAACAACAAATTAAAGGGGAGCTTCGGCTCCCCTTTGTGCTTTCTGGCTGCTGGTGAAATCACCCCAGTGACCTGCAGGAGCGAGGCTTGTCCGCGATGGGAACACCGCGATCCAACAGCCTCCCCATCATCGTTCTTCGTGGGCAAGCCTTGCTCCTACCGTTACTCGGCCTTGCCTCGCAGCTCCTCGATGCTGATCTCCCTCATCCGAAACTTCTGAATCTTGCCGGTCACGGTCATCGGAAACTCCTCGACGAACTTGAAGTAACGCGGCGTCTTGAAGTGCGCGATGCGTTCCTTGCACCAGGTTTGCAGTTCCTGTTCGCTGGCGCTGTGGCCGGGATGGAGCTTGATCCAGGCCACGATTTCTTCGCCATACCTGGCATCCGGGATGCCGATGATCTGCACATCAGCCACCGCCGGGTGAGTGAAGAAGAACTCTTCCAGCTCACGGGGGTAAACGTTTTCGCCGCCGCGAATGATCATGTCTTTGTTGCGCCCGGCGATGCACACGTAGCCTTGCTCGTTCATGCTCGCCAGATCACCGGTGTGCATCCAGCCGGCCTGATCGATGGCCTCGGCAGTGCCTTGCGGATTGTTCCAGTAACCGAGCATCACACTGTAACCACGGGTGCACAGCTCACCCACCTGACCGCGCACGACCGTGTTGCCAGCCTCATCGATGATCTTGCTTTCCAGCTGCGGCTGGGTTCGACCGACCGTGGTGACACGTAACTCAAGCTCGTCCGCAGGACCTGTCTGCAATGACACCGGACTGGTTTCAGTCATGCCATAGGCGATCTGCACTTCGCTCATGTGCATTTCGCTGATGACCCGGCGCATCACCTCGATAGGACAGGTCGCCCCGGCCATGATCCCGGTGCGCAGGCTCGACAAATCGAACTCGGCGCGCCGTGGTTGATCGAGCATGGCGATGAACATGGTGGGCACGCCGTACAACCCCGTGGCCTGCTCTTCAGCGACGGTGGTCAAGGTCAGTAACGGATCGAAGGCATCACCGGGGTAGATCATGGTACTGCCATGGGTCACACACCCCAGGTTGCCCATCACCATACCAAAGCAGTGATACAACGGCACCGGAATCACCAGACGATCCGCAGCAGTCAGCCCGAGGCTTTCGCCGACCATATAGCCGTTGTTGAGAATGTTGTAGTGACTGAGGGTCGCGCCTTTGGGAAAACCGGTGGTGCCCGAGGTGTACTGGATATTCACAGCCTGATCGAAATGCAGGCTGTTCTGCCGGGCATGCAATCGTTCGGTCTGCACCCCGGCGCCCAACGCAGACAACTGTGACCACGGCAGGAAACCCGATGGCGGCTGCGCATCAAGACTGATGACGCCGCGCAAGTCCGGCAAGCGTTCGCTCTGCAGCTGGCCGATGGAGTGTTCTGCCAGTTCCGGGACCAGGCCCTGCAGCATGGCGTGGTAATCAGAGGTCTTGAAGGACCCGGCGCAGACCAGCCATTGGCAGCCGGATTGCTTGAGCACATATTCCAGCTCGGAACTGCGGTAGGCCGGATTGATGTTGACCAGAATCACACCGATCTTCGCGCTGGCGAATTGACTGATACACCACTGGGCGCAGTTCGGCGCCCAGATTCCGAGGCGCTCGCCTGCCTGCAAACCCAGCGCCAGGAACGCTCTGGCATGCAGATCGACAGCCTCGGCCAATTGTTTCCAGCTGTAGCGCAGTTGCTGATGGCGAACCACCAACGCTTCTCCTTCTGGATATCGCGCTACAGTGTTATCGAACGCCTGACCAATGGTCTGCGCCAGCAAGGCTTTGTCCTGCGAGCCACGGGTGTAGCTCTGACTTGGGTAAGAACCTGGTTGATCCATAACGACCCCTATTGTCTTTATTGGCGGGTGTGTGTGTGTGTGTGTGGGAGCCGGGCTTGCCCCAATGTCAGTCAGTCAAGCGAACGCAGCCTTTGTAGGAGCAGCCGGTCGACGCTCGATTGCTCGCGATGGATCTGAGGGCGACGCGTTTATCCAGAAAACACGCGTCATCGTTAACGTCCATCGCGAGCAAGCTCGCTCCTACACATGCCCTTAACTGACCGTCATTGTGGCTTGCCCGCGAAATGGGCGCCGCGATTCGTCTGAAAAACCGCGTTATCGTTCATCGCAGGCAGCCTCGCTCCTACAGAAAGCCTCTCTACTCTCGCTCAAGTTGACGTTAACGTAAAGGGTGATTGACAGCCGCCCATCGCAGGCTTACGTTAACGTAAAGGTGAGAGCTGATCAGGCGCTCTCCACTCCTGACAAAAAGACCAAAGGTGACCCATGAACTACCCGACCCTGAACTTCGCCCTGGGCGAAACCATCGACATGCTGCGCGATCAGGTTCAGTCCTTCGTCGCCAAAGAGATCGCGCCTCGCGCCGCACAAATCGACATCGACAACCTGTTCCCCGCTGACCTGTGGCGCAAGTTCGGTGACATGGGGTTGCTCGGGATCACCGTGCCGGAAGAGTACGGCGGCGCCGGCCTGGGCTATCTGGCCCACGTGGTAGCCATGGAAGAAATCAGCCGCGGCTCGGCCTCGGTCGCCCTCTCCTACGGCGCGCACTCCAACCTGTGCGTCAACCAGATCAACCGTAACGGCAACCATGAACAGAAAACCAAATACCTGCCGAAACTGATCAGCGGCGAACACGTCGGCGCCTTGGCCATGAGTGAGCCGAATGCCGGCTCGGACGTGGTTTCGATGAAATTGCGCGCCGACAAACGCGGCGACCATTTTGTCCTCAACGGCAGCAAGACCTGGATCACCAACGGCCCGGATGCCAACACCTATGTGATCTACGCCAAGACCGACCTGGAAAAAGGCCCCCACGGCATCAGCGCCTTCATCGTCGAGCGTGACTGGAAAGGCTTCAGCCGCAGCAACAAGTTCGACAAACTCGGCATGCGCGGTTCGAACACCTGCGAGCTGTTCTTCGACGACGTCGAAGTCCCGGAAGAGAACCTGCTGGGCGCCCTCAACGGCGGCGTCAAAGTCCTGATGAGCGGCCTCGACTACGAGCGCGTGGTGCTCTCCGGAGGCCCGACCGGGATCATGCAAGCCTGTATGGACCTGGTGGTGCCCTACATCCATGACCGCAAACAGTTCGGCCAGAGCATCGGCGAATTCCAGCTGATCCAGGGCAAGGTCGCCGACATGTATACCCAACTCAACGCCAGCCGAGCCTATCTCTATGCCGTGGCCCAAGCCTGTGAGCGTGGCGAAACCGCCCGCAAGGATGCGGCCGGGGTGATCCTCTACAGCGCCGAATGCGCGACCCGAATGGCCCTCGACGCGATCCAGATCCTCGGTGGTAACGGCTACATCAACGAATTCCCGGCAGGCCGCCTGCTGCGCGACGCCAAGCTGTATGAAATCGGTGCCGGCACCAGTGAGATCCGTCGCATGCTGATCGGTCGTGAACTGTTCAACGAAACCCGCTAACGGAGCGAGCGCCCCATGGCAATTTTGCATACCCAGCTCAACCCGCGGTCGGCGGAGTTCGCGACCAATAGCGCGGCCATGCTCGAACAGGTCGACGCGCTGCACACCCTGCTCGCCCAGGTCCAGCAAGGCGGCGGCCTCAAGGCGCAGGAGCGCCACACCTCGCGGGGCAAACTGCTGCCGCGCGAGCGAATCAATCGCCTGCTCGATCCGGGTTCAGCGTTTCTGGAAATCAGCCAATTGGCGGCCTATGGGGTGTACGGCGAAGATGTTCCGGCGGCCGGAGTGATTGCCGGGATCGGCCGGGTCGAGGGCGTCGAATGCATGATCGTCGCCAACGACGCCACGGTAAAAGGTGGTTCCTACTACCCGTTGACCGTAAAAAAACACCTGCGCGCGCAAACCATCGCCCAGCAGAACCGCCTGCCGTGCATCTATCTGGTGGACTCCGGCGGCGCCAACCTGCCGCGTCAGGATGAAGTGTTCCCGGACCGCGAGCACTTCGGCCGAATCTTCTTCAACCAAGCCAACATGAGCGCCATGGGCATTCCACAGATTGCGGTGGTCATGGGCTCCTGCACCGCCGGTGGCGCCTACGTGCCGGCCATGGCCGACGAAGCGATCATGGTCCGCCAGCAGGCCACCATCTTCCTCGCCGGCCCGCCGTTGGTGAAAGCGGCCACCGGTGAAGTGGTCAGCGCCGAAGACCTCGGCGGGGCCGATGTGCACTGCAAGATTTCCGGTGTCGCCGACCATTACGCCGACAGCGATGAACACGCGCTGGCACTCGCTCGACGCAGCGTGGCCAACCTCAACTGGCGCAAGCTCGGTGAGCTACAACAGCGCGCACCGATTGCCCCGCTGTTTGCCAGCGATGAGCTGTACGGCGTAGTGCCGGCCGACGCCAAGCAACCGTTCGATGTGCGTGAAGTCATCGCCCGGCTGGTGGACGGTTCGGTGTTCGATGAATTCAAAGCGCTGTTCGGTACCACGCTGGTCTGCGGTTTTGCCCATCTGCACGGCTATCCGATTGCGATTCTCGCCAACAACGGCATCCTCTTCGCCGAAGCCGCGCAGAAAGGTGCGCACTTCATTGAACTGGCCTGTCAGCGCGGCATTCCCCTGCTGTTTCTGCAGAACATCACCGGTTTCATGGTCGGCCAGAAATACGAGGCCGGTGGCATCGCCAAGCACGGCGCAAAACTGGTGACCGCTGTGGCCTGCGCCAAGGTGCCGAAGTTCACCGTGATCATCGGCGGCAGCTTCGGTGCCGGTAACTACGGCATGTGTGGCCGCGCCTACGATCCACGCTTTTTGTGGATGTGGCCCAATGCACGAATTGGCGTGATGGGGGCAGAACAGGCCGCCGGCGTACTGGTGCAGGTCAAGCGTGAACAGGCGGAGCGCGGCGGTCATCCCTTCTCCGACGCTCAGGAAGCCGAGATCAAGCAACCGATCCTCGACCAGTACGAACGGCAAGGCCATCCCTACTACTCCAGTGCACGGTTGTGGGACGACGGCGTCATCGACCCGGCGCAGACCCGCGATGTCTTGGCCCTGGCCTTGTCGGCCTCGTTGAATGCCCCTATCGAACCGAGCCGCTTCGGCGTGTTCCGCATGTGATTCCGTAGGAGCGAGGCTTGCCCGCGATGAAAGCGCCCCGATGTACCTGGCAGACCGCGTCATGGCTTATCGCGGGCAAGCCTCGCTCCTACCAAAAGCAGTGAAGGACAAAACAATATGAGCGACTTCAATACCCTGGAATTGCTGATTGACCCGAGTGGTTTCGCCACGTTGTGGCTCAGCCGCGAACAAAAGAACAACGCCTTCAACGCCGAGATGATCCGCGAACTGATCATCGCCCTGGATCAGGTCCAGAGTGACACGAGCCTGCGTTTTCTGCTGGTGCGCGGGCGCGGCAAGCATTTCAGCGCCGGCGCCGATCTGGCCTGGATGCAGCAATCGGCCGAACTCGACTATCACACCAACCTCGACGACGCCCGCGAGCTCGCAGAGCTGATGTACAACCTGGCCAAGCTGAAGATCCCGACCCTGGCGGTAGTGCAAGGCGCAGCCTTTGGCGGTGCGCTCGGCTTGATCAGTTGCTGCGACATGGCTATCGGTACTGACGATGCGCAGTTCTGTCTCTCGGAAGTGCGCATCGGCCTGGCGCCGGCGGTGATCAGTCCGTTCGTGGTCCAGGCCATCGGCGAGCGCGCGGCGCGGCGCTATGCCCTGACCGCCGAACGTTTCGGTGGGCAACGGGCACGGGAAATAGGCTTGCTTGCCGAAAGCTATCCGGCCGCCGAGCTTGAGCAACAGGTCGAGCTCTGGATCAACAACCTGCTGCTCAATAGCCCCTGCGCCATGCGCGCCAGCAAAGACTTGCTGCGCGAAGTCGGCCACGGTGCGCTGACCCCGGCACTGCGCCGCTACACCGAAAACGCCATTGCGCGGATCCGCGTCAGCCCCGAAGGTCAGGAAGGCCTGCGCGCCTTCCTGCAAAAACGTCCGCCAAGCTGGCAGCCCGACACGACCACCAAGGAGCCGCGTTGATGAGCGCCCCTCTTCTTACCACCCTGCTGGTGGCCAACCGCGGCGAAATCGCCTGCCGCGTGATGCGCACCGCCAAGGCCCTGGGCCTGACCACCGTTGCGGTGCACAGCGCCACCGACCGCGATGCACGGCACAGCCGCGAAGCCGATATCCGCGTCGACCTGGGCGGCAGCAAAGCCGCTGACAGCTACCTGCAGATCGACAAACTGATCGCCGCTGCCAACGCCAGCGGCGCCCAGGCCATTCACCCCGGTTACGGTTTCCTCTCGGAAAACGCCGGGTTCGCCCGCGCCATCGAAGCCGCGGGTTTGATTTTCCTCGGCCCGCCCGCGTCGGCCATCGACGCCATGGGCAGCAAATCCGCCGCCAAGGCCCTGATGGAAGCCGCTGGCGTGCCGTTGGTACCCGGTTACCACGGCGAAGCCCAGGACCTGGAAACCTTCCGTGACGCCTGCGAGCGCATCGGCTATCCAGTGCTGCTCAAGGCCACGGCCGGTGGCGGCGGTAAAGGCATGAAAGTGGTCGAGGATGTCAGCCAGCTGGCCGAAGCCCTGGCCTCGGCTCAGCGTGAAGCGCAATCCTCGTTCGGCAATTCGCAGATGCTGGTGGAGAAATACCTGCTCAAGCCTCGCCATGTGGAAATCCAGGTGTTCGCCGATCAGCATGGCAACTGCCTGTACCTCAACGAACGCGACTGCTCGATCCAGCGCCGCCACCAGAAAGTCGTCGAGGAAGCGCCGGCGCCGGGTCTGAGTCCCGAATTGCGCCAGGCCATGGGTGAGTCTGCCGTGCGCGCGGCTCAGGCGATTGGTTATGTCGGCGCCGGCACCGTGGAATTTTTGCTGGATTCGCGCGGCGAGTTCTTCTTCATGGAGATGAACACGCGCTTGCAGGTCGAGCATCCGGTCACCGAAGCCATTACTGGCCTCGACCTGGTGGCCTGGCAGATTCGCGTCGCTCAAGGCGAAGCGCTGCCAATGACTCAGGAACAGGTCCCGTTACGGGGCCACGCCATCGAAGTGCGGTTGTATGCCGAAGATCCGGGCAATGATTTTTTGCCGGCCACCGGCCGTCTTGATCTGTATCGCGAATCGGCAGCAGGCCCGGGACGTCGCGTCGACAGCGGCGTGGAAGAAGGTGACATTGTTTCGCCGTTTTACGACCCGATGCTCGGCAAGCTGATCGCCTGGGGCGAGAACCGTGAGCAGGCGCGTTTAAGGTTACTGAGCATGCTCGATGAGTTCGCCATCGGCGGGCTGAAAACCAACATCAGCTTCCTGCGACGTATCGTTGGCCACCCGGCCTTCGCGGCGGCGGAACTCGATACCGGGTTTATTCCGCGCTATCAGGAACAACTGCTGCCCGCACCGAACGAGCTGAACGATGAGTTCTGGCAAGCCGCGGCTCAAGCCTTTGCTCAAAGCCTGCCGGACACCGTGCGTGAAGATGACCGCAGTTCGCCGTGGGCGATTGCCAGCGGTTTGCGTTTCGGGTTGCCGGCACAAACCACCCTGCATTTGACTTGTGAGGGGCAGGACAAGGCGGTCACCCTGGATATTGCCGGCACTCGCTCTGCCGAGCTTTCGGGCGAGCAGTTACTGATCGAGCGCGACGGCCTGCGTCGCCAACATCGGGCAATACGCCACAGCGATACGCTCTATCTGCACTGGGAAGGCGATCTGCGCAGCATCAAGCCTTACGATCCGATTGCCGAGGTCGAGGCCAGCCACAGCCATCACGGTGGCCTCACAGCACCGATGAACGGCAGCATCGTGCGAGTGCTGGTGGAGGCCGGCCAAACCGTCGAAGCCGGCGCGCAATTGGTGGTACTGGAAGCCATGAAGATGGAACACAGCATTCGCGCACCCCATGCCGGAGTGATCAAAGCGCTGTATTGCCTGGAAGGCGAGATGGTCAGCGAAGGCAGTGCGTTGGTGGAATTGGAGGAGTAAGCGCGGTGAAGTGATCGGTCCGACGCGTTGCGCAGGACCGATCAGGCTAGAACTTCATCGTGGCTTGTATCACCACGCCGATGATTCGGCATTCATCGGTGTAGAGGGTTTTCGGATAAGTCGGGTTGAGCGGGACGAGATAACGTTGCCCGCTCTCCTCGATCAACTTGCGAAAGGTCGCTTCAGCGCTGCCCGGCCAGCGAGCAATAACCAGTTTGCCTGGCACCGCTTCAACGGCCGGATCGACCAGAATCAGCATATCTTGCGCAATACTGATGCCGCTCGGGGCGGTCATCGCGTCCCCGACCACTACCAGCCAGAACGCCGCGCCCCGAGCATGATAATCGGACAGCTCGTAGCGCCCGCTGGAATAGCCCGCAGGCTCAGTCTCGCGCGCTTCGCACGCACCTTGCCAATCACTGACCGGATAGCGGAAATACGGGTTGTACTTATCTGCCAGTGAAAGTTCGTAGCCCTCGTGCCCGCCCTCCTCATTATTCGAGTCTGAGGGTTCCTTGATTACCAGCGCCACTTCCAGAAACCCCAACCCCAGCTCCTGAAGAACACGGTTCATGTCTTCAATCTTGGGTTGGCGACGTTTGCTCAGCCAGTGGCCGACGCCGCCCTGGGACATTCCGAGGCGCTCTGCGAGTTTCTCTTGAGTGATCTTCAGATCACTCATTTTGGCCTTGACCAATTCGATCCATTTATCCATGGCCGGAACAATACTTTGTGTACTCGGGCTCTCAATACACATATTGTAGTATTTAAATTATCGTCACAAATACACTATGTACTAGTCTTGGATCTACTGACTTGCCCCATCATTAGAGCACCCGCAATCATGATCAAACCCAGCAATGACTCGTCGGAAATGGAAACAGACGTCGCCTTCACCTCGTTCAAGGGCAACGCCGCAGCGCAGCGCGCCCTGGACTATTACTTGAAACCAGCTGTTTCAGAGTCCGAAGTCGAGGAAAAACTCTTTGATGTCAAACGCGGTATCAGCAGCGAAGAAGCCATGGTCCACGCCTCGGGCCTGTTGCGTTGCGCAGCGGCAACCGCTTATGAATCCGCGGAAAACCTCTGTGGCACACACCGCGATCTGGCGTTCTCGGTGGTGCATATGATTGATTTGGCCAAAGCCATGGTGGACAGATCGCTGGATGGAAACCTCGTCGATTGAATAGCGTAGCCGGCACGGTCAACGAAATGACGACGTGATGGATTCAATGCGCAAGCGCATTGGAGCGGACAGGAAAAAGATTTCCAATAAGGCGAGGGAAAACATTTGACTTGCAAATGATAATGATTATTATTGCATGCAGCTGGTCGCGAGATCAGTCGATAGCCCAAGAGACCTTAGGTCGGACTCCTGGAATATCTCCTCATCAGGCTAATCACGGTTTTTGACCCGGCTTTTGCCGGGTCTTTTTTTGCCAGTTTTCTGGCTTGGCTTCAGGCTAATGAAGTCTGGGTACTGCGCTGTTCGAAGGCGGCGATGATATCAAAAGAATATCGCTTTGCAAGAGAGCCTTTCCCCGGCAACGCCGGGAAAATCCGCCAAAAATTAACACTTGAGAACCCACCACACAGTCACTAAGCTGCTGCTGCGTCAAGGACGACGCCCCCCCTTCTTTTTCCCGAAATTGCCCCCTGTTTCCTCCCCCCTTGCGTGTAAAGTAGCCGTCATAAAAATCATACCCAGGTATCCAGACTATGGCCGCGGTTCAAGGCTCATTTCAAATTACTGCCAACTTCGACAGCGGCAATATCCAGGTGCTGGACACCAGCAATCCACTGCAAGTGCTGCTGGCTATCAAGCCAGACACTCGCAGCCCGCACTTCCAATGGTTCCACTTCAAAGCCAGCGGCCTGCATGTGGGTCAGGAACATTGGTTCCGTCTGAGCAACGCGAGCAAATCGTCTTATAACAAAGCATGGGACGGTTACCAGGCCGTCGCCTCCTACGATCACGTCAACTGGTTTCGTGTGCCGACGATTTTCGAGGGCGACACCTTGCGCTTCAGCCTCGAAGCCAGCGCAACGCATGCCTGGTTCGCGTATTTCGAGCCCTATAGCCGTGGCCGCCACGACTGGTTGATCGAGCAGGCGCTGACCAAGGCCGGCACCGAACTGCTTGCTACCGGCAAAAGCGTCGAAGGCCGCGACATTCAGCTGTTGCGCAAAGGCTCCGGCGCCGAAGGTCAACGCAAGGTCTGGATCATCGCCCAACAACACCCCGGCGAGCATATGGCCGAGTGGTTCATGGAAGGCGTGATCGAGCGCCTGCAGTTGCGTGAAGATCGCGCGATGAAAAAACTCCTGGCCAGCGCCGACCTCTATCTGGTGCCCAACATGAACCCGGATGGCGCTTTCCATGGCCATCTGCGGACCAACGCCATGGGCCAGGACCTCAATCGCGCCTGGCAGAGTGCAAGCCAGGAAATCAGCCCTGAAGTGTTCTTCGTTCAGCAGCAAATGGAAAAGTACGGTGTCGACCTGTTCCTCGATATCCACGGCGACGAAGAAATCCCCTATGTCTTTACCGCCGGCTGCGAAGGCAATCCTGGCTACACGCCGCGGATAGAGAATCTCGAAAACCATTTCCGCAGCCACCTGAAACACCTGACCCGCGATTTTCAGACCACCCACGGTTACGCCCGTGACAAACCGGGCAAAGCCAATATGACTCTGGCCTGCAACAGTGTCGGCGAGAAATTCGATTGCCTGTCGTTGACCCTGGAGATGCCGTTCAAGGACAACAATGATGCGCCGAATGCGCTGACCGGTTGGTCGGGCAAGCGTTCGATGGACTTGGGTAAGGATGTGTTGAGTACGGTAGCGGATATGGTCGAAATATTGCGCTAAGCCTGCGTCCGGACTGCATGCCATCAACAGAGGGCTTGCAGTCCACTCACTCCACCGCCACCCGCCGACAATCCTCAGGCCCCAACAACCGCCCATCCTCAGCGCGCAACTCCAGGCGCCGCACCGGTTGCCCATTCTCTCGGTCGACCATTAGCGAATGCGGCTCCCCCGCCTCATAGAAAAATGCCTCGCCCCACTGCCGCAAACCGATGATCAGGTTGAACAGGCCTTGGCCCTTCTCCGTCAGCACGTACTCCTGATAAGCACTGCCGTCGGATGCCGGTACCACTTCGAAAATCCCGTGGGCCACGAGCGTACGCAAGCGCGCCGAGAGGATGTTCCTGGCCATGCCGAGGCTGCGCTGGAACTCTCCGAAGCGGCGAATGCCATCGAAGGCATCACGAATGATCAGTAACGACCACCAGTCGCCAATGGCGTCCAGTGAGCGGGCGACCGGGCACTCGGCGCCCGCAAGACTTGTGCGTTGGACCATGGTTGAACTCGCAGATCGAAGAACAGGAAAGTGGTTGCACTATAAAACCAGCCTCACTACCGTACAACTGGTTTTATTACGAAACTACTTCAGGAGTCAGGCATGGAGCTTGAATCACCGATCCGTCACCCTTCTACGCAGCCACGCCTGAACAGTGGCGTGGTGTTGCTGTTCGCCGTTGCCTGCGGGCTGGCGGTCGGCAATGTCTATTACGCGCAGCCTTTGCTTGATGCCATGGCTCAGGCCTTCGCCATGGACCCGGCAACCATTGGCATCGTCGTGACCCTGACCCAGGTCGGTTACGGGTTGGGCTTGCTGCTGTTGGTACCCCTGGGAGACTTGCTCAACCGCAGGCGTTTGATTGTCGGTCAGACGCTACTGTCGACACTCGCACTGGTAATGATCGCCCTCGCACCGAACAGTCTCTGGCTGCTGATCGGCATGGCGCTGACCGGCCTGTTGGCGGTGGTGACTCAAGTGCTGGTGGCCTATGCGGCGACCCTGGCGCTGCCGACTGAACGTGGCCGGGTGGTGGGCGTAGTCACCAGCGGCATCGTTATCGGCATCCTGCTGGCGCGCACGGTAGCGGGGAGCATGGCCGACCTTGCCGGTTGGCGTTCGGTCTATCTGCTTTCAGCGGGACTGACATTGCTGATGGCCCTGTTGCTGTTTCGTGTGCTTCCGGGGACCGAACACGCGAAGCCAGCCAGTTCCTATGTTCAGTTGATTGGCTCGGTATTTACCCTGTTCAAGGAAGAGAAAATCCTGCGTGATCGAGCGGTCATCGCCATGCTGATTTTCGCTGCGGGCACGGTGCTGTGGACCCCCATGGTCCTGCCCCTGAGCGCACCACCGCTGTCGCTGTCACACACCGAGATCGGCTTGTTCGGCCTCGCCGGTGCCTTTGGCGCGCTCGGCGCAGCACGCGCCGGACATCTGGCAGACCGCGGTCTGGCCCAATGGACCAGCGGCCTGGCACTTTCGCTGATGCTGGTCTCCTGGCTGGCCATCGCCTTCACTCAGTCATCATTGTGGGCACTGTTGCTCGGTGTGATTACGTTCGACCTGGGCTTGCAAGCGGTACACGTCACCAGCCAGAGCATGATCTACAGCGTGCGCCCCGAGGCCCAAAGCCGGTTGGCCGCGGGCTACATGCTGTTCTATTCGATCGGTAGCGCGTTGGGTTCGATCAGCTCGACGGCAATCTATGCCTGGTCAGGCTGGATCGGTGTTTGCCTGCTGGGTGCAGGGATCAACGCCGTGGCCTTGGGGTATTGGCTGTTGACCCTGAAAGGCGGCGTGTTCCAACAATGCGCCGCAGAGACCTGATGCGAGGAACAGCACACCTGCGTAGCAGCTGGCGTAGCCTGCTCGCGTCAGGGTTCAGCTGTGATCCTTGCCGAATAACATGCTCTGCAATACCCCATCACGACGCACCCAACCATGGAACAGCGCCGCCGCCAGATGCAGCAGCACGGTCAAGAACAGCAGGTACGCCAGATAACCGTGGGCTTTGCGCAGGAAGGCAAAGGTCTGCGCATTGGCCGGCACTATCGACGGCAGTTGCAGCGAACTGCTAAGCATCACCGGATCACCAGCCGCCGAGATCATCGTCCAGCCTAACAGCGGCAGTATCAGCATCAAGGCGTACAGCAACACATGGGACGCCTTGGCCGCCAGCGCCTGCCATCCTGGCAGGTCAGCCGGCAGCGGTGGTTGCCGGGTCGAGAAGCGCACGGCCAGACGCACGATGACCAGCAGCAGAATCGCCACACCCAAAGGTTTGTGGATATGGATCAGCCATTCGTGACGCTCGGACACCGAGGCCACCATGCCCGCGCCGATAAACAGCATGGCGATGACCATCAGCGCCATCAGCCAGTGCAGCAGCCGCGCCAGGGGAGCGAAATGATTCGGTTGGGCGCTCATGGGTGCGACTCCTGTGTAGCGGCGGGCAATTGGCTGACTTCACTGGTGCGACGCAGATAGGACTTGGCGTACGCCGCAGAGCGGGCGGCCAGCAATGGGTCGTCGGAACCTTCGATGCCACTCGGCAAAATCAGCGGGTCGTAGTTGATGTCGCGGCACTCGCCGTTGCTTTGCGGCTGGGTGCTCTCAAGCACCAGCGTGCCGGCATTCAGTACTTTTCTATCGTTAGGCCAGGCTTTGCTGGCGTCATTGGCGGGATCACCGGGATTGGCCAGGGTGATGTTCAGCTGCCAACGCAACGGTCCGGCGGCCAGTCGCTGGACCAGATCTTTCTCTAGAAAATCACCGCCTTCAGGAGCGCTGGCTCCGGCCGCATCCTGACTCAGCGGTACCACGCCCCAACGCACGGCCTGACGCTGACCGGCAGCATTCACCAGATAAAACGCGTTGATACTGTTGTAGGTTTCGGTGGCATAGCTGGCCGACGGTTTAGCGGTCTTGACCCACTGCAGGAACGGCGCGGTTTCCGGATGCGCGGCAAAGAACGCCGCAGGGCCCGCAGGATTCGGCTTGCCGGTGGCCGGGTCCGGAGAACTGGCCTGTTGCAGTTGATAGAAGGCTTCGGGCGTGCCCACCGGGAACACCGGCATGCTGTTCATACCCGTGCGCCACTGTTGACCATTGGCCTGAGTGAAACGCAGCGCCAGGCTGCGGATCGGTACGCTGTTGTCCGGCGCATAAGGATTGCCGCTGGGCAACGCGAACCGCCCCACCACTGGCGTACGCGCCTCACTGAACACCTGTGCGCTGGAAAACTCACGGGCCTGGCTGTTGCTCTCGAAGTAACCGGCCACGCACACGCCTTTGGCGTGATTGCGCCGGAACCCCGGATGCGCTCCATTGTTTTTCTCCAGCACATCGACCAGCCCGTTGGGCGTCAGGCGCTGTGGGTCGAAGGTACCGTGAACATAGGCAAACGCCCCGGCAATCGCCGCGACCACCACGGCAATACCCGCCAGGCGTACGGTCAGGCTCATGGCACTCAGCCCAGGCCTGATTGGCCGCGCAGGCGGCGGTGAGCGATCAACCATGAAAAACTCCAGGGCCGTGGGCCGCAGGTGAGAAGGATCAATCAGACGAAGCCCGGAAAGGTTTATTCCATCGCTCGGTATTTATTTTTACAGGCGTGGAATACCCTTCAATGCCGGGCGTCTTCCTAGTCCCAAGCGTAGTGACTAGCCAGCATTTCATGAACGATCTCGACGAACAGTTACGCGAACTCATCCCAAGGCTTCGGCGGTTTGCCGTGTCGTTGACCCGTAACCCGAGCAGCGCTGACGATCTGCTGCAATCGTGCCTTGAGCGGGCGCTGTCGAGTTGGGCCGATAAACGTCCCGAGGGCGATCTGCGTGCCTGGCTGTTCTCGATTCTCTATCGGCAGTTTCTCGACGCCCATCGACGCTCGCGGCGCTATGCGCGGATGCTGGAATTCTTCACCGGCCGCGATGATGCGCAGCCCTCGGTCGAACGCACGGTGATCGCCCAGTCGACCCTCCAGGCGTTCGATCGACTGACCGCCGAGCAGCGCGCGCTGCTGCTATGGGTCTCGGTGGAAGGCTTGAGCTACAAGGAAGTCGCCGAGATTCTCGACGTTCCCACCGGCACCGTGATGTCTCGCCTGTCCCGCGCCCGCCAGGCCTTGCGCCAGCTCAGCGACGGCGAAATCACCAGCCCTTCTCTGCGGATACTCAAATGATCAGCATGCCCCCAAGCGTCAGCGACCTGCACGCCTACGTCGACCATCAGCTCAGCGATGCCGATCGGCGCCTGGTCGAGACTTATCTGGCGGCTCAGCCTGAAGTCGCGGCGCAAGTCGAAGCCTGGCAGCAGGATGCACAACAATTGCGCGCGGCATTGAGCGGCGCCTTGCAGCAACCGGCCAACCCGGATCTCGACCCGGCCGTTATTCGCCAGCGCCTCAAGCGTCAGTCGCGACGCAATCTGACCAGCGCCGCCGTGCTGTTGATCGCCGTCAGTGTGGGTGGGTTGAGCGGCTGGCAAGCACGAGAAATGACCATGGTCGGCGCACCACCGCCGATGACCGACGCCATGCAGGCGTACCGGATGTTCGCCCAGCAAGGCATCCTTCCAGCCGATTTTAAAGTGCAGAGCAACGGCGACATGCAATCCTGGCTAGACCGCTATTTCACCCGGGCCAACCGTATGCCCGACCTGCAGAACGCCGGATTCAAAGCGGTCAGCGGACGCTTGTTAAGCACCGAACAAGGGCCAGCGGCGATGGTGCTATATGAGGATCAGAATGGGCGGAAGGTCAGCTTCTACATTCGCCCACCGGGACCGAAAAACAACCTGCTGCCGCGAGGCAGTCGACGGGACGGCGAGTTGCAGGCCGAGTACTGGTCAGGTGCCGGATACAACTACGCGATGGTCAGCCCGGCGGACTCATCGGTCGCGCAGATGTTGCAGCAGACGATAAGGTTTTAAAGCCGCGATCTTTTGGGGCACCCAATGCTTCATTGACGGACACCAGCCTCCCTCACTCCACCTGTCCAAATACCTGCGAAGGCCGGCGCAGCAGCGGGTCGAACGGGTTGATCCGCGGGCCGATCGCGGCGGCTTCGCGCTTGAGCATTTCCACCACTGTAGGCAGGCGGTCCGGCCCCAGTCGATCACTGATGGTCGCCACGCTCAAGGCCGCCACTGCCCGGCCTTCACGGTCGAGAATCGGCACCGCGACTCCGGCCATGCCCTGCAGTACGCCGGTGTTGCGCCCGGCATACCCGAGGTTGCGGACATTCTCGACTTCCGAGCGTAAAAACACCTCGTCATACAGATGGAAGTCCTTGAGGCGCGGCAGGTTGTAGCGGATCACCGTTTCGCGCTCGTCTTCGGGCAGGAAGGCGAGGATCGCCAGGCTGCCCTGACCTACGCCCAGCGCCACCCTTCCGCCGATATCCCCGGTAAAGGTCCGGATCGGAAATGGCCCTTCGCTGCGGTCCAGACAGATCGCGTCGAACCCGCTGCGCGCCAGCAAAAATAGCGAGTCGCCCAACGACGCCGACAGCCGCAACAGCGCCGGGCGCACCAGTTCACGCAGATTGCCGGTGTTCCCGGCGCGGGCCGCCAGGGCGAAGAACTCCAGGCTCAGGCGATAGCGTTTGCTGCGCGCGTCCTGCTCGACCATGCCCTCCTCCATCAGGCTGCGCAGCAAACGGTGGGTGGTCGGCTGCGACAGGCCGATACGCTGGGCCAATTGCGTGACCCGCTCACCACCCTGCGCAGTGTCACCCAGGCTGCGGAGCACGGCGAACAGTCTTGAGACCGCACCTACACCGACTTCATTTTTATTTTCGTTCCGCTCAGTGGAATTCATAACGATTTTTCTCGACGATAAATTTACTCACTGAATGAAATTGAAAATAGTCGCTCTTTCAGTGAAATAGGCCATTGAGCCCATCCTAGTCTTCGTCCTAATCTGCGTCCATACAGGGGCGATTCGAACAACAGCGGCAGCCGACTCAAGTCGAGCGCCAACGCACCTGGTGGCCTGTGTGGCTAGTTCTGTTAGCCGTACAGGCCACTGACCTCTTTTCGTATCTGCCCATTACAAAAAAGCGCGCCTCGGTGCGCATAACAATCACAGGTGGAACGCAGTTATGGCCTTTGTGCAACTTGAAGGACTATGCAAACGCTATGGCGAGATCGATGCGGTCGTCGCCACACATCTCTCGGTGGAAAAAGGCGAATTCGTCTCGCTGCTCGGTCCCTCCGGTTGCGGCAAGACCACTACCCTGCAAATGATCGCCGGCTTCGTCGAAGTCACCCGCGGGCGGATCCTGCTCGACGGTCGCGACATCACCCACGCCAAACCCAGCAGCCGCGGCCTGGGCGTAGTGTTCCAGAGTTACGCGCTGTTCCCGCACATGAGCGTGCAGGACAACGTCGCCTTCGGCCTGCGCATGCGCAAGGTGCCGAGCGCCGAGGTGCAAAAACGTGTGGCCACCGTGCTGCAACTGGTGCGCCTGACCCAGCATGCCGAACGCTACCCACGGGAGTTGTCCGGTGGCCAGCGTCAGCGTGTCGCCTTGGCCCGGGCGCTGGTGATCGAGCCGCCGGTATTGCTGCTCGACGAACCGCTGTCCAACCTCGACGCCAACCTGCGCGAGGAGATGCAGTTCGAGATCCGCCGTATTCAGCGCGAAGTCGGCATCACTACGCTGATGGTCACCCACGATCAGGCCGAAGCGCTGTCCATCAGCGACCGCGTGGTGGTGATGCAGGCCGGGCGCATCACGCAGATCGACGAACCCTACAAACTCTACGAACACCCGCGCACCGAGTTCATTTCCGGTTTTGTCGGCAAGGCCAATCTGCTGCCGGGCGAACGTGACAGCGCCGGTATCGCCCAGGTTCGAGGCAGTCGTGGCCAGGGCGAACTGACCTTGAGCCTGCGTCCGGAAAAAATCGATGTGTTGTCAGCAGGTAAAGGTCGTCTGCAAGGCAAACTCCTCAGCCGGTTCTTCCTCGGCAGCCAGTGGCTGTACCGCGTTGACACCGCCCTCGGCGAGATCACGGTAGTACGGCGCAACGACGGCTCGGCGCCCTTGGCCGAGGGCACTGCGGTCGGCCTGGACTGGTCGCCGGGACTGTTGCGGGTGCTCAGCATCGACGAGGTGCCGGCATGATCCTGCTTGCGGCCATGAAACAAGGGCGCCATGGCTATCTGCTGTCCGCGCCGGCCCTGGCCTTGTACCTCGGTTTGCTGATCCTGCCGCTGGGTCTGAGCCTGGTGCTGTCGTTCAACGTCTTCGACTACGGCAGCGGGATAAAAAACGACGCCTACACCCTCAAGCACTACAGCAGCCTGCTCAGTGACTCGTACTTCTACGAGATCTTCTTACGGACCTTCTGGATCAGCGGCCTGACCACCCTGCTCTGCGTGCTGATCGGTGTACCCGAGGCCTACATCCTCAGCCGGATGGGCACGCCCTGGCGCTCGATTTTCCTGATTCTGATCCTCACTCCGCTGCTGATTTCGGTGGTGGTCCGGGCCTTCGGCTGGAGCTTGCTGCTGGGCGCCGACGGGCTGGTCAACCAGACCCTGCAAGCCCTCGGCGCCGCGCCGATGAAACTGCTCTACACGCCGTTCGCCGTGGTGATCGCACTGGTGCATGTGATGTTGCCGTTCATGATCATTCCGGTCTGGACCTCGCTGCAGAAACTTGACCCCGCCGCCGAGCAGGCCGCTCTTTCGCTGGGTGCCAGCCACGCCAGGGTCATGCGTCTGGTGGTATTGCCGCAGATCATGCCCGGCGTGCTGTCCGGCACCTTGATTGTCTTCGGCTTATCGGCCAGTTCCTTCGCCATCCCCGGTCTACTCGGCGGCCGGCGCCTGAAAATGGTCGCCACGCTGATCTATGACCAGTACCTCTCGGAACTCAACTGGCCCATGGGCGCGGCGATTGCCATGGCGCTGCTGCTGATCAATCTGGCGATCATGCTCTCGTGGAACCGGATGATCGAAGGCCGCTACAAGAAGTCATTGGGATAATTCGACATGTCTAGAAACGGTCCTTTCGCCCTGTTGTTCCATGCCCTGGTGGTGCTGTTCATGCTCGCGCCGCTGGCGGTGGTCTGCCTCGTCGCCTTCACCCCGGAAAACACCCTGAGCCTGCCGACCACGGACTTTTCCCTGCGCTGGTTTCGCGCGGTGTTCGAGCGCGCGGATTTTGTCGACGCGTTCTACAACAGCCTGATTCTGGCGTTTTCGGCGGCGAGCCTGGCCACGCTGATCGCGGTGCCCGCCGCCCTGGCCATGACCCGTCATCAGTTTCCGGGACGGGACTTTCTCAACGGTTTGTTCCTCTCGCCGATCATCATTCCGCACCTGGTGCTGGGGGTGGCGCTGCTGCGGTTGTTCGCCTTGATGGGGGTCAATGGCAGTTTCAGCTGGCTGATCTTCGCCCACGTGCTGGTGATCACCCCCTATGTACTGCGTCTGGTGCTGGCGGCGGCCATCGGCCTGGACCGCAGCGCCGAACAGGCCGCCGAGTCCCTCGGTGCCGGGCGTTTCACGCTATTTCGCCAGATCACCCTGCCGATGATCCTGCCCGGCGTCGCTGGCGGTTGGCTGCTGGCGTTCATCAACAGTTTCGACGAGGTCACGCTGTCGATCTTCGTCACCTCGCCGGCCACCCAGACCTTGCCGGTACGGATGTACGTGTACGCCACCGAATCCATCGATCCGATGATGGCGGCGGTGTCGGCACTGGTGATTACGCTGACCGCGCTGACCATGATTCTGCTCGACCGGGTCTACGGCCTGGATCGGGTTCTGGTGGGTAAACAATGAGGCTGCCATGGCTCTGCTGAAACGACTGGCCGAAGGCGACCGCCCGGCCCTGAACTTTACCCTCGATGGCCAACCGGCCAGCGGCTTGCTCGGCGACACCTTGCTGACCGCCGTCCTGACGAGCGGCGAACACCTGCGCGGCAGCGACTTCAGCGCCGAACCCCGCGCCGGGTTCTGCCTGATGGGCGCCTGTCAGGATTGCTGGGTTCGCTTGGGCGACGGCCGCCGGGTGCGCGCCTGCTCGACGCTGCTCGAAGCCGGGCAAAGCGTCAGCCGTGAACCGGGGCGCAGGTCATGAAGACGCCTGCTGTGGTCATCGTCGGTGCCGGTCCGGCGGGCATTCGTGCCGCGCAAACCCTGGTCGCCCATGGCCTGCGTCCTTGTCTGCTGGATGAGGCAACACGCGGCGGCGGGCAGATCTATCGGCGTCAGCCGGAGAACTTCAAACGCTCGGCGGCCATGCTCTATGGCTTTGAAGCGCGCAAGGCGATCGCCCTGCATGACACCCTCGACGGGCTGCGCGAACAGCTCGACTATCGCCCCGACACACTGGTCTGGAATGCCGAAGCCGGCGCCCTCGATACTCTGCGTCAGGGCCGCGCCGGACACATCGAATATTCCCGGGTGATCGTCGCCACCGGCGCCACCGATCGCATTCTGCCGGTGCCCGGCTGGACGCTGCCCGGGGTCTACAGCCTTGGTGCAGCGCAGATCGCGCTGAAGTTCCAGGGCTGCGCCATTGGTGAGCGTGTAGTGTTCGCTGGCAGTGGACCCTTGTTGTACCTGGTCGCCTACCAGTACGCCAAGGCTGGCGCCAAAGTGCTCGCGGTACTCGACAGTTCTCCCTTCAGCGCTCAGGTTCGGGCCCTGCCCGGCTTGCTCGGGCAACCGACGACCCTGGCCAAAGGCATCTATTACCGATCCTGGCTGACCGCTCACGGCATTGCGGTTCATCAAGGTGCAACCCTCGAACGAATCGACGGCGAGCGAGGGGTGCACTCCCTGACCTGGCGCAACGCCCAGGGTGAACAGCGTCTGGACTGTGACGCCGTGGCATTTGCCCATGGCCTGCGCAGCGAAACCCAGCTCGCCGATCTGCTGGGTTGCGAGTTCAGCTGGAACCCGTTGAACCGCGCCTGGCTGCCGCAGCGCGATGCCAGCGGACGCAGCAGCATCGCCGAGGTCTACCTGGCCGGCGACGGTGCCGCAATCATGGGCGCCGAGGCAGCGGAAATGGCCGGCGAACGGGCCGCCCTGGCGGTACTGGAAGACATTGGTTACCCCATCGATCCGGAGCGCTCTGCCGACCTGGAAAAATCCCTGAAACGCATCGACCGGTTCCGCGAAGGTCTGGAGCAGGCCTTCGTGTTTCCCGAACACTGGGCCAAGGGAGCCACGGATGAGCTGATGGTCTGCCGCTGCGAGGAGGTGCGCGCCGGTGAGTTGCGCAGCGTGGTCCGCGAAGGTCATTGGGAAATCAATCGGGTCAAGGCCCATTGCCGGGTTGGCATGGGCCGCTGTCAGGGCCGGATGTGCGGCGCGGCGGCGGCGGAAATCATCGCCCGGGAAAGCGGTCGCGAGTTGCACGCCATCGGCCGCTTGCGCGCGCAGGCGCCGATCAAGCCGCTGCCTTTCGGTCTGGAGGCAGAGCAATGAACGAAGTCGATGCGGTGATTATTGGCGGCGGTATCGTCGGCACCTCGGCAGCCCTGGCGCTTTGTCGCTCCGGGCGTAGCGTGGTGCTGCTGGAGCGGGATTTCTGCGGCTCCCATTCCAGTGGCGTGAATTACGGCGGCGTACGCCGTCAGGGCCGCCCGCTCTCGCAATTGCCGCTGTCGCAACGGGCCCATGAAATCTGGGCCAGGCTACCGGAGTTGATCGGAATCGATGGCGAGTATCAGCGCAGCGGCCATCTCAAACTGGCCAGAAGCTTTCGTGACATGGTCGCCTTGCAGGATTACGCCGACAACAGCCGCGGCTTCGGCCTTGGGTTGCAGGTACTCGATCGCGGGCAATTGCGCGCGCGTTTCCCTTGGGTCGGCGATGTCGCGGTGGGCGCCTCGTTGTGCCCGGACGACGGCCATGCCAATCCGCGTCTGGTATCGCCAGCCTTTGCCCGTGCGGCACGGCAACTGGGCACACAGATTCATGAACAGAGCGCCGTCACTGACGTGTCTCATGACGGACAACGGTTTGAGGTCCGGACTGCAGGCGGGTTAAAAGTCCGCGCACCCTGGCTGCTCAATTGCGCCGGAGCTTGGGCCGACAGCCTCGCGGCGCAATTCGGCGAGCCAGTGCCAATGCATTCCGGCCACCCGGCAATGTTGGTCACCGAACCGCTACCAATGGTGATGGATGTCAGCACCGGGGTCGAAGGCGGCGGCATTTACGCCCGACAAGTTGCCCGGGGTAACTGCGTACTCGGTGGCGGCCAAGGCTTTGCGCTCGACACCGCACGGGCGCGGCCAGGACAAAGCGCGGTGCTGGAGATTCTGCGTCAGGCCGTCGAGCTCTACCCGTTTCTCGAAGGTGCCCAGGCCATCCGAACCTGGAGCGGCACCGAAGGCTACTTGCCGGATCGCCAGCCGGTGATCGGCCCCAGTTCCACCCAGCCTGGTCTGTTGCACGCCTTCGGCTTTGCCGGGGCGGGCTTTCAGATCGGTCCTGCGGTCGGCGAGGTGCTGGCCGAAATGGTCTGCACCGGCGCTTCGTCAACACCGCTCGAAGCGTTTTCCATCACCCGGTTTCACTCCATCCCAGTTGTTTGATAGAGGAAGGTCGCGCCAATGAACCACGCCAAACGCAAAGCACTGATCGGATTGTCCTGCCTGCCCCTGACCGCTCTGCTCGCCGCCGTCCCGGCTCAGGCCGAGCCGACACTTTATCTGGGCATGAACGGCGGGACTATGGAGCGCCTGTATGCCGACAAGGTGCTGCCGCCCTTTGAGAAGGCCAACAACGTCAAAGTGGTGATCGTCCCGGGCACCTCGGCTGACATTCTGGCCAAGGTCCAGGCCAGCAAGGACAACCCGCAGATGCACGTGATCTTCCTCGACGACGGCATCATGTACCGCGCCATCTCCATGGGCCTGTGCGACAAACTCCAGGACAGCGCGCCACTGGCGCAGATCCCGACCAAGGGGCGGATCAAGGACCAGGCGGTGGCTGTCAGCCTGGGCGTCACCGGTCTTGCCTACAACACACGAATGTTCAAGGAAAAGGGCTGGAATGCACCGACCTCATGGATGGACATGGCCGACTCGCGGTTCAAGGACAAAGTGGTGTTCCAGTCTATGGCCTCATCGACCTTCGGCCTGCATGGATTCTTGATGTTCAACCGCATTCAGGGCGGCAGCGAGACCGATGTCGAACCCGGTTTCAAGGCTTGGCCAAATACGGTCGGGCGCAACGTGCTGGAGTACATTCCCAGCTCGGCAAAAATTTCCGAGATGCTGCAGACCGACGAAGCCGCGCTGTTCCCGTTGACCCCGACCCAGGTCACAGCGTTGAAACTGCGCGGTATGCCGGTGGAATATGCGCAACCCAAGGAAGGCGCGGTGGTGCTCAACGTCGCCGAATGTGCCATTGCCAATAACACTCAACCGGAACTGGCACAGAAACTCGCGGCCTTCCTGCTGACACCCGAAGCGCAAGCCGCGGCCCTAGAAGACGGCGACCAGATCCCGTCCAACCCCAACACCCCGACCACCGACAAGACCCGCGGTCAGGTCGAGGCGATGAAGCAGTATCTGCAAACGGCCATCGCCGTCGACTGGGATCAAGTCAACGAACGGCGCCCGGCGTGGAATGCCCGGTGGAACCGGAGTATTGAACGCTAGGGGGCTCGGATACCAAAAAAATCTAATGTGGGAGCGGGCTTGCTCGCGATGGACTCAAGGGCGGCGCGTTTATCCAGCAAACACGCGTTATCGTTAACGTCCATCGCGAGCAAGCTCGCTCCTACACCAATCTCAACGCCAACGCCTTGGCCTGACTGGCCACATCCGTCACCGCAGTACTTTCCCACCACATCCCGCGCAATGGCGGGCCCATGGTGAACAAGCGGTCGGCGACCTGCCCATTGGCATTGACCAGCGCGCCGCCCGCATCGGCGGCAATCCCCAGCGCCAGCGGTCCCGGCTGAATCAGACCGCGAGCCAGCAGTTGCTGCGGCAAGGGCCGGGCCACGCGGCGCCAGTCGTATTCGATCCCGCTGGAGTTGATCAGCGCCGCACCACTGACCAAGGTGGTGTGCACCTCTCCACGTCGACGAATGCGAATACTCACCTGGCCGTCAGCCGAGTGCTCAAGGCCCTTGAACGACGCTGCATGAATCCGCAAGCGCCCCTCGGCGTGCAAACGCTCCACCAACTCGGCACTCAACGGCGGCGAACGGTGATGGTGACTCTCCCACCACGGCCGTACATGCCGCACGAACTGCCGGCGTTGCACATCGGTCGCCTGGCTCCACAAACGGCCGATATGAGCACGTACGGTGTCCAGCGGCGCCTGCCAGTCGATACCGGCCGCCAGTGCTGTCTGGCAATGACGACGCACTTCGCGCAGCAACTGTCTCGGGCTGCGGATGCTGTGATCCTCGGCAAGAAAATCCACCCAACCTGGCGGTTGGCGGCGGACATGGGGCAGCAGTCCGTGCCGGGAAAACACCTCGATCGGCCCGCGATGTCCGGCCTGTTCCAGCGACACCACGGCATCGACCATAGTCAGCCCGGAGCCGATGATCAGCACCATGGACTGCGGATCGAGTCGGGTCATGGCCGAAACATCCCAAGGGTCCACCGCTGCAGCGTTCAGACCGCTGGATTCGGTTTGCGGCGTGTGTGCGGCCGGGAACATGCCCGTGGCCAGTACCGCGAACGCACCGCGCAGTTGCGTGCCGTCGCCGAGGGTCAACAGCGCCCCGGTTTCGTCCGTTTGCAGATCGACCACTTCCCCACGGACATGCTCGACGCTGGAGCCATTGCGCGCGCCAACAGCCTGCGCTTCGGCCAGTCGTTGCTGTACATACAGGCCAAAGATCCCCCGTGGCGGGAACAACTCGCTGACCGGCACATGTTGTTGATCCGACTCCGGCCAGCCACCGGCGGCGATGAACTCACTCAGCCATTGGGTCAGGTCATCGGCATTGTCCGGGTCGACGCTCATGCGCGCCGCGTTGCCGTTCAAGGTATGTCCCAACTCGACCGCGCTGTAGGCCTCGCCCCGACCCAATTCAGCACGGGGCTCGATCACCAGTACCTGACGCTTGCCTGGCAGACGCAACAGCTGCGCCGCCAGCAACGCGCCACTCAAGCCACCGCCGACGATCAGAATGTCAGCGTTGCGGATGGCGTGGGTGGCCTGTCTTTTGGTTTCGCTCATGCCGTTCTCACTTGTCATTCGTCCCAAAATGGTAGTGGTTCCCGCTGCCCGAATCAGATCACCACATTGCGCACGAAACGCGCTGCCACCGGCCCATCGTTGCGGTAGGAGTGAGGCTGGTTACTGGCGAACATGAAGAACTCCCCGGCTTCAAGCGTGCGCGCCTGATCGCCGAGCATCAGCGTCAGGCAACCGTCGAACACATAGAGCTGCTCGCTCCAGCCCTCGGCATCCGGTTCGGACAGATACTGCTCGCCCGGTTCCAGCCGCCACTCCCACAACTCGACTTCACGGCTGGCCGTCGCCTTGGCCAGCAACACCGCTTTGCTGCCAGGGATTACCCCGGCCCAGGCCAGCTCATTGATGCGGCTCGAATCCCGGGCATCGGGGGCCTGGATCAGGTCGCTGAAAGCAACGTCCAGGGCTTCGGCGACCCGATCCAGCGTCGTCAGGCTGACGTTCTTCTCGCCAGCTTCGATGGCCACCAGCATTCGTCGACTGACGCCGGATTTTTCCGCCAGCGCCGTCTGGCTCAACTGCGCGACATGTCGCAGGCGACGTACGTTCTGACTGACGTGTTGAAGGACGGAGGCGCGCTGCGCAGGATCTTTGTGCACTATATTGCTCACTTTACTGGATTGCGCAGTATACTGCCCAAATTCAGGCGCATTGTGCGTCCCACTCAGGTAGCGCGCAAGGCCATGACGTCGGTGAAATCCCCCCAATCATCTCCCCTGTTCTCGCGATTCAGCAAAGCTGAATGTGCGCTGGTACTGATTACCATGGTCTGGGGCGGGACATTTCTGCTGGTGCAAAATGCGATGACCGTCAGCGGCCCGATGTTTTTCGTCGGTTTGCGGTTCGCTGCGGCCGCAAGCATCGTGGCGCTGTTCTCGTACCGTAGCCTGCGCAATTTGACCCTGTTCGAGTTCAAGGCCGGCGCCTTCATCGGGATGGCGATCATGCTGGGTTACGGTCTGCAGACCGTGGGTTTACAGACCATTCCCAGCAGCCAGTCGGCCTTCATTACTGCGCTTTACGTCCCTTTTGTGCCGTTGCTGCAATGGTTGGTGTTCGGGCGTCGACCGGGATTGATGCCGAGCATTGGCATCATGCTGGCGTTCACCGGTCTGATGCTGCTTTCCGGCCCAAGTGGCGCATCGCTGAATTTCAGCCCGGGGGAAATTGCCACGTTGATCAGCACCATCGCGATCGCTGCCGAAATCATTTTGATCAGCACCTACGCCGGGCAGGTCGATGTTCGCCGGGTCACGGTTGTGCAACTGGCCATTACGTCGGTGCTGGCATTTCTGATGGTGGTGCCGACGCAGGAAGCCATTCCTGAATTTTCCTGGCTGCTGCTGATTAGCGCTTTGGGCCTGGGCGTGGCCAGTGCGGCGATTCAGCTGGCGATGAACTGGGCGCAAAAAAGCGTTTCACCGACCCGCGCGACATTGATCTATGCCGGTGAGCCGGTATGGGCCGGGATCGTCGGGCGCCTGGCGGGTGAACGGTTACCGGCAATTGCCTTGCTGGGTGCAGGGTTGATCGTGGCGGCGGTGATCGTCAGCGAGTTGAAGACCAAGGGCAAAGGTGCGGCTGAGGCTGAGGCTGAGGAAGCATTGGAGCGAGAAACCCTGAGGTAACCTGGACCGCCAACGATGATCGTTCCTACGCTGCGCGCGGGAATGCAGCCCGTGACGCTCTGCGTCACTGCCAAAGCGATTGCTGCGCGTCCAGTGAGGCATTCCCACGCAAAGCGTGGGAACGATCGCAGACGGGGCGTCAACACAAGGAAAATCAGCGCTTTTGCACCTACCTTGTAGGATCCTGCCACAGCTTGGCAGTTGGTGATCCGGGGTACGGCACGTATGATCCTTCACAAACCTCCGCAGATTAGAAGCCTATGTCCCTGATAGTTCTACTGCTTTTGCCTTTTATCGGCAGCTTTCTGGCGGCCCTGCTGCCGCACAACGCGCGTAATACTGAATCCCTGCTGGCCGGTCTGGTTGCACTGATCGGCACGATACAAGTCGCCATGCTTTACCCGCAGATCGCCCACGGCGGCGTCATTCGCGAAGAATTCTTCTGGCTGCCCAGCCTGGGCCTGAATTTCGTCCTGCGCATGGATGGCTTTGCCTGGCTGTTTTCGATGCTGGTGCTCGGCATCGGCACACTGGTATCGCTGTACGCACGCTATTACATGTCACCGGAAGATCCAGTGCCGCGCTTCTTTGCATTTTTCCTGGCGTTTATGGGCGCCATGCTCGGCCTGGTGATCTCCGGCAATCTGATTCAAATCGTATTTTTCTGGGAACTGACCAGCCTGTTCTCGTTCCTGTTGATCGGCTATTGGCACCACCGCGCCGATGCCCGCCGTGGCGCCTATATGGCGTTGATGGTGACCGGCGCGGGTGGCCTGTGCCTGCTGGCGGGAGTCATGTTGCTCGGCCATGTCGTCGGCAGCTACGACCTGGACAAGGTGCTCGCTGCCGGTGACCTGATCCGCGCCCATGCCCTTTACCCGATTCTACTGCCCCTGATCCTGATCGGCGCCTTGAGCAAAAGCGCACAATTTCCCTTCCACTTCTGGCTTCCCCACGCCATGGCCGCACCGACACCGGTCTCGGCCTATCTGCACTCGGCAACCATGGTCAAAGCCGGGGTGTTTCTTCTGGCGCGGCTTTGGCCGTCACTTTCCGGCAGCGAAGAATGGTTCTATATCGTTGGTGGTGCCGGTGCCTGCACCCTGTTGCTGGGCGCCTACTGCGCAATGTTCCAGAACGATCTCAAAGGTCTGCTCGCCTACTCGACCATCAGCCACCTGGGTCTGATTACCCTGTTGCTGGGACTCAACAGCCCGCTGGCCGCCGTCGCGGCGGTGTTCCACATTCTCAACCACGCCACCTTCAAGGCCTCGCTGTTCATGGCCGCCGGTATCATCGACCATGAAAGCGGCACCCGCGACATCCGCAAGCTCAGCGGCTTGATCCGGCTGATTCCGTTCACCGCGACCCTGGCCATGGTCGCCAGCGCCTCGATGGCCGGCGTGCCGTTGCTCAACGGTTTCCTGTCCAAAGAGATGTTCTTCGCCGAGACCGTGTTCATTTCCGCCACTGCCTGGGTCGAAATGACCCTGCCGGTGATTGCCACCATCGCTGGCACGTTCAGCGTCGCCTATTCCCTGCGCTTCACCGTCGACGTATTCTTCGGCCCAGCGGCCACTGACCTTCCCCACACCCCCCACGAACCGCCACGCTGGATGCGCGCGCCGGTCGAGTTGCTGGTATTCACCTGCCTGGTGGTGGGGATCTTCCCGGCTCAGGTGGTCGGCTCGCTGCTGGCAGCGGCCGCTCTGCCGGTGGTCGGCGGCACACTGCCCGAGTACAGCCTGGCTATCTGGCACGGCTGGAACGCGCCGATGATCATGAGCCTGATCGCCATGTCCGGCGGCATCGTGCTCTATCTGCTATTGCGCAATCAGCTCAAGCGCGGGCGTTTCAACTACCCGCCGATCATCAATTACTTCAACGGCAAGCGGATCTTCGAGCGCAGCCTGGTGTTCATGATGCGCACGGCCCGGCGCATCGAGCGGCGGGTCAGCACCAGGCGCTTGCAAACCCAATTGTTCCTGCTGGTACTGATGGCGGTACTCGCCGGGTTGATCCCGATGCTCCACTACAGCCTGAACTGGGGTGACCGGCCGAAGATTGCGGGTTCGATCGTGTTCGTTGCCCTCTGGCTGCTGGCAATGGCCTGCGCCCTCGGCGCTGCCTGGCAAGCCAAGTATCACCGGCTCGCGGCCCTGACCATGGTCAGCGTCTGCGGCTTGATGACGTGCGTGACCTTCGTCTGGTTCTCGGCACCGGACCTGGCCTTGACCCAGCTGGTGGTCGAAGTGGTAACAACGGTGTTGATCCTTCTCGGTCTGCGCTGGTTGCCACGGCGGATCGAAGACGTCTCGCCATTGCCAAGCAGCCTGCCCAAGGCACGCATTCGCCGTCTGCGCGACTTGCTGCTGTCGACGGTGGTCGGTGGCGGCATGGCGCTGTTGTCCTACGCCATGCTGACCCGTCAGACGCCCAACGATATCTCCTCGTTCTACCTCAGCCGCGCACTGCCGCAAGGTGGTGGCAGCAACGTGGTCAACGTAATGCTGGTGGACTTCCGCGGCTTCGACACCCTCGGCGAGATCACTGTGCTTGCGGCTGTAGCCCTGACCGTATTCGCCCTGCTGCGACGCTTCCGCCCGCCCAAGGAAAGCATGCAGTTGCCGGCTCAGCAGCGTTTGCTGGCACCCGACGTGGTGACCGACCTGGTCAACCCGCGCCACGCCAGCGACACCGCACTGGGCTTCATGATGGTTCCGGCGGCGCTGGTGCGGTTGTTGCTGCCGATTGCCGTGGTGGTGTCGTTCTACCTGTTCATGCGCGGGCATAACCAACCGGGCGGCGGTTTCGTTGCCGGGCTGGTGATGTCGGTGGCGTTCATCCTGCAATACATGGTCGCCGGCACCCAATGGGTCGAGGCGCAGATGAGTCTACGGCCGGTGCGCTGGATGGGCACCGGACTGCTGTTCGCCACCGTCACCGGGCTGGGCGCGATGGCCGTCGGCTATCCGTTCCTGACCACCCACACCTGGCACCTCGGGCTGCCGATAGTGGGCGACATCCATATCGCCAGCGCGCTGTTCTTCGATATCGGCGTATACGCCGTGGTAGTCGGCTCGACGCTGCTGATCCTCACCGCCCTGGCTCACCAATCGGTGCGCGGCCATAAACCGGGCATCCAGGCCAAACCTATTGCCACGCCAGGAGCCATCTGATGGAAGCAGTCATCGCAATTGCCATTGGGGTTCTGGCAGCTTCCGGGGTCTGGCTGCTGCTACGCCCCCGGACCTTTCAGGTAGTGATGGGTCTGTGCCTGTTGTCCTACGGAGTCAATCTGTTCATTTTCAGCATGGGAAGCCTGTTTATCGGCAAGGAACCGATCATCAAGGACGGCGTGCCGCAGGACCTGCTGCACTACACCGATCCGCTGCCGCAAGCCCTGGTGCTGACCGCTATCGTCATCAGCTTCGCCATGACCGCACTGTTTCTGGTGGTGCTGTTGGCATCCCGGGGCCTGACCGGTACCGACCATGTGGATGGCCGGGAGCCTAAAGAATGAGCGGGATGCCCCATCTGATTGCTGCACCGATTCTGCTGCCGTTGCTGACAGCCGCCCTGATGCTGATGCTCGGTGAAAAGCATCGACCACTCAAAGCCCGGATCAACCTGTTCTCGAGCATGCTTGGTCTGGGGATTTCGGTACTGCTGTTGCAGTGGACCGAGCAAACAGGCGTGCCCGGTTCCATCGGCGTGTACCTGCCGGGCAACTGGCAGGTACCGTTTGGCATTGTGCTGGTGGTCGATCGCCTGTCGGCGCTGATGCTGGTGCTGACAGGAATCATCGGCGTCTGCGCCCTGTTGTTCGCCATGGCCCGCTGGGACAGCGCCGGGGCGAGTTTCCACGCGCTGTTCCAGATCCAGTTGATGGGCCTTTACGGCGCCTTCCTGACCGCTGACCTGTTCAACCTGTTCGTGTTCTTCGAAGTGCTGCTGGCAGCCTCCTACGGGTTGATGCTGCACGGTTCGGGCCGGGCACGAGTGTCGTCGGGCCTGCATTACATTTCGATCAACCTGCTTGCCTCCTCGCTGTTCCTGATTGGCGCGGCGCTGATCTACGGCGTCACCGGCACCCTGAACATGGCTGACCTGGCGTTGAAAATCCCGCTGGTGCCGCAGGCTGATCGCGGCCTGCTGCATGCCGGTGCGGCGATCCTCGCGGTAGCGTTCCTGGCCAAGGCTGGCATGTGGCCGCTGAATTTCTGGCTGGTGCCGGCCTACTCCTCGGCCAGCGCGCCGGTAGCGGCGATGTTCGCGATCATGACCAAGGTCGGCGTGTATACCTTGCTGCGCTTGTGGACCCTGCTGTTCTCCGGGCAAGCCGGTGCTTCGGCATACTTTGGCGGTGACTGGCTGGTCTACGGCGGTATGGCGACGATCGTCTGCGCGGCGCTGGCGATCCTCGCGGCGCAACGGCTGGAACGCATGGCGAGCCTGAGCATTTTGGTCTCGGCGGGGATTCTGCTGTCAGCCGTCGGTTTCGCCCAACCGAACCTCACCGCCGGCGCGCTGTTCTATCTGGTCAGCTCGACCCTGGCGTTGAGCGCACTGTTCCTGCTGGCGGAACTGATCGAACGTTCGCGCTCAGCCCATGAAATGCCGCTGGACGATGAGATCGAAGCCTTGCCAAGACCGATGGAGTCCTTGCAGCCGCCCAAAGGCACCAACCTCGATGACGATCAAAAAGCCGTGGTCGGTCAGGTGATTCCGTGGACCATGGCCTTTCTAGGCTTGAGCTTCATTGCCTGCGCCCTGCTGATCATCGGCATGCCGCCGCTGTCGGGATTCATCGGCAAGCTCGGTTTACTCAGCGCCCTGCTCAACCCACTGGGCCTGGGCAACGCCGCCGACCAGCCAGTTTCGAATGCCGCCTGGGGCTTGCTGGCGCTGTTGATCCTTTCCGGACTGGCTTCACTGATCGCCTTCTCGCGTATGGGCATTCAACGCTTCTGGACACCCAAGGAGCGCCCGTCGCCACTGCTGCGACGCCTGGAATGCGTGCCGATCATCGCCTTGTTGGGCCTGAGCATCCTGCTGACGTTCAAGGCCGAACTGCTGCTGCGTTATACCCAGGCCGCTGCCGACACCCTGAATGACCCGCAGCAATACGTCATGGCGGTGCGGGGCACGCGCACAATACCGAGTCCCGAAGCCAAAGCTGCGCTGCCGCAGGTGCAACCATGAAGCGTCTGTTCCCTGCTCCATGGCTGTCGCTGGCGCTCTGGCTGTTGTGGCTGGTGCTGAACCTGTCTGTCAGCCCCGGCAACCTGCTGCTCGGTGCCGTGCTTGGCTTTGTCGCGCCGCTGATGATGAAACCCTTGCGGCCACTGCCGATCCGCGTTCGCCGGCCCGGGGTCATTGTGCGGTTGTTTTTCCTGGTCGGTCGCGATGTGCTGGTGTCCAACATCGCCGTCGCCTGGGGCGTGTTGAACGCCGGGCGCCGGGCGCCGCGCTCCAGGTTCATCAAGGTGCCGCTGGAGCTGCGTGACGCCAATGGCCTGGCCGCGCTGTCGATGATCACCACGGTGATTCCCGGCACCGTTTGGTCGGAGCTGGCGCTGGACCGCAGCATTTTGCTGCTGCATGTATTCGATCTGGATAACGATGCGCAATTCATCCAGCACTTCAAGACGACTTATGAGCGTCCATTGATGGAGATCTTCGAATGAGTGCCCTGCTCTCGAATGCGGTTCTGCTGAGTCTGTTGCTTTTTTCCGTGGCCATGGCCCTGACCCTGATCCGTCTGTTCAAAGGCCCGTCGGCCCAGGACCGGGTTCTGGCACTGGACTATCTGTACATCCTCGCGATGCTGATGATGTTGGTGCTGGGTATCCGCTATGCCAGTGACACCTACTTCGAAGCGGCACTGCTGATTGCCCTGTTTGGCTTTGTCGGCTCGTTTGCGCTGGCGAAATTCCTGCTGCGTGGCGAGGTGATCGAATGAATCCTTTCAGCCAATTGCCACTCTGGATCGAGATTCCAGTGGCCATCCTCCTGGTGCTCGGCAGCCTGTTTGCGCTGATTGGCGCATTCGGTCTGCTACGGATGAAGGACTACTTCCAGCGCATGCACCCACCCGCCCTGGCGTCGACATTGGGTGCCTGGTGCGTGGCGCTGGCTTCGATCATCTATTTCTCGGCACTCAAGTCCGGCCCGGTACTGCACGCCTGGCTAATCCCGATTCTGCTGTCGATCACCATGCCGGTGACCACCTTGCTGCTGGCTCGGGCGGCGTTGTTCCGCAAGCGTATGGCTGGAGATGATGTGCCAGCGGAAGTGAGCAGTCGCAGAACCGAGGGTGGGAGCTGAGCGAAGTTGTGTCGCCTGACAGGCCGTCATCGCGGGGAAGGGGGGGGGGGGGGGGGGGGGGGGGGGGGGGGGGGGGGGGGGGGGGGGGGGGGGGGGGGGGGGGGGGGGGG
>NZ_JBWKQB010000038.1:0-52342 GCF_059418545.1 Pseudomonas sp. GW821-FHT07G10 | reverse complement strand
GTGACGCTCTGCGTCACATCCAAAGCGGACGCGGAGCGTCCGGTGAGGCATTCCCACGCAGAGCGTGGGAACGATCAATCATCGGTCCTCCCCCTCCAGTTTCAACACCATTTCATGCCAGGCCATCCCGCCGTGGTCAGAGGCTGAAGCCTTGAGGTAGGCGAAGCCGAAGCTGGCATAAAGCGCAATATGCCGCTCCTTGCACATCAGGTTGATGCTCGCCTTGTGCATTACGCGCATGCGCTCGATGAATTCGCTCATCAAACGTTTCGCCAAGCCCTGCCCTTGATAATCCGGGTGCACCACCACCGACATGATCACCACATGCGGGCCGTCCGGGTCATGGCCGATCAGCTCCTTGAAGGCTTCATCGGCCATTTCCACCTGGTAGGCGGCGCCGGAGTTGATGAAGCCTGCGACCAGGCCATCGACTTCAGCCACGATAAACCCCTGCGGCCAGGTGGCAATGCGCGTGGCGATTTTCTCGCGGGTGGCCGCTTCGTCGCCTTCGTAGGCAATCGATTCGATGGCGAAACAGCGGTCCAGGTCAGCGGGCGTGACCAGGCGAACAACAGTGTTTGACGATTTCATAGGAGACAACAGCTACCTTGTAAGGTGACGACGACAGGCGCAACGGCAGGCGATTCTAACAACAGCCTTCGCTCGTGACATTGATCAGTCGGACTTGAGCGGCAGCCAGATCTCCAGAACACCTTCCCCCGTTTGCGGATTGAAGTCCGCGCTGTAACGTTCGAACTCCGGCGCATCTGCGGCTTCACTACCGGACTGCGGCAGCCAGGTATTCCAGATGTATCGAAAGGTCTGGGGCAAGGTAGCCAGTGAGCCTTTATGCTCGAACACCGCATAGTATTGTGGTTGTACTTCGATCCAGCGGTATTGCTCAGGCAAGTCATCGAGCTTGCTGATTTCAACTCCTGCGATGTATTCAAAACCGCCCTTGCCATCCGGGTTGCAACAAATGCCGTAGGTCGCGTCGTTTTTTTGGCCCGGGATTTTGCCGATATGCGGAATGAATTTTTCCCAAAGCTGTGGGATGCCTTGGGTGGTTTTGGCAGTAAACCGCCCGCCCAGTCCCGCAATCAGTAGGAAATGTCCATGTTCAAAGCGCGGTTGCGCAAGATCGGAAATTTTTTGTTCGTCCATGAAAGCGACCTCAATAGTGAAAGATGGGTTCGGCTGGGAGTATAGAAGCCAAACCCAGTCACAGGCCCGGAAGCTCAGCCACGCCCGCCGAACCGACAAACTCCCGATAGCCAGATACGATCACGTAGACCGCGAAATAGCAGAAGATCGCTGCAGATGCCATGTATGAATAGCGCAACAGTTTGTCGCCCAACAACTTGCCGCCCTGGGTAGCGGCCAGGCACAAGCCGCCACACCAGAGCAGCCCGGCAAAGAAGAATCCCGCCAGAAACAACCCAGAGCTGAGCAGGCTCCCGCCACCGGAACGGGCAATGAGCGTACCACCCACCGCAGCGAACCAGAGGATGGCGCTCGGCGAGGACATGGCGAGGAAAATGCCGCGAAAAAACTCCCGTCGATGGGAGCCGTTGCTGACTTCGACCGCCTCGGCCAGGGTCGCCTGATGGTAGATCGCCGAATGAATCATCTTCGCCGCGAAGTACAGTAGCAGCGCCGAACCGCCGACCCACAGCACCCAGCGCACGGTCGAATACTGCAACAGCACACTCATGCCGGCCAACGCCAGCACTGCGTAGATCAAATCACCCACGCAGGTCCCGAGCCCAAGGGCAAAACCCTGAAAATAACCGCGTTGCATGGCAAGGGTGATCATCGCGATATTCGCCACGCCGATATCCAGACACAGCGAAAGGCTCAGCAAGAAGCCACTGGTAAATTCCATGTTCATTCCATCGAAAGCGCTAAGTGGTGGGCAGATATTGAACGCAGCTTTTCAACCGTTTTTTAACTCGGTTTTTCCGCCAAAAAACAGCCCGCTGTTGTATCGCAGAAAATGCCTGCGCTGCAAATGGGCCGAATGTCGCCACGAACGACCATCGAAATATTTGATTACGCGCTCTGGACAATCCGCTGTCACTGCCCTTATCTTCCGCCACAGGCCACCGCAGTGGCCAACGTCGCTCGGACGGTTCCGGGCGCTCACGTTACCCGAGGCAACAATGGCAGACCAAGGTTCGCCGCGCCGCTTTGCGCGCATTGATCGACTCCCCCCTTACGTATTCAACATCACTGCCGAATTGAAGATGGCCGCCCGTCGTCGTGGCGAAGACATCATCGATTTGAGCATGGGCAACCCCGACGGCCCGACGCCGCCGCACATTGTCGAAAAACTGGTCACCGTCGCCCAGCGCGAAGACACTCACGGTTACTCCACGTCCAAGGGCATTCCACGCCTGCGGCGGGCGATTTCCCGTTGGTACAAAGATCGCTACGAGGTCGACATCGACCCGGAAAGCGAAGCCATCGTCACCATCGGTTCCAAGGAAGGCCTGGCGCACTTGATGCTCGCCACCCTCGACCAGGGCGATACGGTGCTGGTGCCCAATCCCAGCTATCCGATTCACATCTACGGCGCGGTGATTGCCGGCGCCCAGGTGCGATCAGTGCCGCTGGTGCCTGGCGTGGACTTCTTCGCTGAACTGGAACGGGCGATTCGCGGCTCGATCCCCAAACCGAAGATGATGATTCTCGGCTTCCCGTCCAACCCGACCGCACAGTGCGTGGAGCTGGACTTCTTCGAGCGGGTTATCGCTCTGGCCAAGCAATACGACGTGCTGGTGGTCCACGACCTGGCCTACGCCGACATCGTCTACGACGGTTGGAAAGCCCCGTCGATCATGCAAGTGCCGGGCGCCAAGGACATCGCGGTGGAGTTCTTCACCTTGTCCAAGAGCTACAACATGGCTGGCTGGCGCATTGGTTTCATGGTCGGCAACGCAGAACTGGTCAACGCCCTGGCGCGGATCAAGAGTTACCACGACTACGGCACCTTCACTCCGCTGCAGGTCGCGGCCATCGCCGCGCTGGAAGGTGATCAGCAGTGCGTCAAAGACATCGCCGAGCAATACCGGCAGCGCCGCAACGTGCTGGTCAAAGGCCTGCATGAGTTGGGCTGGATGGTCGAGAATCCGAAGGCATCGATGTACGTCTGGGCCAAGATCCCCGACGCCTATGCGCACCTCGGCTCGCTGGAATTCGCCAAGAAAATGCTGGCTGAAGCCAAGGTCTGTGTATCGCCAGGGGTTGGTTTCGGTGAATACGGTGATGACCATGTGCGCTTTGCACTGATCGAGAACCAGGACCGGATTCGCCAGGCCGTGCGCGGAATTCGCGGGATGTTCAGGGCCGATGGGCTGGTGCAGAAGACCAGCAACAGTTAAGCCGAAACACACCCGTAGGAGCTGCCGCAGGCTGCGATCTTTTAGCGATCCTGAAATCGCGAAGATCAAAAGATCGCAGCCTGCGATGGCGTTTTTGGGTCTTACAGCAGACTGATCGGATAGCTGACGATCACTCGGTTCTCGTCGAACTCGTTGTTACTGAAGTCGCGACGGATGGTCGAGTTGCGCCATTTGAGGTTAAGGCTCTTCAGGGCTCCACTCTGCACGGTATAGCCCAGTTCGGTCTCGCGACCCCATTCCTTGCCATCGGTGATGGTCCCGGTATGCACATTGTCACCGCTGAGGTAGCGGTTCATCAGGGTCAGGCCGGGCACGCCGAGGGCGGCGAAGTTGTAGTCGTGGCGCAGCTGCCAGGACTTTTCCTTGGCGTTGTCGTAGCTTGAGTTGTAGCTGTCGTTGGCCAGGGTGCCGCCGCTGGTGCCGTTGACCCGCATCCAGGCGTTGTCGCCGGTGACTTTCTGCAGGCCGACATAGAAGGTATTGCCGCCGTACTTGGCCGAGAACAGTCCGGACCAGGTCTTGTTGTCCAGATCGCCAGCCCGGGCGCTGCCGTCCTCCTTGCCATAGAAGAAGCCCAGGTTGGCGCCCAGGGTCCAGTCGCCCAAGGGCTGAGTGTGCACCAGGTTGAGGTATTGCTGGCTGTAGATGTCCTTGAGTTCGGCGTTCCACAGACCGATCTGGGTGCGTTTTTCATTGAAGGTGTATTCGCCGCCCTCAAAGTTGAAGCGGTCGGAAGTGAACCCCGCTTTGCCGGTCATCGACATGTTGCTCATGCTGCTGTCGTCACGCGGACTGTTGGCGCGGAACTGGCCGCCGTAGAGGGTCAGGCCGTCGATTTCCTTCGAGGTGATCTGGCCACCACGGAACGTCTGGGGCAACGAACGACCGTCATCGGAGCGCAGGATCGGCAAGACCGGCATCCATTCGCCGACTTTCAATTCGGTCTGGGAAAGCTTCGCCTTGAAGGCCACGCCCAGGCGACCGAAGTTATCGGCCGGTTCACCATCGTGGTCGAGCGGCAGCAGCTGCGTACCGCCGGTGCCGCGGCCGCCGTCGAGTTTCAGCGAGTACAGGCCGAGCACATCCATGCCGAAACCGACGGTGCCCTGGGTGAATCCGGACTTGGCATCAAGGATGAAACTCTGTGTCCACTCTTCGGCCTTGCGCTGAGTCTTGGTCGGGTCGGTGAAGTTACGATTGATGTAGAAATTGCGCAGGTTCAGGTTGACCTTGGCGTCTTCGAGAAAGCCGGATTCCTCGGCCATGGCCGGCAATGCCGCGCTCGCCAGCGCTATGGCCAGCAGAGCGTGAGGGGTGGCTGGGAAAGAGGTGAATGGCTTCATGTGATCGGATTCTCTAATTGTTAGGGATGAAGCGGGGCGCTGCCGCAACGTCGTGTTGCGGACAAAAGTGTCGAACTGAAGGAACGAGCGGGCTGGATCAGCCGGAGTTGGCAGGGCGCTGGGTCATGGGGTCGAACCTGTTGTTATTGGTTTATGTCGGTGCGGTGGATGAAATGCCGGCAGGTGAAGGCGATGGTTCGTCGCCTGGATGACCTTCAGGAAATGCTGCAGATAGAGCGTAATCGTCTCGCCGTGTCCGACGTCGGGCCAACCATTTGACCCGAAATCTGCGCTTGCCCGGTGAGGGTTAAGACGGTATCTACGGGTGTTCGGTCAGACCACCAACGACAGCAGCATGATGAAGATCAGCGCCACGATGGACAGGATGGTCTCCATCGCCGTCCAGGTCTTGAAGGTTTCGGCGACGGTCATGTTGAAGTACTGCTTCACCAGCCAGAAACCCGCATCGTTGACGTGAGACAGAATCAACGAGCCCGCCCCCGTTGCCAGCACCAGCAATTCACGATTGACGCCCGGAATCATCCCCACCACCGGCACCACAATGCCTGCACCGGTAATGGTCGCGACGGTGGCTGAACCTGTAGCGACGCGAATCACCGCAGCCACCAGCCATGCCAGCAAAATCGGTGAGATCTGCGCATTCACCGCCATATGGCCGATCACATCGCCCACACCGCTGGTCACCAGCATCTGCTTGAAGCCACCGCCAGCACCAATGATCAGAATGATCGCTGCGGTCGGCGCGAGGCTGGCGTCGAGCAGTTTGAGTATTCTCTTCGAATCGAAACCGCGCTTGTAGCCGAAGGTATACAGCGACAGCAGCAAGGCCAGCAGCAAGGCAGCGATCGGGTGGCCGATCATGTCCATCCAGTTGCGTACGCCGTGACCTTCGGGCAGCGCCACATCGGCAAAGGTCTTGAGCAACATCAGGAACACCGGCAGCAGCACGGTGATCAGGGTGATGCCGAAGCTTGGCAGCGTGGAGGCTTCCGGCTCATGGGCCAGTTGATCCACCAACTGCTGATTCGGGTGGCCCGGGATGTATTTGGAGATAAAGGAGCCGTACAGGGGGCCGGCAATGATGGCGGTCGGCAGAGCGACGATCAGGCCGTAGAGAATGGTTTTGCCAATGTCTGCGCCAAACACGCCGATGGCCAGCAACGGCCCCGGGTGCGGCGGTACCAGACCGTGAACCACGGACAGCCCTGCCAGCAGCGGGATACCAATCTTGATCATCGACACGCCGGTACGCCGGGCAACGATGAACACCAGCGGAATCAGCAGCACAAAGCCGATTTCGAAGAACAACGGAATACCGACCAGAAAGGCCGCGCACATCATTGCCCATTGCACGCGCTCCTTGCCGAATGCCTGAATCAGGGTACGGGCGATCTGATCCGCTCCACCCGACTCGGCCATCATTTTGCCGAGCATGGTGCCCAGCGCCAGGATGATGCCGACGAAACCGAGAACGCCGCCGAAGCCGTCCTGGAATGCCTTGATGATTTTGTCCACTGGCATGCCCGAGGTCAGCCCGAGGAAGCCGGCAGCAATGATCAGCGCAATGAACGGATGCAGCTTGAACCGGGTGATCAATACGATCAGACCGATAATGGTGACCACTGCATCGAGCAGCAGATAGGTCTCGTGGGACATGCCAAACATGGGGGTAACTCCTGTTTGTTGTTTTTATTAAACGGTTTTTAAACGACTGCCGACTAGGACAGCGCTATCTTTTCGAGCCAGGCATCAGTCGATGGATTCCAGGCCACGCTGGAGCCACCAGGCATAGGCATGCTCGGCCAGGTAATCGACATTTTGCGTGGAGGCATCCAGGGCCAGGGTCAACGGTTCGCCGACAGGCGATTCAAGGGTGGCGAACTGGCTGTCGATCAGGGTCGAGGGCATGAAATGACCGGGGCGATGGGAGACCCGTTGCTCTGCGACCTCAGGGGTCAGCTCGAGAAAAACGAAACCCAGGCCCGGCACGGCGCTACGCAACCGTTCACGATATCGCAATTTAAGGGCCGAGCAGGTCAGTACCGGACGCTGACCTGCAGCGACGGCGCGGCGCAGCTCATCGCACAGGCTGTCGAGCCAGCCGGCACGGTCTTCGTCTGTCAGGGGAATGCCTGCGCTCATTTTTTCGATGTTGGCGGCAGGGTGGAAACTATCGCCTTCAATGGCCGTAGCGCCGCTGAGTCGGCACAAAGCCTCGCTGACGCACGTTTTGCCGCAGCCGGCGACGCCCATGATGACCAGGGCGGTGATGGGTTGACTCATGTAACACCTCAGCGCGCAGACAGCGCTACCTTTGCAAGTAAAACACTAGTGCAAAAATAGATTCTGCCGACGCCTTCTTGTCATTTTTATGGGTTGCAGCATGTGCTGTATCGACGCTGGGAGAGTGGGATCAGGCAAGCCACACTCAAGCATTTGCAGCGGCATCGAGACAGCGCTACCTTAGTGCCTTGAATTTTGTTTGGCAAGCCGTCCGATGACCTCCTCCAAAAACGATAAAAATACCCGCACCACAGGACGCCCGACCCTCAACGAAGTTGCGCGCCTGGCCGGCGTCAGTCCGATCACTGCTTCCAGAGCGTTGCGCGGCGTCAGCAGCGTGGCCACCGAACTGGTGGAAAAGGTCCAGCAGGCCGCGCTCGAACTGAACTACGTGGTCAACCCCGCCGCCCGCGCCCTGGCCTCGGCCCAGAGCCATTCGGTGGTCGTTTTGGTGCCGTCGCTGTCGAACCTGCTGTTCATCGAAACTCTGGAAGCCATTCACACCGTCTTGCGGCCCAAAGGCTTCGAAGTGTTGATCGGCAACTACCACTACTCGCGCGACGAAGAAGAAAACCTGCTGCGCAATTACATGGCCTACCAACCGCGCGGCCTTTTGCTGACCGGGTTTGATCGCACCGAAAGCGCCCGGCGGATGATCGAGGCGAGCAACGTTCCCTGTGTCTACATGATGGACCTGGACCCCGGTGCCGGGCTCAACTGCGTCGGTTTCTCGCAACTGAGCGCTGGCGAGACCGCGGCCGAGCATTTGATTTCACGCGGTCGCAGACGGCTGGCCTACATCGGCGCGCAACTCGACCAACGCACCCTGCTGCGTGGCGAAGGCTTCCGCCGTGCGCTGCAAAAAGCCGGTTTGTATGACCCCGACCTGGAAATCCTGACCCCGCGCCCGTCGTCGGTCGGTCTGGGTGGCGAGTTATTCCTGCAATTGATGGCCAGCCATCCGCAGGTCGACGCGATCTTCTTCGGCAACGATGACCTGGCCCACGGCGCCCTGCTCGAAGCCATGCGCTGCGGCATCAAGATCCCGCAGCAAGTGGCGGTCCTGGGCTTCAACGACCTGCCCGCCTCGGCTCACATGGTGCCGCGCCTGAGCAGCATCAGCACCCCGCGCGAGGCCATCGGTCGCCGCGCCGCCGAGCAGATGCTGACCCTGATGGCCGGCAATACCGTGGCCAAACCGGTGCAGGACATGGGGTTTGAGTTGATGGTACGCGAGAGTACTTAGCGGCACGGTCGGCGACACGGTTCAAGAAATTTGCCGTGCCTGCCGTTTCAGCATCAGAACCCAGGTGAATATCTACGGTTACCCCCTTCCCGAAAACTGCTAGATTCCCTGGGCCAAATCACCACAGCCAGGGAAGCTCAATGGGAAACTCGCTCAGAATTTTAGGGAAAGCCTCTTCGATCAACGTCCGAAAAGTCCTATGGACCTGCCATGAGCTGGGCCTGGCCTACGAGCGTGAAGACTGGGGCAGCGGCTTTGCCTCGACCCACACACCGGAGTTTCTCCAGCTCAATCCCAATGCCCAGGTGCCGGTCATCGTCGACGAGGCAGGCGTGCTTTGGGAATCCAACACCATCTGCCGATACCTCGTCGGCAAACAACGAAACACCGACCTGTTGCCGATCGAACCCGCTGCGCGGGCGCGCGTCGAACAATGGATGGATTGGCAAGCCACCGAGCTCAATCCATCCTGGAGCTATGCCTTCGTCGCTCTAGTGCGACAAAACCCGGACTTCCAGGATCCGCAGCGAATCGCCGCAGGCGTTCGCGGCTGGAACGAGAAAATGGGCATTCTCGAGCAACAGCTGACCGTGACCGGCGCCTATGTGGCCGGCCCTGAGTTTACGCTGGCTGATATCGGCATCGGCCTGTCGGTCAACCGCTGGTTGATGACGCCGATGGAGCGTGCGAACCATCCGGCGGTGATCGACTACTACGAAAAACTCAGTGCGCGCTCAGGTTTCCGCGAGCACGGCCGTAATGGCCTGCCTTGAGCACAAAGCCGTTCAATCACGCCGATAACTCATACAAGGTGGCATCCATGAAAGGACTCAACGTACTGCTGACAGGCGCCTGCGGCAGGATCGGCAAGACATTTTTCGAAGCTTCGCAGGACCGTTATAACTTCACCCTCACAGATCGCGTTGCTCCAGACTTCGCGATCGGTGCCCATCGATTCGTGAGCCTGGAGCTGACAGACAAAGAAGCCCTCAATTCGGTGCTCGAAGGCATCGATGTGATCGTTCACCTGGCCGGCATTCCCCACGCCAGCGCATCCTTCGATGAACTGCTGCCCAACAATATCCTGGCCACCACCTACCTGTTTGAAGCCGCCGTGGCGGCGGGCTGCAAGCGCCTGATCTTCGCCAGCAGCGCGCAGACCATCGAAGGCTACCCGGTGGATCGACAGATCACACCGGGCATGCAAGTCATGCCAGCCAACCTGTATGGCGTGAGCAAATGTTATGGCGAAGCCTTGTGCGCCTTTTACGCCGCCAAACACGACCTTTCGACCATAGCCCTGCGCATCGGTGCTTTCGAGTTCCCGGATCGCCACGAACTGACCAACGCCCGTGACCTGAGCGCCTGGCTCAGCCCAAGAGATGCCGTGCAATTGCTGCAACGTTCGGTTGAAGTCAAAGACGTGAAACACCTGATCGCCCACGGCATTTCCAATAACCGTTTCAAACGTCTGGACCTGAGCGAAACCACGCGAGTACTGGGCTATCAGCCGGTGGACGACGCGTTCCAGATGTTTGATTTGCCGATTGAGTATTAAATGTTCCGCCCTTAGGCCACTTTGCCGCCCGAGTTGCCAGCTCTAGTGGTCAGTCTGAAAAAGCGGTCGAAAGCGGCAAGGTTTGGCCGCCCATCGGCGCTTCCTGGTGAACGCGATGCTGCCATGCCCCGCAAAACCTGGGCATGCTGGCACCGGCACGCAAATTGCTCTCTACCTGCCGATAGCAATCATTCAGGTGCTCGAATCATGTTGGTCAACGCACAAAAAGCTTCGATCGTTCAGCCCACCCACCGGTCCGATATGGACCCGACCACGGCTGCCGCCAGCGCGCTCTACAGCGGTTTGATGCAGAACGCACAAAATGCCACGAACAGTCAGACGTCCAGCACGACGCAACAAACCAGCAACACGGTGAACGACAATGTCGACGCTGCGTTCGCCAAAACCCGCGTGCTGCTGCAAAGCACTGCGCCGGCCACCAGCACACCGAATGCGACGACTGCCACGGACAGTACGGCGAGTAACGGTTTCAAGAACTACATGAGCAAAACCCCTGAGCAGCAGATGCGCGACAGTATTCTGAAAGAAATGGGGATTACCGAGAACGACTTGAAAAACATGTCGCCTGAAAAACAATTGGCGATCGGCAAGGAAATTGCCCAACGCGTCGAAGACAAGATGAAGGTGGCACAGGTCGAGAAAGGCAACAGCACCACCGACAAACAAGTGGCCGACACGTTTCTGGCTGCGCTTTAAGTCGTCTCGAACTGAAAAGGGTTCCCTTTCAGGCGGCGACGCCTGGAAGGGAACCCTTTTCAATGGCTGAACGGTTTAACTGATCTGCAGTGTCGAGTTGAACTGACTGATCGCATCCACTACGTGCCGCGAGCCTTGCTGGATTTCCAGAATCGCTTCGCCAGCCTCATTGGCCAGTTCCACGCCGAGCCCGGTGCGGCTCAAACTCGATTGCATGCTCGAGACTGCGTTCAGTGACAGGTCATGGTTCTTGCGCACCACCTCGACGATCTCCAGGGTCGCCTGACTGGTGCGTGCAGCCAGGCTGCGCACCTCATCGGCGACCACCGCGAAACCGCGCCCATGTTCCCCTGCCCGCGCCGCCTCGATGGCCGCGTTCAGGGCCAGCAGGTTGGTCTGATCGGCAATCCCGCGAATGGTCTGAACGATGCTGCCGATGATCTCGGATTGTTTACTCACCGCGTCGATACTGAGGGCGGCTTCGTTGAGGTCCCTGGAGATTTCTTCGATGATCTGAACCGTCTGCTGCACCACCTGCGAGCCCTTCCGGGCACAGGCATCGTTCTGAACGGAGGTGCTATGAGCGGATTCGGCAGCGGTCTGCAAAGTAGTCACCTGCCCGGTAATATCACTGGCGAACTTGACCACTTTGCACAGGCGACCCTTGGCGTCGAAAATCGGGTTGTACGAGGCTTCGAGAAATACCGTGTGGCCATACTTGTCGACCCGTTCGAAGCGATGGGAGTGATATTCGCCGCGATTGAGCGAGGCCCAGAATGCTCTGTAGTTCTGTGACTCACTTTCGGCCCGCTGACAGAACAGACTGTGATGCTGGCCGACCACCTCGCCGAGCGAGTAGTGCATGGTTTTCAGGAAGTTCTCGTTTGCATGAATGACCCGGCCTTCCGGGGTGAATTCAATCACCGCCATGGAGCGGCCAATGGCATCGATCAGGTTCTGATTTTCGTGCTCCCTTTGGGCCCGCGCGCAAATATCCGACGCCACTTTGATCACACTTTTCACTTGCCGGTCGGGGCCCAGGATCGGCAGGTAACTGGCCTCGAGCCAGATCTCTTTACCGCTCTTGCTCAACCGTAAAAAAGTGCCAGTGATCGGCTCACCACGGCCCAGGTCGCGCCAGAGCCTGGCGTAGGCTTCGCTGCGATAGAACTCTTCTTCGCAGAAGATCCGGTGATGTTTGCCGCGAACTTCCTCGACGGTATAACCCATGACGTTACAGAAGTTTTCGTTGGCATTGAGCACGATACCGTCAGGAGCGAACTCGATCATTGCCATCGAACGACTGACCGCTGCCAACTTGGCATTCGCCTCGTTCAGCGCGCAGGTAAATCGTTCAATTTCAAGCAGGTCAGCCTTGCGATGTAAATTAAACATGGTGGTATCACCTTCAGCGCTGTCTTTTGATTGACGGAAGTTCCAAGTCTTTCACTGAACCCACTACAACTTTCCACAGAACACGCAAACGTATCCCTGAAGGAGGGATAAGTGTCAGGTGATAAATGATGTTTAATCGGAGTGTCCGTACGGCAACGCTCTTATCAAGCCATCCTTTTCTTGACAGCCCGGTGTCGGGCCCAACCTAACGTTGACAAGTAATTCCATTTAAAAAACATTCCTTTTAACAAGGGTGCCTTGAGTTGCGCACTCTTGACGCTAGATCACGGTTGCAGCCTGAGGAACCCTTCACATAGCGGTCGACATGATTTGTCACGGCTGAGCATAGACAGCTACTGAACGGATGCAAGGCCACCAATGTGCCATCATTCAAATTCTTTCCGACATCGAAGTCGCTGACTGAATTCATGACCGCTAGTGCAGCATCTCCAACAACGCTTGCACCGCCGCTGACGGTGCCCTGTCCTGCGACACCGCCAGCGCGAACTCTCGATAAACCGGTAGGGTCAACGGGACGACGCGCAGCCCCTTGCGATCATCTGGTAGGGTCATTTCCGGCACCAGCGTCACACCGACATTTTCCCGCACCAGCGTGAACGCACTGCTCCACTCGCGCACTTCAACCCGTACGTCGAGCAGCTCCAGACCGGCATCCGCCGCCAGGCTGCGAGCGTTGACCGAACAGCCACCGGTGGCGAGCACGAAGGGCTGCGCGGTCAACTCTGCCAACGATACGCCGGCCTCATGCGGGCGCCGCGCCAGGGGATGGCTGATGGGCAATACGGCAACCCAGCTATCGCGTCCCAACAACCCGGCGTTACGTTCAGCAGGCGGATTCAACACCACCCCCACGTCCACCAGCCCGGTACTGAGCAGGGCTTCGACCTCGTCATCACTGACCTCCAGCGCCACCACCTGAATACCGGGGTAAAGCTGATTGAATTGGCGCAGCAGCGGCGGCAGGAAGGTGGCCAGAACCATGGGAAAACTGGCCAGGCGGATCGTGCCGCGCTGGATGTCTTTCGCGGCATCAACAGTGGTACGAATGGTCTCCAGCGCCGAGAGCATCAACCGCGCTTGCTCGATCACTTGCAGACCAATCGCAGTCGGCCGGGCCTGGCGGTTTTCCCGGGTGAACAACTGCACCCCGAGCATGTCTTCGAGCAACGCCAGTGCCTGGCTGGCGCCGGACTGGGTCATGCCGACGCGCTCGGCGGCGCGGGTGATATTGCCGGCATCCGCCACCGCCACCAGCATGCGCCAATGCATCAGATTCATCATGGCAGTAGCTGTCCTTATGGCTGCGTTCTGAAATAGTCATTTTACGAATGATGGCAACGACTATGACACTGATCAAAACCGTCCAGAAGAGTCCTCTCCATGAAGTTGTATTTCTCACCCCAGGCCTGCTCGTTGGCGCCACACATTGTCCTGCGTGAACTGGATCTACCGTTCGAACTGATCCTCGTCGACAACACCACCAAGAAGACCGCCGACGGTGCCGACTTTCTCGCCATCAACTCCAAAGGTTATGTCGCGGCGTTACAGCTGGATAACGCACAGGTACTGACCGAAGGCCCGGCCATCCTGCAATACCTCGCCGACCTCAAGCCACAGACCGGCCTGGCACCCGCTAACGGAACGTGGGAAAGAGTGCGCTTGCAGGAATGGTTGAACTTCGTCTCCAGCGAGATCCATGGCGGGTTGGGCCTGTTGTTCAACAACTCGATTCCCGATCAAGTGAAGGCGATCTTGCGGGAGAAACTGTTCAAGCGTTTCGCCGTGCTGACCCAAGCGCTGGCACAACAGGATTACCTGCTCGGCGAGCAGTTCAGCGTCGCCGATGCGTACCTGTTCAGCGTGCTGCGCTGGACGCGGCTCTTTGCCATCGACCTGGGGCAATGGCCGGCGCTGGAGCGCTTCCAGGCGCGGATCGATTCACGTCCGACAGTTAAAGCGGCGTTGGCCGCGGAGATGGCGTAAGCCTTTAGATTGATCGCGGGCTAGCCCTAATGTTGTTCAGTTAAGGAAGTTGTAGGAGCGAGCTTGCTCGCGATGGACTTAAGTGCGCCGCGTTTAGCCAGTAAACACGCGTTATCGTTAACGACCATCGCGAGCAAGCTCGCTCCTACAGTGGACCACATTCGCTTAACTGAACAACATTAGGGCTTGCCCGCGAATGCGATGTCTCAGGCACCCTTGAAATATCAGGCAAATAATCGAATCCCTTTACAAACTCCCACTCACCCGTGTCGCCACCTCTGCAGGCACCCAGCCCTGCCAGACCTGCGGCTGATCCTTCAGAAACGCTGCGGCAACCTGTCTCGGTTGCTGACGTTTCTCGCTCATCTGGCCGAGGGTCTGGTTCAGCAGATCGATCGGCAGGTCGACTTTCTCGAAAAACGACACCAGGTCCGGGTATTGGGCTTTGAACGGCGCGGACACACCAATGGCCAGGTTGGCGGGCATCGAGCGAGTGCCCCTGGGGTGCGGGTTGTTGGCATCGGCCAGGGTTTTCCAGGCTTGGGCATCGAACGCCGGTTCTTCGAGTTTCACCAGTTTGAAGCGACCCAGCAGCGGCGTCGGCGACCAGTAGTAGAACAATACCGGTTTGCCGCGACGGATCGATGAGGCGACCTCGGCGTCCAGCGCCGCGCCGGAGCCGGTGCGGAAGTTGACGAAGCTATCGCTCAGCTCGTAGGCCTTGAGTTTCTGGCTGTTGACGATCTCCGAGGTCCAGCCGGTCGGGCTGTTGAGGAAGCGCCCGCGGGTCGGGTCCTCGGGGTCGCGGAACACATCTTTATAGCGCGCCAGATCGGCAACGGATTTCAGCTCCGGAGCCACAGGTTTGATGCCCCGTTCCGGGTCGCCCTTGATCACGTATTCCGGGACCCACCAGCCCTCTGTGGCACCTTTGACGGTATCTCCGAGGCCGAACACCTTGCCCTCCGATTGCGCCTTGATCCAGGCCGGACTGCGCCCGGCCCATTCTTCACCGATCACCTGTATATCGTTCCTGGCCAGCGCCGCTTCCAGGCTGACGGTACTGCCCGGTAGCGTGTCGGTCGGGTAGCCGTAGCCCTTCTCGACGATCAAACGCAGGATCTCGGTGATCAGGCTTCCGCTTTCCCAGGTGATGTCACCGAAATGGATCGGCACGGGTTTCTCGGCGGCAGGCGCCTGTTGCGCCAGCAGGCTCAGCGCCAGCAGCGAGCTGCCAAGCAGGGTTTTGATCGATCTCATGCGGACCTCTGTAGGGATGGTTGTCGAAGTAATGGCTGGTTGGCGCTAAGGTCGTTCGCGACATCCCAAGGCGCACAGGCGGCGCTTGAGCGGGTCATGTAATCACTCACCGAACGCTGGGAAATCCCGAGTTGCGCAGCGACCTGGGGATAAGCCAGTCCATTGACCCGGGCCAGCAAGAAAGCGGCACGGACCTTGGCCGGCAAGCGCTTGAGCTGATGGTCAATGCCGTGCAAGGCTTCGAGTACCTGCGCCAGATCCTGAGGCGACACCCCTTGGGACTGTTCATCCTGCAAGGCATCGAGGTGATTGCGCTCCAGGTCGCGACGACGCCAGAACTGGTACATCAAGCGCTGGGCAATGGTGGTCAGCAGCGCCCGCGGCTGATGAATCGGGATCAGCCCCGGTGTGCTCAGGAGTTGGACGAAGGTGTCGGCGGCAATGTCTTCGGCATTGGCGCTGGAACCCAGATGGCGGCGCAATCGTGCGCACAGCCATTGGTAATGATTGCGGAACAATCCGCCCACGTATTCGCGGTGAGAAGTGTCGGTGCCGGACATGAAGGCTCCAATAGAAATGGTTGCGCTGTATGTCCGGTGTTCCGGTGACGCGATCCTATCAAGGAGTTTTATTCTTTAATAATACTTAAAAACTATTTTTATATATCTTTATGGAATTTATGAGCATGGGATGTTTATCGCCTGATCCATCGTCATCGCGGGCAAGTCGGATCGCCGCCCGCTCGCTCCTACAGGTCGATCACACCATGATGGGGATTGGCGCTGCTTTTGTAGGAGCGAGCGGGCGGCGATCCGACTTGCCCGCGAAAAATCTCAAAGCAATCAACGCAGGCGAGCCAGACCAAGCTCTTCAGCCTCTTGCTGATAGTCGAGAAGAACCTGGTAGTCGCCTTCAGATGCCGGCAACACTTCCCGCAACCCAAGGGTTTCAGCCACGTCGGGCAACTCCCGCAAAGTCAGATTCATCACTTCACGAATCCGCTCGGCCTGCTCATCAGTCAGCCCTGCGACACCGATATACGGCAAGGTCGGGCTGAACGCACTGCGCGCCACCACCCGCAATCCCGAGACGTCTTCTTCGGCATAACGCGCCAGATAGGCAAAGGTGACACTGTCGATGGCCGCCAGATCAGCCTTGCGCTCACGCAACCAGCGCAGGCTCTCACGGTGGCTGCCGCTGATGGAGACACGGGAGAAAAACCGGCCGTCCTGTTGCAGCGGTGCAAGCCGGTGGCGCAGCAGGTTCATGCCGCTGTTGGAGTCCTCGCCATTGATCACGCCATGACTGCCAAACAGCTCCTGCAAGGTCTGGCGCGGCTCATCGGCACGGGTCAGCAGCAGGCTGCAATGGTTGCCGTCGCAGCTGTCCGGCAGGTCAAAGCAAGGTCGGCCAATAACCCGAACCCGCCCGCGCAGAGCAGTCATCAGCGGATAACCACAGGTTTGGGTCAACAGCAATTGCGGGGCGAGCCAGAGCTGCATCAGCTCCAGACCTTCGGCACTGCGACGGGCAACGCCGAGCCGTTCCAGGATACGGGTCAGCCATTGTTCGTTGGCCTGGCGCACCTGCTCGGGTGCGACGTACATCGGTAGTTCTGCGTAGCAGGTGGGCATTGTCAGGCTCCTGTTTCCAATGCGGCACAGCATCCCGTAGCAGCTGCCGCCAGGCTGCTACGGGAGATTTGCGTCTCGCAATCAAAATCAATCAAACGGATGCTCCGGGCTGTCTACCGCCGCCAGCCCATGTCGACGAAACAGCTCACCATAACCTCGCACCAGAAATCCGCCACTGCGCGCCAACCATTGTGCGCGCCGGGCACGGTACACCCGGGGCAAATAATACCAGGGCAACCCCGGCAGGTCGTGATGCACCAGATGCAGATTCAGATTGAGAAACAGCCAGGTCCAGGGCCACGCCGCTTCATTGATCACCGTGCGTTGCTCGGCTTGCGCATACGGACGGTGTTCATAGCAGGAACGGATCATCGCCACCGACAACGCCGGCACGCTGATCAGCAACAGGTAATGCCAGACCGGCACCACGCTGTAACGGGCGATGAAACCCAGCATCAGCAGGGTCAGCGCGCCATGGGTCAGCCACATCAGCCAAGCCTCTCGCTGGCCTCGACGCAAGCGCTGCAACTCTTCCCTCGCCAGCGCCAGCAATGCCAGCGGTGCTCCCAATAACAGACGACCGAGCACAGTCTTGTTCAGCCAGTGCAGGCTGCGCTCGAACTGCGAGCTGGCCTGCCATTGGTGTCGGCTCAGGTAACGGCTTTCCGGGTCGCGACCGGGCAACGTCAGGTCTTCGTCACGGTGGTGCAGCAAATGGCTGTCGCGGTACAGCGTGTAGGGATACCAGACCGCCAACGGCGCATAACCGAGAATTTTATTCAGCCAGGTAAAACGCGTTGGATGCCCATGCAACAGTTCGTGCTGAACCGACATCCACAGCACCACGATGGGAATCAGCAGCGCTGTGCTCAGCCACAACCCCAGCGCCGGGCTGGCCAGCAGCACGCCAAACCAGGCGCCGTAGACGCCAACCAGCAACAGCCAGGTCGGCCATTCCGTCCGCCCTGTCAGGCTAAGACGCAGGGTATCGATTTCTTTTTGTTGGGCGTGATCAAGATAATTGGACATGGCTTGGCTCAGAGCAGGGACCCAGCCAACAGACGAACGTCGGCTTCATCCCCTTCTGTGCATTAGCGCAGGGAAATCTTGCAGATCGATTGGTTATTTACTTAGAAGTGAAAGCGGAGCCCGATTGCCGGGCTCCGTTGAAGATGGCTCAGTGGCCGAACACGCCGACCTTCTTGGCTCTTTTGTCTGCGCGTTTTTCATCGGCGGTTTTTGCTGGTTTTTTCTTTGCTGCTTTCTTTGATTCCATGCCTTTGGCCATGATGCACGCTCCACTCATATGGGATGTAACATGAGGTATAACACCTATTGCGCAGCAGCGTTTTATTTCAGCGATTTATAATTTTTTACCCTTCTGCGCCCTTCATAGCTTTTCATAGACCTTATCTCAAACCATGCCAGACCTACATTTCAGCCTGCTTGCCGAGCCGCTGCGCCCTCTGCTGAACAAGTTCTATCGCACGCACAATTCGCCGATGCGCGCTGCCAGCGAAGGGCAATTATGGGTAGCCAGGCGGGGGGAAATCATCGCTGGGTTGTGCCTGACAGCGGTTGCTCAAGGGCATTGGTTGACCGGGTTGTTTGTCGATCCGGCAGGCCGGGGCCAAAGGATTGCCACGCAGTTGGTCGAACATGCCATGGCGCGCGTCGATGGGCCGGTCTGGCTGTTCTGCCATCCGGATCTGCAACCGTTCTACGAGGGGCTGGGATTTTCCCTGGGTCCGCAGTTGCCGCAGTCCCTGACCGATCGTCTGGCTCGCTACGCTCGCAGCAAACCCCTGATTGCCATGGGTTGGTTCGGAGTCGGATCGACTGATGTTGTGCTTCGTCAATCCGGGGGATAGCCGAGATAAGCGTAGCGCCCATCGCGGGCAAGTCGGATCGCCGCACCGCTCGCTCCTACTCGTCCGCAGCAGGATCCATATCCGGGAACATCACCTCGATAAAACCAAACTTGCTGAAATCGCTGATCCGCGATGGGTACAACCGGCCGATCAGGTGATCGCATTCGTGTTGCACGACACGCGCATGGAAACCTGAGGCGATGCGCACGATCGGCTCACCCTTGGGGTCGAAACCTTCATAGCGAATCTGCTGATAACGTTCCACCGCACCGCGTAAACCCGGCACCGACAGACAGCCTTCGAAGCCTTCTTCGAGCATCGGACCCAAGGGTGTAATCAGCGGATTGATCAGAATGGTCTGCGGTACGGCTTCCGCCTCCGGATAGCGTTCACTGTGCTCGAAGCCGAAGATCACCAGTTGCAGGTCGACGCCAATCTGCGGCGCGGCCAGGCCAACGCCACCCACATGTTCCATGGTCTGGAACATGTCATCGATCAACTGCCAGAGTTCCGGGCTGTCGAACATCCCGGACGGCACCGGCGGGGCAATGCGCAGCAGGCGCTCATCACCCATTTTCAGAATTTCACGGATCATGTTCAGGCTTCGTCAGTGGTCGGCTTGAGCGAGTGATCCCGCCCCAATCCCGAAACGTGTTGTTTTTCGTCGTCCCCGTTGAAGTCCTTCTCGCCAGGTTGCTTGCCTTGGGTCGACATGTGATCGATCGTCGCGTTCATTTCCGCGCCGAGCAACAGCACCGCCGCAGAAATATAGAAGTACAGCAGCAACACAATGATCGCACCGATACTGCCATACATGGCGTTGTAATCGGTGAAGGTTTTCACGTAATAGCCAAAACCCAGAGAGGCGATGATCCACACCACCACCGCCAGCACCGATCCCGGGGTGATCAAGCGGAATTTCTGTTTCACGTCCGGCATGGCGTAATACATCAATGCCACGGAGACCATCAGCAGCAAGACGACCAACGGCCAGCGCAGAATGGTCCAGATTGTGACGACAAAGTCCTCCATGCCGATTTGCCCCGCCAGCCAGCCCATCACTTTCGGGCCCATGACCATCAACGCGGCGGCGACCAGGAGCATCCCGGCGATGCCGATGGTGTAGAAAATCGACAGCGGGAAGCGCTTCCATATCGGGCGTCCTTCGACCACGTCGTAAGCGGCGTTCATGGCGCTCATCATCAGCCGCACGCCGGCGGACGCAGTCCACAGCGCGATCACGATACCCACCGAGAGCAGCCCGCCCTTGGATTGCTGGAGCTGGTCGATCACCGGGTTCACTTGTTCAAGGGCCTGGGGCGGCAGCACCAGTTCCGATTGCAGACGCAGCCAGGAGAAGAAGTCCGGCAGGTGCAGGAAACCGATCAGGGCAATGAGAAACAGCAGGAAGGGAAACATCGAGAACAGCATCTGATAGGCAAGTGCCGAAGCATAAGTCGACATCTCGTCGTTAATGAACTCCGTCACCGTGCGCATCATCACGCGATGCAGGGGCAAGCCTTTCAAATCCGGAAAAATCATAGCGTCTCCTTTCGCCGCATAAGGGTTGAAGTCGGTGGCGACTCAGAGGCCATTTTCTACATCAAAGTAGCTTAGTTGACCGCTTCGAAACAAATTCGTTGTTTGACCGCCAATGCCCGACACAAACATCGCCGGCGCTACTCAAGGTGCTTCTACCACGAGGAACAGAGGCCAAGCGTCATGGCGTAAAGATTGACCCGCAGCCATTGCGCAGAGTTTCATCTGTTTTCATTACGTCATTTCATCGCCGCGCGCAGGTTTGGCTTTATGTTTACCCCTCAACCCCCGAGAATGCGCAACGTATTCAGGCCGTGGCGCTGAAGATCCAACCCGTAGGAATGTTATGAAACTCAATAAAGCGCAGGCCATTGCCCGCAGAAACCAGGAACTCGGCGGTGCCGTGCTGGGCGTCAATAACTGCCACTTCACCGAACTGAACCGCAACAAGAACATCTGGTGGTTCGATATTCCCCTCAGCCGCCTGGCCATTGGTCAGTACGAGTGGATTCACTTGTTGCTGCACACCCCGAGCACCGATCAGTTGCTGCACTTGAAAGTGCCGACAGTGTTCCTGCGCGAGAAAATGGAGGGCCTGGTGGTGCGCAACCAGGGCAAACGCAAGTCTACCGTGAGCCTGGAGTTGAGCGCCGACAAGGACGCCTTCCTTGAAGACGTGCGCCCGGCCGGTACAGGCGTGAATTTCGCGAAGTTTTTGCTGTAACCGCCAAAGTTTCCAACACCATACAAACCACCGAAAAATCCGGAATCCGCCAAAGATTCCGGATTTTTTTATGCCTGTCACACAGGATCCGGATACTGCGGTAAACGGGATCAAGTGCAAGACCGGTATAAAAACCCTCGATTGAAGTTTGCTTTCCCGCTTTTTTGCCGATTTTCGGTGAATACGGCACACTACCGGCCCCGAGCACCTGCTCGGTTTTTTTAACTCATGCAGAAGCCGTATGACCCGCTCCCCGTTCCGCCGTCTTGTGTTTGGCGCCTTGCGCCGACTGTTGTACCTCTGGGTTCGCTCGGAGACGATCAACCAGTCGTCCTTCACCCTCAAACTCGACCGCAGTCGTCCGGTGTTCTACGTCCTGCAAAACCCATCGCTGACCGATCTGGCCGTGCTCGACACTGAATGCGGCAAGGCCGGCCTGCCGCGCCCGGTGTTGCCGGCATCGGTGGGCAATCTGCTGGAACCTGCCGCATTCTTCTACCTGACGCCGGAACCCGACTGGCTTGGCCGCCAGGACAAGCGCGGCGCGCCGCCGGTACTGACCCGACTGGTCAGCGCCTTGAGCCAGAACGCCGCACAAGACGCGCAAATCATCCCGGTCAGCGTATTCTGGGGCCAATCCCCGGACAGCGAATCGAGCCCCTGGAAGCTGCTGTTCGCCGACAGCTGGGCCGTCACCGGGCGTCTGCGCCGCCTGTTGAGCATCATGATTCTGGGACGCAAGACCCGCGTGCAGTTCTCCGCGCCCATCCATCTGCGCGAACTGATCGAACACAATAAAGGCCACGAGCGCACCGTGCGCATGGCCCAGCGCATCCTGCGGGTGCACTTTCGCAACCTGAAAGCGGCGGTGATCGGCCCGGACATTTCCCACCGGCGCAATCTGGTCAAAGGCCTGCTGAATCAGCCATTGGTCAAGCAGGCGATCCTCGAAGAAGCCGAACGCGAGAACATCTCCCCGGAGAAAGCCAAGGCTCAAGCCCTGCTCTATGGCAATGAAATCGCTTCGGACTACACCTTTACCGCGATCCGCTTTCTCGAAGTAGTGCTGAGCTGGTTCTGGAACAAGATCTACGACGGCATCAAGGTCAACCACATCGAAGGCGTGCAAGCCGTCGCCCAGGGTCACGAAGTGATCTATGTGCCGTGCCACCGCAGCCATATCGACTATCTGCTGCTGTCCTATCTGCTGTTTCGCAACGGCCTGACCCCGCCGCACGTCGCCGCCGGCATCAACCTGAACATGCCGGTGATCGGCGGCCTGCTGCGCCGTGGCGGGGCGTTTTTCATGCGCCGCACCTTCAAGGGCAACCCACTCTACACCTCGGTGTTCAACGAATACCTGCACACCCTCTTCACCAAAGGTTTTCCGGTGGAGTACTTCGTCGAAGGCGGGCGTTCGCGTACCGGGCGCATGCTGCAACCCAAGACCGGGATGCTCGCCATCACCCTGCGCAGCTTTCTGCGTTCGTCGCGGATGCCGATTGTCTTCATCCCGGTGTACATCGGTTACGAGCGAGTTCTCGAAGGTCGGACCTACCTCGGTGAGTTGCGCGGAGCGACCAAGAAAAAAGAATCGATCTTCGACATCTTCAAGGTCATTGGCGCGCTCAAGCAGCGATTCGGCCAGGTTGCGGTCAACTTTGGCGAACCGATCAAACTGGCCGAATTCCTCGACCAGGAACAACCGGACTGGCGCTCCCAGGAGCTGGGTCCGCAGTTCCGTCCGGCCTGGCTGAACGAAACCACCAACCGTCTTGGCGAGCGTGTGGCCCGGCACTTGAACGAAGCGGCAGCGATCAACCCGGTCAATCTGGTGGCGTTGGCGCTGCTTTCCACCAGCCGGCTGGCCCTCGACGACCGCGCTATGGCCCGGGTTCTCGACCTCTATCTGGCGCTGCTGCGTCGCGTGCCGTATTCACCGCATACCACGTTGCCGGAAGGCGATGGCCGGGCGCTGATCAAGCATGTAAAAGACATGGACCTGCTTTCCGAGCAGAGTGACGCCTTGGGCAAGATCCTTTATCTGGACGAGCACAATGCCGTCCTGATGACCTACTACCGCAACAACGTGCTGCATATCTTCGCCCTGCCGGCGCTGCTGGCGAGCTTCTTCCAGAGCAGCTCGCGCATGAGTCGCGAGCAGATCCTGCGCTACACCCGCGCGCTGTATCCGTACCTGCAATCGGAGCTGTTCATCCGCTGGTCGCTGGAAGAGCTGGACGCAGTGATCGATCAGTGGCTGGAAGCGTTCGTCGAGCAAGGTCTGTTGCGCTTCGAGAAAGAGCTGTATCTGCGCCCGGCACCGAGTTCGCGACATTTTGTGCTGCTGACCTTGTTGTCCAGGAGCATCGCCCAGACCCTGCAACGCTTCTACATGGCCATCTCGCTGCTGCTCAACAGCGGCCAGAACAGCATCAGCGCCGAAGAACTGGAAGACCTGTGCACCGTCATGGCCCAGCGCCTGTCGATCCTGCATGGCCTGAATGCGCCGGAATTCTTCGACAAGAGCCTGTTCCGTCACTTCATTCAAACGCTGCTGGATCTCGACGTACTACGTCGCGATGAGGCCGGCAAACTGAGCTATCACGAACTGCTCGGCGAACTGGCCGAAGGCGCGGCCAAGCGTGTATTGCCGGCGGAGATTCGCTTGTCGATTCGTCAGGTAGCGTTGCATCGCAGTGAAGATGCGGCCGATCAGGCCGATGCCCCGCAGCAAACCGACTAGATTGTTTCAGGCGCCAGTCTTCTTCTGGCGCCATCGATATGGAGATCCCGATGAAAAAGTTCTCTTTACTTGCCATCACTGCCCTGCTCGGTGCCTGCCAGACCCTGCAACCGTCCCCCAAAGCCAACCTCGATGGCGAAGTGTTCTACCTGCAACGCATCGCCCTGCCTTCAACGGCAATCCTGAGCGTCAGCCTGCAAGATGTTTCCCTCGCCGACGCGCCTGCCGTTGTACTGAACGAACAGCGTGGCCCGATCAAAGGCCAGGTGCCTCTGCCCTTCCACCTCAGCTATGACCCGGCCCAAGTCAAACCTGGTCATCGCTACTCGGTCAGTGCGCGCATAGAAGTGGATGGCAAGCTAAGGTTCATTACAACCGAACACCACAGCGTGCAACTCAATGGCAAAGATCTACAGCCGTTGAAAATTCGCGTCGACGCAGTACGTTAATTCCCTCTCTTGATTAAGGAAGCTGCCATGCTCCGTCCTTCCCTTCGCTTCGCCGGCCTGTGTGCTGGCTTGTTGATTTCCGCCAGTGCGCTGGCCTTGTCTCTGAGTGATCTTTCGCAAAAAGACGCCACCGGTGGGCTCAAGGACGCATTGACCCAGGGCGCGCAAATCGCCGTCAAACAACTGGGCACTCCGGGCGGTTTCAGCAACAACCCGGACGTGAAGATCGAGTTGCCGGGCAACCTGGGCAAGGTTGCCAAGAAAATGAAGCAGTTCGGCATGGGCGCCCAGGTCGACGAACTGGAAGCCAGCATGAACAAAGCGGCTGAAGCTGCAGTACCGCAAGCCCAGGCGCTGCTGGTCGATGCCGTGAAGAAGATGAGCGTTGACGATGCCAAAAGCATTCTCAGCGGCGGCAAGGATTCGGCGACCCAATACCTGAGCAAAACCAGCCGCGAGCAAATTCGCCTCAAGTTCCTGCCAATCGTCAAGCATGCAACCGATCAGGTCGGCCTGGCCAAACAATACAACTCCTTCGCCGGCCAAGCCGCGACCCTTGGTGTGCTAGACGCGAAAAATGCCAATATCGAAGGTTATGTAACGGAGCAGGCACTCAATGGCCTGTTCGAAATGATCGGCAAGCAAGAAGCCGCCATCCGCCAGAACCCGGCGGCAGCGGCCACCAGTCTGGCGAAGAAGGTGTTTGGTTCGTTGTAGAACGCGAAGAGCGATTACGCGGCCCGTAGGTGCTGGCGCGGCCTGCGATCTTTTGATCTTCAAACCTCGAAAAGATCGCAACCTTCGCCAGCGCCTACGCCCAAGCCTTTTTGATGTCCTGCGTGTCACGCAGAAAGAAAGCCCACTCTCGCCCCCGCTTCTTTTTCTCGAAAATCTTCAGTTCTACCAATCCATTCAGCGTGGCCGAAGCCGTGTTGTACGAGCAATCCAGATTTTCCTTCACATTCACTGCCGTGAACTCCTTGGCCATACCGCTTTTGGCCACCTGAAACACAGTCCGTTGTTTTTCGCTCAATTGCTTGAAAAGCCCGGACTCCTCCAGCCATCGATCAAACCCTTCGGCATACGCCAGACTCTTCTGATAAGCCGATGTGAATCCGGTCACTGCACGGACAATCACCGAGCACTGGTAGTCGATGAAATAGGTCAGATCCAGATCATCCGTTTCGGTATGCAAATAAGACCGGCCATATTTCACCGGCGCATTACGTAACAGAATGCTGATGGAGATGTAGCGGAATGCCGAGAAGTCATTCTTGAACATGAACCAATAAAACAACGCCCGCGCCACACGGCCATTGCCATCACGAAAAGGGTGTTCATAACCGAGGGCAAAATGCAGGGCAATCCCCTTGATCAGCGGATGAAGGTAATCGTTGCGCGTGGGGTCATTGTGGGATTGATTGATCCAGTTCGACAATGTGTGGAGCCTGGCCTGAATACCCGCTGCCGGTGGCGGTGTATGGACCGTATTGCCTTCGCCGTCCTGAACGACAACCTCGTCATTGATCCTGAAAGCGCCCGGTGAGTATTGTCCGTCGTCGATGCCCTCGACACCGACCCGGTGCAGCTGCGCGATCAGCTCGACACTCAGCGGCTCATGACGTTTGTCCCAGGCAAAGATCATCATCTTGTAGTTGCCGATAACCATCCGCTCATCCGGGGTACGCGGCAGTCGGTTGCGCTTGAGCATATCTTTGGCAACCAACGTAGTAGTCGCCGCGCCTTCCAGCTGGCTGCTGCTGATGGCCTCGTCTTCGATTAAATCATTGAGCAGATAGTTGAAATGCGCTCGCTCACCGATCCTGCTGGTCATGTACTCCAGAGCAGCGGTGCTCGCCTGGCGGTCGACAGTCGAAAGAGTCTTGTGCGCTAGCGGCGTCAGAATGAACTTGCCCCATTGGGTGGGCTCACCCAACGGCAGAAGGCTGGAATATTGAGCAGAGCGGGCTTTCTTGACAAGTGCCCAGCACAACGTTGCATCAAGGCCTGGCGCCCAGCGATAACGCAGCTCGTCAAACGGCAGGTATCGCCCCTGATCATCCAGCGGCTTGAGCAATGCCAGATAGTCAGGCAGTTTTTCTTTGTAGGGCGAGGTCCCCAACAGATCGAAAACGCTGTCCGGGTTTGCGGGAGGACTTTTGACCATTACTGTCTCAAAAACGCCAAAAACTGAGTTCTGAGTACAGCACAAACACAACACTGTCTCAATATTTATAAAAATTGAGACATGAAAACACAGAATCAAGCATTGATCGTTCCCACTCCCGCGCGGGAATGCATCCCGTGACGCTCTGCGTCACATACAGAGCGGACGCGGAGCGTCCATGGCAGCATTCCCACGCGGGAGCGTGGGAACGATCACAATGTGTGCCGCTTGATCAGACCTGCTCTTTCTTCACCCTGAACCACGCCGCATACAGCGCCGGCAAAAACAGCAGCGTCAGCGCTGTGGCCACAATCAGCCCGCCCATGATCGCCACCGCCATCGGTCCGAAGAACACGCTGCGTGACAGCGGGATCATCGCCAATACGGCGGCCAGTGCAGTCAGTACGATTGGCCGGAAGCGTCGCACTGTGGCCTCGATGATCGCTTGCCATGGCCGCAGTCCGGCAGCGATGTCCTGTTCGATCTGGTCCACCAGAATGACCGAGTTACGCATGATCATCCCGGACAGCGCGATGGTGCCGAGCATTGCCACGAAACCGAACGGCTGGCGGAACACCAACAGGAACAACGTGACGCCAATCAACCCCAGCGGTGCGGTGAGAAACACCATCGCGGTGCGGGAGAAACTGCGCAGTTGCACCATCAGCAAGGTCAACACTACGACAATGAACAACGGTACGCCGGCCTTGACCGAGTTCTGCCCACGGGCCGAGTCTTCGACCGTTCCGCCGACATCCAGCAAGTAACCGTCCGGCAGTTGCGCCCGAATCGGTTCCAGGGTCGGCAGGATTTGCTGGACCAGGCTCGCTGGCTGCTCCTGCCCGTAGATGTCGGCACGCACCGTCACGTTCGGCAAGCGGTTGCGGTGCCAGATAATGCCTTCTTCGAAGCCATATTCCAGCGTCGCGATCTGCGACAGGGCCACGCTTTTACCGTTATCGGTCGGCACCGCGAGACTTGGTAGCAAGCTCAGTTCGGTGCGTTCACGCGGCGTGCCGCGCAACAGAATCTCGATCAACTCGTTGTCTTCGCGGTACTGGCTGACGCTTACACCTGTGAGCGAGCTTTGCAGAAACTTCGACAGGTTCGCCGTGCTCACGCCCAACGCCCGTGCGCGCTCCTGATCGATGTTCAAGTAGATGACCTTGCTCGGCTCTTCCCAGTCCAGATGCACGTTGGCCACATGGGGGTTCTCACGCACCTTGGCCGCGACTTTGCGCGCCAGCGCACGGACTTCTTCGATGTGCTCGCCAGTGACCCGGAACTGCACGGGGTAACCAACCGGAGGACCGTTCTCCAGTCGCGTGACCCGTGAACGCAGGGCCGGGAATTTTTCGTTGAGGGTTTCAATCAGCCAGCTGCGCAGGCTTTCGCGATCCTCAATGGACTTGGCCAGCACGACAAATTGCGCAAAGCTCGCCGCCGGCAGTTGCTGATCCAGCGGCAGATAGAAACGCGGCGAACCGGTGCCGACATAGGCCACATAGTTGTCGATGCCGGCGCGGTCCTTGAGCAGGCCTTCCAGACGCTTGACCTGATCGGCGGTGTTGCTCAGCGAGGCACCTTCGGCCAGCTTCAGGTCGACCATCAACTCCAGTCGCCCGGACGCCGGGAAGAACTGTTGCGGCACGAAGCGAAACAGCACCACCGATGCCACGAACAGCACGATGGTCAGGCCAATGACGGTTTTGCGCCGACGCACGCACCATTCCACCAGCCGCCGTACCCGTTGATAGAACGGCGTGCCATAAGGGTCTGGATGAGCGTCGCCCGTACCGTGTTTGGCGGCATGAATCTTCGCAAGGTCCGGCAGCAGTTTTTCGCCGAGATAAGGTACGAACACCACGGCGGCAATCCACGACGCCAGCAATGCGATGGTCACTACCTGGAAGATCGAACGGGTGTATTCGCCAGTGCCCGACTGTGCAGTGGCAATCGGCAGGAACCCGGCGGCGGTGATCAACGTACCAGTGAGCATCGGGAACGCGGTGCTGGTCCAGGCATAGCTGGCGGCCTTGAGCCGGTCGTAGCCCTGTTCCATTTTGATCGCCATCATTTCCACGGCGATGATCGCGTCGTCCACCAGCAAGCCCAACGCCAGTACCAGCGCACCAAGGGAAATCTTGTGCAGGCCGATCCCCAGGTAATACATGGTGGCGAAGGTCATCGCCAGCACCAGCGGAATCGCCAGGGCGACCACCATGCCGGTGCGCACACCGAGGGAGAAGAAGCTCACCAGCAACACAATCGCCAGCGCTTCGATCAACACCTGAACGAATTCGCCGACGCTGGTTTTCACCGCGGCCGGCTGATCGGAAACTTTACGCAACTCCATTCCGGCCGGGAGATTCTTCTGGATGCGGGCAAACTCGACTTCCAGCGCCTTGCCCAACACCAGAATGTCACCGCCGTCCTTCATCGCTACGGCAAGGCCGATGGCGTCGTCGCCCATAAAGCGCATACGCGGCGCCGCTGGCTCGTTGAAGCCACGGTGAACATCGGCGACGTCGGAGATATGGAATGTGCGATCGCCGACCCGGATCGGGAAGTTCTTGATCTCCTGTACTGTCTGAAAATTCCCCGAGACCCGCAATTGCAAGCGTTCGCTTGAGGTCTCGAAGAAGCCTGCGGTGGACACCGCGTTCTGTTCTTCCAGGGCTTGCTGTACGGCAGCCAACGGCAGCCCGAGGGTGGCCAGCTTGACGTTGGACAGCTCGATCCAGATCTTCTCGTCCTGGCGCCCCAACAGATCGACCTTGCCGACATCCTTGACCCGTTGCAGCTGGATCTGGACGCGATCGGCGTAGTCCTTGAGCACCGCGTAGTCGAAACCGTTGCCGGTCAAGGCGTAGATATTGCCGAAGGTGGTGCCGAATTCATCGTTGAAAAACGGCCCCTGAACACCCGGCGGCAAGGTCTGGCGAATATCGCTGATTTTCTTGCGGACCTGGTACCACAGCTCGGGGATCTGCGCGGAATGCATCGAGTCCCGGGCCATGAAGGTCACCTGGGATTCGCCTGGGCGGGAGAACGAGACAATCCGCTCGTACTCACCGGTTTCCATCAGCTTCTTTTCAATGCGCTCGGTGACTTGCCGCGACACTTCCTGAGCCGTAGCACCCGGCCAGTTGGTGCGAATCACCATGGCCTTGAAGGTGAACGGCGGGTCTTCGCTCTGACCCAACTTGGTGTAGGACAACGCGCCGACAACTGCCAGCAACAGCATCAGGAACAGCACGATCTGGCGATTGCGCAGCGCCCATTCGGAAAGATTGAAACCCATCGGGGACTACTCCTTGCCCGCCAGATTGACCACGCGATTGGAGCGATCCACCGGACGCACTTGCTGGCCCTCGTGAAGCACATGCACACCCGCCGCCACCACCCAATCATTGGCGTTCAGGCCTTCAAGGACCGGCACGGTTTTTTCGCCGAATGCACCGGCCCGTACCGGAGCACGCTTGAGGGTATTGTTGGCGCCGACGACCCAGACGTAGGTCGCGCCGTTCTCTGCGGTGAGTGCCGAGAGCGGCACCGACAGCGGAACGATACCCGCGGTCTGAATGAATACCCGGGCACTCTGGCCGAGTTCGGCCGCAACTTTACCGGCGGTGAAGGTGATGCGGGCGGCAAAGGTCCGGGACTTTGGATCGGCGGCCGGTGACAGTTCGCGAATACGCCCGGCGAATTGCTGACCCGGTTGCGTCCACAGCTCCACCGAAACGTCCTGACCGACCTTGAAGCGGCCAACGTTCTGTTCCGGCAGGCTGATCAGCACTTCCCGCTCGCCATCGGCGGCCAGGGTGAAGACCGTCTGCCCGGCCGACACCACTTGCCCGACCTCGACCGCGCGCCTGGCGACCACGCCATCCTGTGGTGCACGCAGTACGGCGTAGCTGGCCTGATTGTTGGAAACATCAAACTCGGCCTTGACCTGCTTGAGCCGTGCAACGCCAGCGCGGTACAGGTTTTCTGAATTGTCGTACTGCGAGCGGCTGACCATCTGCCGGTCCATCAAGGTCTTGTAACGATCACGTTCGGCGTGCACCAGGTTCAGATTGGCCTCGGCTGCTGCGAGTTGCGCACGAGTCGCTTCCAGTTGCAGGCGCACGTCCTGGGGATCGAGCTCCGCCAATGGCTGGTTGGCCTTGACCCGCTCACCCTCTTCGACCAGTCGTCGGCTGACTTTGCCGCCGATACGGAACGCCAGATCCGGCTCGTAACGCGCGCGGACTTCACCGGGATAACTGTCCATTGCCTGGGCCGAAGGCTCTGGCTGAACCACCATGGCCGGACGCACGCTGATTTGCGCTGGCTCTTCATGACCGCACGCAGACAACAAAAAAGCCAGACTGACTGGCAACGCGAGGGACAAGGCATGGCGGAACATGGTGAAGGACCTTTCGCTAATGGTGCTCGGAATAATTATACTGACCAGTATGTTATTAATAGCAAACTCACCAGTCCAGTATTAAAAGCGAAGAATGTCTAACACTCTTGCTGCACCCAGCGGTCCCGGCCGCCCTAAAGACCTGGCAAAGCGCCAGGCCATCCTCGATGCGGCGAAAAATCTGTTTCTGAGCAATGGCTATGCGAACACCAGCATGGATGCGGTCGCGGCAGCGGCCGGTGTATCGAAACTCACGGTCTACAGCCACTTCAACGACAAGGAGACGCTGTTCTCCGCAGCCGTGGTGGCCAAGTGCGAGGAGCAACTGCCGACGCTGTTCTTCGAGCTGCCGGACGGCATGCCAATCGAAAATGTGCTGCTGAACATCGCGCGCCGCTTTCACTTGCTGATCAACAGCGACGAATCGGTGAACCTGCACCGTTTGATCATGGCCCTGGGTAGTCAGGACCCGAAGCTCTCGCAGATTTTTTTCGAGGCCGGACCGCAGCGCATGCTGCAGGGCATGGAACGGCTATTGACGAAGATCGATCAGGTCGGCGCTTTGAGCATCGATAAACCACTCAACGCCGCCGAGCATTTTTTCTGTCTGCTCAAGGGCGCAGCGAATTTTCGCCTGCTCTACGGCTGCGGCGCGCCCTTGAGCGGTGAAGCCGCCGAGGCGCATGTGCGGGAAGTGGTGGAGTTGTTCATGCGGGCTTATCGGGTTTGAGCAAGAGTTCTTTGTCGCCTGCTGATGATCGTTCCCACGCTCTGCGTGGGAATGCCGCCCGTGACGCTGCGCGTCACATTCAAGAGCGGACGCAGAGCGTCCAGTGGGGCGTTCCCACGCAGGAGCGTGGGAACGATCAGCAGGCGCCTACGCCTTGAGCGCTTTCTTCGGATAGATATCGTAGCGGCTGGATTTACCATCCAGCGCATGGCTGGGCTTCGGTCCTTCAATGCAAGGCGCCTTGCGCGGGCGTTTGACGACGACTCGGTGGCTGGCCAGCGCCAATGCGGCTTCAAGCAAGGCCGGCGCATCAGGATCATCGCCGACCAGCGGTCGGAACAAACGCATTTCCTTCTTCACCAGCGCAGTTTTCTCACGATGCGGGAACATCGGGTCCAGATAGATCACCTGCGGCGGCTCCCCTTCCCAGTTGCGCATGACCTCGATCGAGTTGCCTTTGAGCAAGTGCATGCGCGAGACAATAGGCGCCACCTCAAAGTCCTGAAGCCCACGGGCCAGACCGTCCTCCAGTAACGCGCCGATCAATGGCTGGCGCTCGATCAGGCTCATTTCGCACCCCAGACTGGCCAGCACAAATGCATCCTTGCCAAGCCCTGCCGTGGCATCCAGCACCCGCGGGCGCACGCCTTGGGCTACACCGACTGCCTTGGCGATCATCTGGCCACTGCCGCCGCCATACAGCCGCCGATGGGCAGCACCGCCCTCAACGAAGTCCACCCGTACCGGTCCCGGTGCATCCGGACCGAGCTGTTGCAGCTGCAAGCCCTGCTCGGTGACCTGTAACGCGAACTCGGCATCGTCCATCAGCAATGGCAAACCGAGTCGCTCGGCCCATTGCTCCGCTTGCGCGGCAGACGCTCCGGCTAGCGCCTGGACTTTGATGCGGCAGGCCGCTGGTTGCTCAATCATGGGGAAACACGCTCAAAAAATTAATGATCGGCAAAAACTGCCGATAAAAGAACTATCAGGCATTTTGCCAGAGCTGAGCGTCGACCGAGAGAAATGTCAGACATTCAAAGCACAATCACAGGCTTTATCTCGCCCTACGGCGACTACAGCCTGCGCAACTCCCAAGCACTGAGCGGCGTCAGTCACCTGTGGCAGGATTTCTTTGCCCGGGCATTAGCCGATCAGGTGGGCGATGCGGCGAGTGTTGCTGGCGAAAAAACGCTGGTTGCGGTCGATGGCCCGATCGAGCCAAGCGGTGGCACTGATCTGCTCACGCAGATCGTTACGCAACGTCATTGCGATGTTCAGGACACCCGGATCCGCCCGCCAGAACCGTTGTTCCTGCCGATTGCCGAGTTCGAAATGGACCTGGCGGACAAGCCGGCCATCCCGTTCCCACCGGAAGAAATCGCCGCGCAACAAAAGCAACAGGACTTCGAGAGCGGCTGGGTTCGCCCAATCGTGCTGAACGCCGGCCAACCACTGCCCGAACCCGGCCCGGCGCCGCAACCCCGCCCGCTGCACCTGCCGATTGCCGAGTTCGAGCTCGACCTGCTGGACAAACCGGCGATCCCGTATCTGCCAGCAGAACTTGCCGAACAACAGAAACAATTCGACTTCGATAACGGCTGGGCACGCCCGCTGATCCTGCAAAACCTGCGCCTGGCCGCCTGAAACTCAAGCCCCCGGACACTGTCAGAAACCGCACGACAACTGCTGGCTAATCAGCCTTTGAACAGCTGATTGATCTGCCCGAACGGCATGGCATGGTCGGCAAAGTCAAAGGTGCCGCGTCCGTGAACTTCCTGAGCGGCGGTATAAAACGCGCCATAGGCCGCACGCGCCAGCGCAGAACCGACACTGATACGTTTGACCCCCATGTCGCTCAGCTGCGCCACCGTGAGATGGACACCACCGGACATCAACACATTGACCGGTTTGGGCGCCACGGCCCGGACCACTGCAAGGATCTCTTCTTGCGTGCGCAGCCCCGGGGCATAAAGCACATCGGCTCCTGCTTCGGCGAATGCCTGCAAGCGGCGAATGGTGTCCGGCAGGTCAAGCTTGCCGTGCAAGAGGTTCTCCGCGCGGGCCGTCAGCATGAACGGGAACGGCAGACTGCGCGCCGCCGCAACCGACGCTTCGATCCGCTCGACAGCATGTACAAAGGAATAGATGGGATCGTCCTCATGGCCCGTGGCGTCTTCAATCGAGCCACCGACCACACCGGCAGCCGCCGCGCGCAGGATCGTCTCGGCGCAACCCTTAGGGCTGTCGGAGAAGCCGTTTTCCAGGTCGACCGCGACCGGGAGATCCGTTGCGCCAACAATCGCCTGGACGTTTTCAAGGGTATCGTCCAGGGACAACGCACCGTCCGGACGGCCTCGAGAAAACGCAAAACCGGCACTGGTGGTCGCCAAGGCCATATAGCCAAGGCTGGCGAGCATTTTTGCCGAACCGGCGTCCCATGGATTGGGAATCACGAAAGCGCTGTCACGCTCATGAAGTGCCTTGAAAGTCTGGGCACGAAGGGTTTGCGCATCCATTTGCTCGCTCCTGAAGAGGGGATTGGTCCACCTCAGAGCAAGCCGAGTTGCTCCGCGGCGGGCTCTCTGTATAGCTCAGGCAACGCCGGCAAGCCAGGCAAACGTGCCATTAGCTTTGTGTGAAAACGCCGCGCCAGTTCGGCGGCCAGGCGATTATCGGCAGTGTGCAGAAAGATGTAGGGCGTGCGCCCCTCTTCGATCCAGACCGCGATTTTCTCCACCCATGGCAGCAGGAACGGATCGTTAGCCTCAAGCTCGGGATGACCGATAAAGCGCACCTGCGGGAACTGCGTGAAGGCCGCCGGACGTGGCGGCACCTGGGGCTTTTTCGATTGCGCATGCAGCACCGACGGATCGCTCGAGGTGCAACTGAACAAGGCTCGCGGATCGAGGCAAATGCGCTCGACGCCACGGTCGAGTAACAGCCGGTTGAGCATCCGTTCGGCATCGCCTTTGGCGAAAAACTCCCGATGCCGCACTTCAACCGCCAGCGGTCGTTCCAGGCCATCGATAAAACCGGCCAATTCCGCCAGACGCTGCGGTGTAAAGCTTGCCGGCAATTGCAGCCAGAGCGGTGAGACGCGCGCACCGAGTGGGCTGAGCAATTGCAGGAAACTTTCGGCGGCGGTCAACTGCTCGCGCAGGTCGCCGCCGTGGCTGATGTCTCCCGGGAATTTGGCGGTGAAGCGAAAGTGCTCGGGCATGGTCTCGGCCCAGCGCTGCACCGTCGTGACAGCGGGACGCGCATAGAAGGTGGTGTTGCCTTCCACGGCGTTGAACACTTGGGAATACAGACCGAGAAACTCGGTCGGCCGTGCGCTTTGCGGGTACAGGTACTCACGCCAGGCGTTTTCGCTCCAGGAAGGACAACCGAGGTAATAAGGGAGCAGCATCAAATGTGCAGATCGAGCCCCAGCACTTCCATGTCCCACTCGACAAAGCCGGCAGTGGTCAGGTAGCTGGCCAAGGCTGTGGCAACGCTTTTGCTCATGGCGCGATGGAAAATCATGTCTTGCTGGCGGGCGGGAAGATTGCTGGTACGACCAGCCGACGCCTGGGGGCGTGCGCTGAGCGGCGTATCGGACTGAAGTTCAATCTCGCCATCCTCAAGGGAGTCGTCCACCACCACATTGCCTTTGCGAGGCTTGCGCTTGATGGGGTAGGACTGAGATGAAATGCCGTCTATACGCATAAATGCATGCTCGGTATCAGTGATGGCAATTTAGCGGCACCTAGCCGACTAAGCAAATGCCTTGGTGATAACTAGAGCACAGAAAATGCAAAAGGTTTAAACGCGGGAGCAAATTGCTGGGCAAACCTGACGATTGGCAGGCTCACACATCCCCTGTAGCAGCCGGACGCAGCCTGGCGGCAGCTGCTACAAATCGCATGACTTGCCCACCCTATTGGCTGTTACCGCGCTTTCGGCGTCGCCACTTTATCGCGCAGATACACCGGCTGCGCCTGGTCAGCAGGAATCGCTTCACCACGCTCCCAGGCAAAACGAGCCAGGGTCAACAAATCTTCGGCATGAGGCAGCATGCTCGCGTCCTGCCCCGTCAGGATAACCGCAATCCGCTCGGCATAACCCCAACCGGTACCCGCGCCAAACCACTCGCCATTGGCATCGGCCGGCAAGGCTGCCACCTCGGGTGGCAGCACCGCTTCAGCGCCGACCAGGCGCATTTCGCCGGCCGTTTCGCGGTAGCAGCCCCAATACACCTCATCCATTCGTGCATCGATGGCCGCAGCGACCTGGCTTGCGCCATGCTCGCGAAATGCACGTTGAGCCAACACTGCCAGATTCGAGACCGGCAACACCGGACGCTCCAGGGCAAAGGCCAGGCCCTGAACCACGCCGATGGCGATCCGCACACCGGTAAACGCACCCGGCCCACGGCCAAAAGCAATTGCGTCGACCGCCTGCAAAGTGGTCCCCGCCTCGGCCAGCAGATCCCTGATCATCGGCAAAAGCTTCTGCGCATGCAGACGCGGGATCACCTCGTAATGGCTCGTGACCTTGCCGTCATGCAGCAAGGCAACGGAGCAAGCTTCAGTCGCGGTGTCCAGGGCCAGCAAGGTGCTCATCGATGTTTCCGTCAGAGTGAAAAAAGTGCGCCAGTATAAACAACAACGGCCCGCAAGCGGGCCGTTGAACGTAAAGCAAAATCAGACTTATCGGCTCAGCGCTTCAAGCACCTTGCCAGTGATCGCTTCAACGGAGCCAACGCCAGCGATGTGGCTGTACTTCGGCTTGCCTTGAGCGTCGGCGAGCTTCTGGTAGAAGTCCACCAGCGGCTTGGTCTGGGCATGGTAGACCGACAGACGATGACGCACGGTTTCTTCAGTGTCGTCTTTACGCTGCACCAGCTCTTCGCCAGTGACGTCGTCCTTGCCGGCAGTTTTCGGCGGATTGTAGACGGTGTGGTAAACGCGACCGCTGGCCTCGTGAACACGACGACCGGCGATACGCTGAACGATTTCTTCGTCATCGACGGCGATTTCAACCACGTGATCCAGCTCGACACCGGCCTTGACCAGTGCTTCGGCCTGCGGAATGGTGCGCGGGAAGCCGTCGAACAGGAAACCGTTGGCACAGTCAGCCTGACTGATGCGCTCTTTGACCAGATTGATGATCAGGTCATCGGACACCAGGCCGCCGCTGTCCATCACGCTCTTGGCGATCAGGCCCAGCTCGGTGCCGGCCTTGACGGCGGCACGCAGCATATCGCCGGTGGAGATTTGCGGGATGCCGAATTTTTCGGTGATGAACTTAGCCTGAGTACCTTTACCGGCCCCGGGAGCTCCCAGCAGAATTACGCGCATCGATGTGCTCCTCAATTTTTTATTTAGATAACGTCGGATTCGCCTCGTGGGGCCAATCCCAAAAATAGGGTCGTGACCGCCCAAACGGCCAAAGGCTGATCAAGATACACAGCAGGCACGGACCACACAAGCCGCCGAAAGTAGCAACAACCCACGCTCATGTTGCCCTTTCGAGGAGGTGTACCAAGTCGCAACCCAATAACAAACTGTCGCCTGGCAGCAGCGCTCACGCCTCTCGAAGCGAGCGCCAGGGTGACGCGCCAAGTCACTGACACAGCCGAAAAAACCTTAGCCGGTATTGCGCAAACCAGCGGCAATCCCCGCCACAGACACCAGCAACGCCTGCTCCACCGGGCTGCCCTGCACCGCGTCCTGTTGCCGGGAGCGCGCCAGCAATTCAGCCTGTAATAGATGCAGTGGGTCCAGGTAAGTGTTGCGCAGACGGATGAACTCAAGGGTCTCAGGGCTATGTGCAAGTAGCTGCGACTGGCCGGTCAAACCCAACACCACGCCACAGGCCTGCGACAATAGGTCGCGTAAATGCGCACCCAAAGGCAGCAATTGCGGCTCAACCAATCGCTCGTCATAAGAACGGGCGATATCCGCGTCGGCCTTGGCCAGGACCATCTCCAGCATATCGATGCGCGTGCGGAAGAATGGCCACTGCTCACGCATCTGCGCCAGCAGATCGCCTTCACCACGCTCCAGGGCTTTGCTCAAGGCCGCTTCCCAACCCAGCCAGGCAGGAAGCATCAAGCGCGTCTGGGTCCAGCCGAAGATCCACGGGATCGCCCGCAAACTTTCGATCCCCCCCGCGCGACGTTTAGCCGGACGACTGCCCAACGGCAAACGGCCCAACTCCTGTTCCGGTGTCGACTGGCGGAAATACTCGACGAACTGGGGATTGTCCCGCACCACTGCGCGATAGGCACTGACCCCATCTGCCGCCAATTCGTCCATCAACACCCGCCAGGCCGGTTCTGGTGGCGGAGGTGGTAATAAGGTGGCTTCCAGTACCGCAGCCAGGTACAGATTGAGGTTCTGCTCGGCGATGTCTGGCAAACCGAATTTGAAACGAATCATTTCACCTTGCTCGGTGGTGCGGAAACGCCCGGCCACCGACCCCGGCGGTTGCGACAGAATCGCCGCATGGGCCGGGCCGCCGCCGCGCCCCACGGTGCCGCCACGACCATGAAACAGCAACAGCTCGACTTGCTGCTCGCGGCAGATGTCCACCAGCCGCTCCTGCGCGCGATATTGCGCCCAGGCCGCCGCCGTAGTGCCGGCATCCTTGGCCGAATCGGAGTAGCCGATCATCACCTCCTGCGGTCCCTGCAACCGCGAGCGGTAGCCCGGCAGGAGCAACAGCTTCTCGATCACCGGGCCGGCGTTGTCCAGGTCAGCGAGGGTTTCGAACAACGGCACCACCCGCATCGGCCGTAACACCCCGGCCTCTTTGAGCAGCAGTTGTACCGCGAGCACGTCGGACGCGGCGCCCGCCATGGAGATCACATAGGAGCCAAGGGAGGCCGCAGGCGCGGCAGCGATTTCCCGGCAGGTCGCCAGCACCTCGGCCGTCTCGCCCGAGGGTTTGAAATGCGCCGGCAGCAATGGCCGCCGATTGCTCAGTTCACGCATCAAGAAGGCGACGCGCTCCTCCTCGCCCCAGTCGCCATAACGCCCCAGCCCGAGGTAGTCGGTGATTTCGGTCATGGCCGCCGAATGCCGCGAGGAGTCCTGGCGCACGTCCAGACGCACCAGGAACAACCCGAAGGTCACGGCACGGCGCAAGCAATCGAGCAACGGACCATCGGCGATCACGCCCATGCCGCACTCATGCAGCGACTGATAGCAGAGTTCCAGCGGATCGAGCAGCTCACGGTTGTTTTGCAAGACGTCGGTGCCCGCCACCGACGCACCGTTCAGGGACGCGTGCGCCCAATTGCGGGTCGCCCGCAGGCGCTCACGCAACTGTTTGAGCACCGCACGATAAGGTTCTGCACTCTCCCCGGCCCTGGCGCGTAATTCGTCGCTGGCCTGCTGCATCGACAGCTCGGCGGCCAGGTGATCGATATCGCGCAGGTACAGGTCGGCGGCCATCCAGCGCGACAACAGCAGCACCTCGCGGGTGACCGGCGCCGTGACATTCGGGTTGCCGTCACGGTCGCCGCCCATCCACGACGCGAAGCGAATCGGCGCTGCTTCCAGCGGCAAACGCAAGCCCGTGGCAGCATGCAACGCCTGGTCAGCCTTGCGCATGTAGTTGGGGATCGCCTGCCACAGCGAATGCTCGATCACCGCAAAACCCCACTTGGCCTCATCTACCGGGGTCGGTCGGGTGCGGCGGATTTCTTCGGTGTGCCAGGCTTCGGCGATCAAGCGCTGCAAGCGCTGATGAATCTGCTCGCGCTCGGCGGTCGTCAGATCGCGGTGATCCTGCGCCGCCAGTTGGGCTGCGATGGCATCGTACTTCTGGATCAGGGTGCGCCGCGCGACTTCGGTCGGATGCGCGGTCAGCACCAGTTCGATTTCCAATCGCCCCAACTGCCGGGCCAGCGACTCGGCGCCATGCCCTTCTGCGCGCAAACGTGCGAGCAACTCTGGCAACACCCTCGACTCGAACGGTGCCGGTTGCGACTCGTCGCGCCGATGAATCAACTGATACTGCTCGGCAATGTTGGCCAGGTTCAGAAACTGATTGAACGCGCGGGCCACCGGCAGCAACTCGTCCTCGCTCAACTGGTTCAGGCTGGCGCTCAGTTCGGCGTCCGCCGAGCCACGGCGATCCGCCTTGGCCCCCTTGCGAATTTGCTCGATCTTGTCGAGAAACCCCTCCCCGTACTGTTCACGGATAGTGTTGCCCAACAGCTCACCCAACAGGTGAACATCTTCGCGCAAGCGCGCATCAATATCGGTCATCTACGTGTTCTCCAGCAGACTCGGGGCGGCTCGGAAGGCTCAAGAGTGCCGCTCGCGCCACGTTCTTACAAGCCTGCGACGAATCGACTTCAAACATCGTGCGATAGAGCTAGTCTGAATGTATGCCGTACAACGGCTGATCACCGGCCCTCGCCGGTCACTCATCACTGCCTGCCACGAGCAGGTGATCATTGAGGTCGCTATGAAAATCCGTGAGCTCGCCCAACATTGGGAAGAAAATGCCAAAGGTCGCTTGACCAAGACCGGCTACACGATCCGTCTGGACGTAGAAGCCGCCGCACGCCTGGCGGCGATTACCGAGATGTACCCCAAACGGCAACCCGAAGAACTGCTCGGTGAACTGATCGGCGCCGCGCTGGAAGAACTCGAAGCGAGCTTTCCCTACGTCAAAGGCTCGCATGTAGTCGCCACCGACGAAGAAGGTGATCCGCTCTACGAAGACATCGGCCCTACCCCCCGTTTCCTCGCGTTATCAAAGCGCCATTTGCACGATTTGTCCGCACGGACAGACAAGCAAAAACACTGATTACGCCGCCCCTTCCCCGTCGAGAAAGTCGGTACTTCTGAACCCGTTCCGGGGGAACAACAAAAAATCCGGACACCCATGAGGATTCCGGATTTTTATGCCTTGGCGCCCATTTTTCTTCCGTTCGATTATCGCCCAAAACCCGCCACAGCCAATTGAATCGCTCTAAGCATCCAACGCACCATTCCCCCGCACCTACAAAATCCAATAACAACAGGTTTGACACCATGCCCCTGCGCCCTGCCCGCTCCGGCTGATCCAGCCCACCCGTTCCTTCAGTTCGACACTTTTGTCTGCAACCCGACGTTGCGGCAGCGCCCTGCTTCACCCCTAACAATTAGAGAGCCCGATCACATGAAGCCATTCACCTCCCTTCCAGCCACTCCTCACGCTCTGCTGGCCATAGCGCTGGCGAGCGCGGCATTGCCGGTCATGGCCGAGGAATCCGGCTTTCTCGAAGACGCCAAGGTCAACCTGAACCTGCGCAATTTCTACATCAATCGCAACTTCACCAACCCGACCAAGACTCAGGGCATGGCCCAAGAGTGGACTCAGAGCTTCATCCTCGATGCCAAGTCCGGGTTCACCCGGGGCACCGTCGGTTTCGGCATGGACGTGCTCGGCCTGTACTCGCTGAAACTCGACGGCGGCCGCGGCACCGGCGGTACGCAGTTGCTGCCGCTCGATCACGATGGCCGCCCGGCCGATGACTTTGGCCGCCTGGGCGTGGCCTTCAAGGCGAAGCTTTCCCAGACCGAACTGAAAGTCGGCGAATGGATGCCGGTCTTGCCGATCCTGCGTTCAGACGATGGTCGTTCGTTGCCCCAGACGTTCCGAGGTGGTCAGATCACCTCGAAGGAAATCGACGGCCTGACCCTCTACGGCGGCCAGTTCCGCGCCAACAGTCCGCGTGACGACAGCAGCATGAGCAACATGTCGATGAACGGCAAAGCGGCATTCACCTCGGACCGCTTCAACTTCGAAGGCGCCGAATACACCTTCAATGAAAAACGCACCCAGATCGGTCTGTGGAACGCCGAACTCAAGGACATTTACAGCCAGCAATACCTCAACCTGGTGCACACTCAGCCCCTGGGCGACTGGACCCTGGGTGCCAACCTGGGCTTCTTCTATGGCAAGGAGGACGGCAGCGCCCGGGCCGGCGATCTGGACAACAAGACCTGGTCCGGACTGTTCTCGGCCAAGTACGGCGGCAATACCTTCTATGTCGGCCTGCAGAAAGTCACCGGCGATAGCGCCTGGATGCGGGTCAACGGTACCAGCGGCGGCACCCTGGCCAACGACAGCTACAACTCAAGCTACGACAACGCCAAGGAAAAGTCCTGGCAGCTGCGCCACGACTACAACTTCGCCGCCCTCGGCGTGCCCGGCCTGACCCTGATGAACCGCTACATCAGCGGCGACAATGTGCATACCGGGACCATCACCGATGGCAAGGAATGGGGTCGCGAGACCGAAGTGGGCTATACCGTGCAGAGTGGAGCCCTGAAGAGCCTTAACCTCAAATGGCGCAACTCGACCATCCGTCGCGACTTCAGTAACAATGAGTTCGACGAAAACCGAGTGATCGTCAGCTACCCGATCAGTCTGCTGTAAGACCCAAAAACGCCATCGCGGGCAAGCCTCGCTCCTACAGGGATTCGTTCGTTCACACAGGCGTGTGTCGATGCCGATCATGTAGGAGCGAGGCTCGCCCGCGATAGCGATTTATCGGCCAATCAAATCCCGGGCTATTCCCGCGATTCAACCCCCAACTCATCCCACACCGATTCAGCCAGATGAAAAGTCGCGTTGGCGGCTGGAATGCCGCAATAGATCGCGCTCTGCATCAGCACTTCCTTGATCTCGGCGCGGGTCACGCCGTTGCTCGCGGCGGCGCGTAGATGCAGCTTGAGTTCTTCATTGCGATTCATACCGATCAGCATCGCGATGGTGATCAGACTGCGGGTATGCCGAGGCAGGCCCGGGCGGGTCCAGATATCACCCCAGGCATGGCGGGTGATCATTTCCTGAAACTCAGAGTTGAACTCTGTCAGCGCATTCAGGCTGCGGTCGACATGGGCATCGCCGAGGACCGCGCGACGCACTTGCAGGCCTTCGTCATAACGTTGTTTCTCGTCCACGAGCAGCTCCTCAGATACGCTTTTCGGCCAATAGAAAGGCCAATACCCGGTCACTGAACGCAGCGCCAGCCTGGACGTTGGACAGGTGCGCGGCATAGAACTCGGCGTATTCGGCAGCCTGCACCTGCTCTTGAATAAAGTGCCCGCCCGACGGCGGCGTGACCGCATCTTCAGTGCCGCAAATTACCAGCGTCGGTACCTTGATCGACGACAACTGCTCGCGGAAATCGGCATCCCGCACCGCCGCGCAGTTGGCTGCATAGCCTTGCGGTGAAGTGGCGGCGAGCATGTCGGTGATCTGTTTGGCCTGCTGCGCATTAGCCTCAGCGAAGTCAGGAGTGAACCAGCGGGCAATCGAGGCATCGCGCAAAGCAACCATCGCCGCCGGGCCGTCGCGCAGCACGGTTTCGATCCGTGGGTTCCACACCGAAGGATCACCGATTTTCGCTGCGGTGTTGCACACCACCAGTTTGCGCAGACGCTCACCGGCATTGATCCCCAGCCACTGGCCAATCAGCCCGCCCATGGACAAACCACAGAAATGCGCACGCTCGATATGCAACGCATCCAGCAGCGCCAACACATCATGGCCCAATTGCTCGATGCTGTAAGGCCCTGGCGTGACCAGCGAACGACCGTGGCCACGGGTGTCGAAACGCAGCACCCGGAAATGCTCGGCAAAGGCCGGGATCTGGATGTCCCACATGTGCAGATCGGTGCCCAGCGAGTTGGACAGCACCAGCACCGGCGCATCTTCCAGGCCATCGAGTTGGTAGTTCAGTTCGCCATCGGCGAGTTGTACGAATCCCACAGCAGTCTCCTTCAGGCACTCAAAGCAAAATGTTCAGCCACCGCTCGCTCGACCCAGGTATGGGCCTGACCGAGGTAATGGGCAGGGTCCAGCAGACGATCAAGTTCATCGGCCGAGAGCTCGGCGGTCACTTGCGGCTCATCGCCGAGCACCGCGCGCAAATGACGCTGCTCGGCTACCGCCCGCTTGCAGCATTGTTCAAGCAGATGGTGAGCCTTATCGCGGCCCACACGCTGGGCGAGGACGATACTCACCGCCTCGGCCAGCACCAGCCCCTGAGTCAGGTCGAGATTTTTCGCCATTCGCCTGGCATCGACCTCCAACCCTTCGGCCACCAGCAAGGCTTGCCGCAAGGCACCGGATACCAGGCAGCAAATTTCCGGCAGGGTTTCCCATTCGGCATGCCACAACCCCAGGCTGCGCTCATGTTCCTGGGGCATTGCGCTGAACAGCGTCGCCAGCAAACCCGGCACTCGGGTCGCGGCGCCGATCAGCACCGCAGCCCCTACCGGATTGCGTTTGTGCGGCATGGTCGATGAACCGCCCTTGCCCGGTGCCGCCGGTTCGAACACTTCACCAGCCTCGGTCTGCATCAACAGACTGATATCGCGACCAAGCTTGCCCAGGCTGCCAGCGATCAGCCCCAGCACCGCCCCGAACTCCACCAGACGATCGCGCTGGGTGTGCCAAGGCTGTTCCGGTAGCGTCAGCTGCAGCTCTTGCGCAAGCGCCTCGGCAATCGGCATGGCCTGCTCACCCAGGGCCGCGAGGGTCCCGGAAGCACCGCCGAATTGCAGCACCAGCAGGCGCGGCTTGAGTTCCTGCAATCGTTGCCGGCTACGGGTCACGGCCCCCAGCCAACCGGCGATTTTCATGCCCAGAGTCACCGGCGTCGCGTGTTGCAGCCAAGTGCGCCCAGCCAGCGGTGTGGCCACATAACGTTCGGCCTGGGCCACCAGGATTTCGCCGAGTAGCGCCAATTCGCGGTCAATCAGCTGCAAGGCGCTGCGCAGTTGCAACACCAAACCGGTGTCCATCACGTCCTGACTGGTGGCACCCAAATGCACATAACGCTCGGCATCGGCGTCATGGGCGGCGATCTGTTTTCCCAATGCCTTGACCAGCGGGATCGCCGAATTCCCCGCGGTGGCAATCGCCTCTCCCAGTGCGAAGAAGTCGTAATGTTCAGCGCGGCACGCCGCTTCAATCGGCGCGACAGCGGACTGAGGAATCAGTCCAACCCGCGCCTCGGCCCGGGCCAATGCGGCTTCGAAATCGAGCATGGCCTGAACCCGGCCTTGATCGCAGAACACTTCACGCATATCGCGGGCAGTGAAATAGGCATCGAACAATTGATTGCTCGGTCGTTCACTCATAGACAATCCCTTCGAGGCGTGCACCCGAAACGGGCACACGCGGACAGATCAAAGATCGTGATGCAAATAAGCCGCCTGTTTCGGCAGGCGCAAACTGAACAGAAAGGCCACCGCCATCATCAACGTGACATACCAGTAGAAGGTGTTTTCCATGCCCAGGGTTTTCAACCCCAGGGCAACGTATTCCGCCGAGCCACCGAAAATCGCGTTCGCCACTGCATACGCCAGCCCTACTCCCAACGCCCGAACCTGGGTCGGGAACATTTCGGCTTTAACCAATCCGCTGATGGAGGTGTAGAAACTCACAATCGACAACGCCAGGGTGATCAGCACAAAGGCCAGGAACGGGTTGGTGACAGTCTTCAGGGTCAACAGAATCGGCACGGTGAACAGCGTGCCCAGCGCGCCGAACCAAAGCATCGAGTTACGCCGGCCGATTTTATCGGCGAGCATGCCGAAAAACGGCTGCATGCACATATAAAGGAAGAGTGCGCCGGTCATGATGTAACTGGCCGTCTTGACTTGCATACCGGCGGTGTTGACCAGGTACTTCTGCATATAGGTCGTGAAGGTGTAGAAAATCAGCGAGCCACCGGCGGTGTAACCGAGCACTGTAATAAAAGCCGCTGTGTGATTGCGGAACAACGCGGCGATGCTGCCAGCGTCCTTGTCTTCGCGTATTTCCTTGCTGGTGGTCTCTTTCAACGAGCGACGCAGGAATAGAGAAATCAGCGCCGCAATCGCACCGATCACGAACGGAATCCGCCAGCCGTAGGCGCGCAGTTCGTCTTCGTTGAGGATCTGCTGCAGGATCACCAGCACCGAGACCGCCAACAGTTGTCCGCCGATCAAGGTCACATACTGAAATGACGCGAAGAAGCCGCGCTGTCCCTTGAGCGCGACTTCACTCATATAGGTCGCGGTGGTGCCGTATTCACCGCCCACCGACAACCCCTGAAACAACCGAGCCACCAGCAGCAACGCTGGCGCCCAGGCGCCGATCGAGTGGTAAGTCGGCAGAAAAGCGATGACCAATGAACCGGCACACATCATCAGCACCGAGATCATCAGGGAATTCTTGCGCCCGTGCTTGTCAGCCACTCGACCGAACAGCCAGCCGCCGATAGGACGCATCAGGAACCCGGCGGCAAACACGCCAGCGGTATTGAGCAACTGCACCGTGGGGTCGTCAGACGGGAAAAATGCCGGAGCGAAATAGATCGCGCAAAAAGCGTAGACATAGAAGTCGAACCATTCGACCAGGTTACCGGAAGAGGCACCGATGATCGCAAAGATCCTTTTGTTGCGCTCTTCGCCCGTGTAGTAGCTCGTCGTTGTTGTCATGGTTTTTCACTCTTTGGGGACAGTGTGAGTCTAGACATACTTTGCAACAGCCCCATTCCGTATTGGCTGAGAGATCGTTCCCACGCTCGCGCGTGGGAATGCATTCCCGTGACGCTCTGCGTTACAAGAGCGGACGCAGAGCGTCCATGGCGGCATTCCCACGCAGAGCGTGGGAACGATCACTCAGTAATCGAAAAACACCGTCTCGGCATCCGTCCCCTGCAGGATCACGTTCCACTGATAAGTGCCTGACGCATCCGCCTTGGCCAGCAGCGTACGGCGACGCTCTGCCGGGACACATTCGAGCAGCGGGTCGGCTGCGTTGGCCGGTTCGCCGTCGAAGTAGATGCGCGTCAGCAAGTGTTTGACCAGCCCGCGAGCGAACACCAGCACCACCAGATGCGGCGCCTGGGTCGTGCCATTGAGGCCCGGTACTGTGCCTGGTTTGACGGTGGTGAAACGGAAGCGCCCTTCGGCATCCACGGGCACCCGGCCAAAACCTTCGAAATTCGGGTCCAGGGCTTTGTCCTGATCGTCTTCGACATGGTCGTACTTGCCGGCAGCGTTGGCTTGCCAGACTTCCAGCATCGCGTCATTGACGAAATCGCCATTGCCATCGACGACCTGCCCGGTGATCGCCACGCGCTCGCCCAATGTCTCGGGCGTCGTCATGTCCTCACGGTTCAGCCAGGTCAGACCGATGTGGTAGTACGGGCCGACGGTGTGTGAAGTGGTCGCATTGAGCGTCATCTTATTTCTCCATCGGCGTGGCTTCGCGGCCGCGCAAAACGATGTCCCAGCGATAACCGAGGGCATAGGAAGGGATGGTCTTTTCCAGATCGAAGCTGGCGATCAAGCGCTCTTTGGCGCGGGTATCGGGTACGCAGTTGTAGATCGGGTCATAGGCCAGCAGCGGATCGCCGGGAAAATACATCTGGGTCACCAGGCGGGTGAGGATGCTCGGGCCGAACAGCGAAAAATGGATATGCGCCGGGCGCCACGCGTTGTGGTGGTTGCCCCATGGGTAGGCGCCAGGCTTGATGGTCTGGAACTGGTACCAGCCATCCGCGTCGGTGACGGTGCGTCCGGTGCCGGTGAAGTTCGGGTCCAGCGGTGCATCGTGCAGGTCACGCTCATGGTTGTAGCGACCGGCGGCATTGGCCTGCCAGATTTCCAGCAAGATCCCTGGCACCGGCAGGCCATCTTCATCCAGCACGCGGCCGTGAATGATGATCCGCTCACCCAGTGGCTCGCCCTGGTGCTGGGCGGTGAGGTCGTTATCCTGGTCTTGCAGGTAATCAGCACCGATAGTCGGGCCGGTGATTTCCGACAACGAATGAGGCAAAAACACCAACGGTTTGGACGGCGAGCGACTGTTGGTGGATTTGTAAGCCGGGTGCAGATACTCCGGCTGGGTGCCCGCTTGGGGGCGACGGTAACCAGGCTTGTCAGTCATCGATCATTCCTCTTTTCTTGTAAGTCAGCAGCGACCTGTCAAACGCGCTCGATCGCCAAGGCCAGACCCTGCCCCACGCCGACACACATGGTCGCCAGGCCTTTTTTGCCGCCGGTCTTTTCCAGATGATGCAAAGCGGTCAGCACCAATCGCGCACCGGTCATGCCCAACGGATGGCCCAAAGCGATAGCACCGCCGTTTGGGTTGACCTGCGCAGCGTCATCGGCCAGACCCAGTTCACGCAACACCGCCAAACCCTGGCTGGCGAAGGCTTCATTGAGCTCGATCACGTCAAAATCGCTGACGGCCAGACCCAGGCGCTCGGTCAATTTGCGCACCGCCGGCACCGGGCCGATGCCCATTACCCGTGGTGCGACACCGGCACTGGCCATACCCAACACCCGGGCCCGAGCAGTCAGGCCATGTTTTTTCACGGCTTCGGCCGAGGCCAGAATCAATGCCGCCGCACCGTCATTGACGCCCGAAGCGTTGCCCGCGGTGACGGTTTTATCCGGACCGTTCACCGGTTTGAGTTTGCTCAGGGTTTCCAGCGAGGTGTCGGCACGCGGGTGCTCGTCCTGCTCGACCACAGTCTCGCCCTTCTTGTGGGCAATACGCACCGAGACGATTTCTTCAGCGAAGAATCCGGCGACTTGTGCCGCCGCGGTACGTTGCTGACTGCGCAGGGCGAAGGCGTCCTGATCGGCGCGGGAAACCCGGTAATCATCGGCGACATTGTCGCCGGTCTGCGGCATCGCATCGACGCCGTATTGAGCCTTCATCAACGGGTTGATAAAGCGCCAGCCGATGGTGGTGTCCTCCAGCTTCATGTTGCGCGAGAAGGCCGCATCAGCCTTGCCCATGACGAACGGTGCGCGGGACATCGACTCGACGCCACCGGCAATCGCCAACTCCATCTCGCCACTGGCAATCGCCCGAAAGGCCGTACCGATGGCGTCCATGCCCGAAGCACAGAGACGGTTGAGGGTCACGCCCGGAATACTCTCCGGCAAACCGGCCAACAGCAAGGCCATGCGCGCGACGTTGCGGTTGTCTTCGCCAGCCTGGTTGGCGCAGCCGAGAAACACTTCGTCCACCGCGTTCCAGTCCACCGAGGGGTTGCGTTCCATCAACGCCTTGATCGGCACGGCGGCCAGGTCGTCAGCGCGCACGGCCGACAGACCACCACCGAAACGGCCGATGGGGGTACGGATCGCGTCACAGATAAAGACTTCGCGCATCAGGCTTCTCCCGGTGCTTGGCCGTGGGCGGCTGCGGTACGCGCTTCAAGATCGCGCAAGGCGGTCAGCTCGACCTCGGTCGGTTCGGCGGTGTGTTCAACCTGATCGGCGAAGCGAATGGCCCAACCGGTAGCCGCGATCACCTGCTCACGGGTCACGCCAGGGTGCAGTGCGGTGACCACGAATTCGTGGCTGACAGCTTCCGGTTCCATGATGCACAGGTCGGTAATGATCCCCACCGGCCCGGCGCCCGGCAAGCCGAGGCGTTTGCGCGAATCGCCGCCTTCGCCATGGCCGACCGAGGTAATGAAGTCGAGTTTGTCGACAAACGAACGGGCCGATTGCTTGAGGATGATCAGCACGCTTTTCGCGGAACCGGCGATTTCTGGCGCACCGCCAGCACCGGGCAGGCGGACTTTTGGCTGGTGATAGTCGCCCACCACGGTGGTGTTGATGTTGCCGAAGCGGTCAACCTGCGCGGCACCGAGAAAGCCAACGTCGATGCGCCCACCCTGCAACCAATAGCGAAAAATCTCACCGGTCGGCACGACGGTATCAGCGGTTTCCGCCAGCTCGCCATCACCGATGGACAGCGGCAGTACAGTGGGTTTAGCGCCAATCGGGCCAGACTCGTAGATCAGCACCACGTCCGGCGAGGAGGTCAACCGCGCCAGGTTGGCTGCTTTGGAAGGCAGACCGATGCCGACGAAGCACACAGAGCCGTTCTTCAAACGGCGGGCGGCGGCGACGGTCATCATTTCATTGGTGGTGTAAGCCATTATTTAGCCTCCGAAGCGCGGGCCAGTTTGGCCTGGAATTCGCTGAAGTCAGCGCTGCCATGGATGTATTCGTTGATCCAGGCGGTGAAGGTTTCACGGTCGCGGGCAATCGGGTCCCAGGCCTGGTAGAAACGGTTGTCACGCTCGCTGTAACCGTGGGCGTAGGACGGATGTGCGCCGCCTGGCACGTGGCACACAGCGCTCAGGGCCCAAGTCGGCAAGACACAGGCATTCATCGGTGCCTTCAGGTCGTCGACGATTTCTTCGACGGTGACGATGCAGCGTTTGGCCGCCAGTGCCGCTTCTTTCTGCACGCCGAGGATGCCCCAGAGCAGGACGTTGCCTTTACGGTCGGCTTTCTGGGCATGGATCACCGTGATGTCCGGGCGCACCGAAGGCACCGCCGCCAGCACTTCTCCGGTGAACGGGCAGGTCACGCTTTTAATCAGCGGGTTGACCTTCGGCAAGTCGGAACCGGCGTAGGCCCGCAATACCGCGAACGGCAGGCCGGAGGCGCCAGCAACGTAGGCATTGGCAAGGTCGGCGTGGCTGTGTTCTTCGATTTCCAGCGCATGCGGCCACTGCTTCTCGACCGCGTCACGCAACCGATGCAGAGAACCGACGCCCGGGTTACCACCCCAGGAGAAAATCAGCTTGCGAGCACAACCGGCACCAATCAACTGGTCGTAGATCAGGTCAGGCGTCATCCGCACCAGGGTCAGGTCTTTCTTGCCCTGGCGAATGATTTCATGACCTGCCGCCGTTGGAATCAGGTGAGTGAAGCCTTCGAGCGCGACGGTATCGCCGTCGTTGACGAATTGCTTCACCGCTTCGTGCAGCGAAAGGATTTCAGCCATGGGTGGACTCCCGAATTCAGTAAACCGACGTGGAAGAAAAGGCGCGATGAGCAGCGCCGGAGTGACTGAAGATTAAGCCTCTAAAAAACGCCAAACAATCCGATAATCGACTAATCGTTCGATAATCGAACATATTGTTGCCTAGCTATCGGTTACGCGTTTGATCAGATTGATCGTTCCCACGCTCTGCGTGGGAATGCATCCCGTGACGCTCTGCGTCACATAACGGCGGACGCAGAGCGTCCATGGCGACATTCCCACGCAGAGCGTGGGAACGATCTGAAAAAACCTGCAGTCAGGTCGCATCCGCATGACTGACCATGCCCTTGATCACCACCGCCGTCGTCGCCAACGCTGCCGGAATCACCAGTGCCGTCAGCACTTGTTCGAAGTTCCAGCCCAGGCCCAACAGCGTCGCGCCCATCCAGGCACCGAGAATTGCGCCAAAACGACCGATGCCGAGCATCCACGACACACCGGTCGCCCGGCCCTGGGTCGGATAGAAGCGCGCTGCCAGCGACGGCATCGCCGATTGGGCACCGTTGACGCACATGCCGGCAACCAGCACCAGGGTCGCCAACAGTGTGATGTTGCCCAGGCTCTGCCCTACAGCGTAGGCAAAGACCCCGGCCAACAAGTAGAAAATGCCGATGACTTTGTGCGGGTTGAAGCGGTCCATCGCCCAGCCCACGACAACCGCGCTGAGCACTCCGCCGAACTGGAACAACGCACCGATGAACGCGGCCTGCTCCATACTCGCGCCGCTGTCACGCATCAGCGTCGGTAGCCAACTGGTCAACAGATAGACAATGACCAGCCCCATGAAATAGGTCAGCCATAAGAGCAAGGTTCCGGTGCTGTAGGTACCGGAAAAAATCACCGCGAACACATTGCGGGCTTTCACGGTTTTCTGCTCTGGCACGCTGAAGCTGGCGGCCTGAGCGACGGTGGCCGGATCGATTGGCGCCAGCGCATTGCGGACTTTATCGGTGCCGCGATTACGCACCACCAGATACCGCGCTGACTCCGGCAGCCAGAGCAACAGGACCACGGTCAGAATCAACGGCAAAATCCCGCCGAGCATCAGCAGGCTGTGCCAGCCGAACGCCGGAATCAGTTTCGCCGAAATGAAACCGCCACCGGCCATGCCCAGGTTGAACCCGCAAAACATGCTGGTGACCAACAGCGACTTGTGCCGCTCGGGGGTGTATTCGGACAGTAGCGTGGTGGCATTCGGCATGCCCGCGCCCAATCCCAGCCCGGTCAAAAAGCGCAGTATCAACAGTTGGTCAACATTGCTGCTGTAGGCCGATGCGAGACTGAACACGCCGAACAACAGCACCGCCCCCACCAGAACGACTTTGCGACCAAAGCGGTCGGCCAGCGGGCCGGAGCCCAGAGCGCCGAAGACCATGCCGATCAGTGCAGCGCTCATCACCGGGCCGAGGCTGGCGCGATCGATCCCCCAATCCTGCGACAACGCTGGCGCAATGAAGCCCATGGCCGCGGTGTCCAGGCCATCGAGAAAGACAATCAGAAAACACAGGATCACCACCCGCCACTGGTAGCGAGACAGCGGTTGGGTATTGATAAAGGACTGCACATCAAGGCAGTTCCCTACAGCAGACTGAGGCTGATTCATTATTTTTATTCCACACAGGATGCGCAGGCGAACAAGTGCCGGCAACGGTCAGCGATTTCACAAATGGGGCAATACCGGAGTCAGGCGACCCGGGCTCGAAGGCAGAACCGGTGCAGGCAACGGCAGGCGGAGAAAGTGCTCATGGCGGGGGTGGCCTCTTCATTATTATTGGGTCGTCGTCCGGCTGATGGCAGGTGACCAACAACGCCGGATGACGCTGCCGCGACATTAATGAAGCAAGGGAAACAGCGTCAATTCGCCAAACCCGTATCTGTTCGGTAAACGCACAGATACGGACCTGTAGAACCTAGTGGCCTGTGTGGCTAGTTCGTTAGCTCAAATTCGGATGCCGGCGGCCCAGAGCCAAGGCGCTGTGACGAGT